>NZ_JBVHOQ010000041.1:9337-68251 GCF_055568375.1 Streptomyces sp. NPDC026062
CGTAGGGGGGGGGGGGGGGGGGGGGGGGGGGGGGGGGGGGGGGGGGGGGGGGGCCGGGGGGGGGGGGGGGGCCGGGCGCCCCGCGCCTGTTCCCCTCCCCGCCCCTTCCCGTAACCGGGGCTCCGCCCCGGACCCCGCTCCTCAAACGCCGGAGGGGCCGGACGGGGTGGAGGGGCGGACGGCTATGCCGAGGTCCCCGGCTGCCTGCGGATCATCGACAGGACCTCGTCGCGTACCGCCGTCATCGTCTCCTCGTCGCCCGCCTCGACGTTCAGGCGCAGCAGCGGTTCCGTGTTGGAGGGGCGGAGGTTGAACCACCAGTGCGGGGACGTGACCGTGAGGCCGTCCAGGTCGTCGGTGGTCACGTGCTCGCGGGTGGCGAACGCTGCCCGCACGTCCGCCGTCCGGGCCTGCTGGTCGTCGACCGTGGAGTTGATCTCGCCCGAGTCGGTGTAGCGGTTGTACTGGGACACCAGGGCCGAGAGGGGTTCCTCCTGGCCTCCGAGGGCGGCCAGGACGTGGAGGGCGGCGAGCATGCCCGTATCGGCGTTCCAGAAATCGCGGAAGTAGTAGTGCGCGGAGTGCTCGCCGCCGAAGATCGCGCCGTGTGCGGCCATCTCCGCCTTGATGAAGGAGTGGCCGACCCTTGTGCGGACCGGGGTGCCGCCGTGTTCGCGTACGACCTCGGGGACCGAGAGGGAGGAGATCAGGTTGTGGATGACCGTGCCCCGGCCACCGTTGCGAGCCAGTTCCCGGGCCGCGACCAGGGCGGTGACCGCCGACGGGGAGACGCCCGCGCCCCGCTCGTCCACGACGAAGCAGCGGTCCGCGTCGCCGTCGAAGGCCAGGCCGAGGTCGGCGCCCTCGGCCACCACGCGGGCCTGGAGGTCGACGATGTTCCGGGGGTCGAGGGGGTTGGCCTCGTGGTTCGGGAACGTGCCGTCCAGTTCGAAGTACATGGGGACGAGTTCCAGCCGCAGGCCCGCGAAGACGGTCGGGACCGTGTGGCCGCCCATGCCGTTGCCCGCGTCCACGACCACCTTCAGGGGGCGGATCGCCGACAGGTCGACCAGGGACAGCAGATGGGACGCGTAGTCGGTGAGCGTGTCGCGTTCGGTGACCGTGCCGGGGGCGGTGACCGGCTGCGGCGCGCCGGTCTCCGACCACTTCTCGGCCAGGGCGCGGATCTCGGCGAGGCCGCTGTCCTGGCCCACCGGGGCCGCGCCTGCCCGGCACATCTTGATGCCGTTGTACCGCGCCGGATTGTGCGAGGCCGTGAACATCGCGCCCGGCAGGTCCAGCGCCCCGGACGCGTAGTACAGCTGGTCGGTCGAGCAGAGCCCGATCAGGGTGACGTCGGCTCCGCGGGCTGCCGCGCCCCGGGCGAAGGCACCCGACAGGGCGGGGGACGTGGGGCGCATGTCGTGACCGATCACGATCGCGTCCGCCGAGGTCACCTCGACGAATGCCGCCCCGAACAGCTCGGCCAGCGCTTCGTCCCACTGGTCGGGCACGACGCCGCGCACGTCGTACGCCTTCACGAGCTGCGACAGATCTGCGGTCACGGGCCGGGCCTCCTGAGGTCTCTTCGGACCGCCAAACTACCCGGCGCCCTTGAACGCCCTACGCCCCGGGAGGCGGTCCCGCTTCAGGAGTCGGGTGAGCGCAGCACCCGGAGGTGGCCCCTGCGGGCGACCTCCATCGGATCCGCGGTGCGTGGGGCGCCGCCCCTGGGGCCGTCCCCCCGGTCCTGCGGACGTGCTGCTTCCCGTACCGCGTTGGCCAGCGCTTCGAGATCGTCACCGCTGGGGCGGGTGGGTGCGGAGGGGTCGGAGAGCCGGACGACCTCCCAGCCGCGGGGCGCGGTCAGGCGCTCACTGTGCTCGGCACAGAGGTCGTAGCAGTGGGGCTCGGCGTAGGTGGCGAGCGGGCCGAGGACCGCAGTCGAGTCGGCATAGACGTACGTCAGTGTCGCGACGGCAGGGCGGCCGCACGCGGTGCGCGAACAGCGACGTACAGGGCTCACGATGTTGGACGGTACCGCACTCTTGAGCGGGCTGCGACGACTCTCCCCCGGCTCACCCCACCGTGTCGCCCTGTGGCCTCGGGCACAGACCCGTGCCGGACAACTCCCCTGACCTGCGCGGGAGGAGACGGGCGCAAGCCATGACGGCGATGGATCCGGTGATCAATCGACACAAAGGCGGTCATACAACTGGGAATCAGCGATCGGGAGCAGGGGGCTGAAACAGGTCACCTCGCGGCCGGATCGTTCAGTAACGGCCCAGGTCGGAACGGACCAGGTCGGAACGTGGCCGGATTGTTCAGGAACGGGCAGGCCGGTCTCCTGAACGGACAGGCCGGTTCCCCTCCCGGACAGCCCCGGGCCGCCGGGCCGCCGGAGGGCTACGCTGCGTCAGTGATGGACAGCCCCCCGCCCCTCCCGTCCGAGCCCCGACCGAGGCGCCGAGACCGACACGGCCGCGGCATGCGTGGCCCCGTCGCACCTCCCCAGGTGCCGCTCTCGGTCAGCAGGGCGGACAGTTTCCGCGATCTGGTGCAGGACTCGGTGGAACGGCTGGAGCGGCGCTGGCCGCAGCTGGCCGAGGTCGACTTCGTGGTCCTCGACGTACCGGGGACCGCGGAGGAGACGGTGCCGTTGGGCAGCGCGCTGTCCGCCGAGAAGGAGCGGCCCGCGCAGATCGTCGTCTACCGGCGCCCCGTCGAGATCCGCACCAAGAGCCGTGACGAGCGTGCGCTGCTGGTGCACGAGGTCGTGGTCGAACAGGTCGCGGAGCTGCTCGGGCTCTCGCCGGAGTCGGTCGATCCCCGGTACGGGCAGGAGTAGGCGGCCGCAGACCGAGGGGCGGGCCGTTCGCACGGCCCGCCCCTCGGTTTCGCTCGTCGTGGCCCCTCAGCGGTCCGGAACCGACAGGTCCTGCTCAGTCGTCCAGAACCGAAAGGTCCTGCTCGGCGGCCGGTACCTCGACCGTTCCCCGGTCGTCGGGCAGCGTCTGCACCGTGAACATCGGGATGCCGCCCATCGGAATGGTCAGCGTGCGGGCGGCGTGGACCGGGCCGCCCGACTGCGTCTCGACGGTCAGCGCGTACGTGCCCTTGAGCCCTGCCGGTACGGGCGGGGTGACCGCGACGGTCGTGCCGGCGGCGACCTCGTACGTCTTGCTGACCGGGGTGCCGCCCTTGCTGCCGGCGGACGCGGTGACCTTCACGGTGCCGGCGGCTCCGGGAGCGGTGAGCGAGAGGACCGAGCCCTTGGCCCGGTTGTCGGCGGCCGTCGCCTGCGCGCCGACCGGGCCGGTCGCCGGAATGTAGCCGACCTCCTGGTTGTCGCCCTTGCCCCGGACCACCCGCAGCGCGGCCACCACCGGGGTGGCCCTGCCCTTCTCGGCGGGGCTCAGAAGCAGGGAACCCGCCTCGCCCCTGGTCAGGTCCTTCAGGTCGACTCCGGCGGTCATCCGCGACTTGACGTGGAGGTCCTCATGGCCCACCGGTGAGATCGCGCCCGTCCTGCCGAGCAGTTTCACCGTGAGGTCGGCGTCGTCCTCGCCCGGGGCGAAGGCCACGAGCCGCACCGAGGTGGCGTCCGCCGGGATACCGGGCAGGACGAGGGTGCCCGTCGGCTCGGTGGAGGCGGCGAGCCAGTCGCTGCCGGTCTTGCTGTCCGCGGACCTGACGACCGCGCCGACCCGGCCGGTCCGGGTGGTGACGTGGACGGTCACATCGTCGGCGACCTTGTCGGTCAGCGTCGAGATGAGGACGCGTACACCGGACCCGGCGGGCACCGTGATGCCCTCTCCCACGTCGGACTTGAGGGTGCCGTCGGGGCCGTACAGCGCGATGTCGGCGACGGCTGCGGTGTCGTCCGGGTTGGTGAGGTGGACGTAGTCCTCGCGGGACTTCGCCGTGCTCGCGGCCGGGAACCAGAAGTCGGTGTCGGGTGCGGTGCAGCTGACACCGAGCAGGCCTCGGGAGTCGCCCGCCTCGACGGTGGTGGTCTGCTGGGCGGTCCAGCCCGGGGCCAGCGGTCCGGTGGCGGTGCCGACGAGAGCGGGGGCGTCCGCGCCGGACACCTCGGCGGTGGCCGGCTTGCCGGGTGCCTTGAGGAGGACGACCGGCTTGTCCGGGTCCGCCTTCTTGGTCTTCTTGCCCTTGCTCTTCCCGGAGTCCGTCCCGTCGTCCTTGGCTGCCGTGGACGACAGGAGTTCGGCCGTGCCGGCCGGTTCCGCCGCGTCCCCGCCCTCCCCGGCCGGGGTGAAGGAGGTGTACTGCGTCTCCGCGAGATCGGACAGGCCGGGGGCCGGGCAGAGCAGGCTGGAGCGCTCCACGGGCAGCCGCGCGGCCGACTTGGCCGCCGTCGTGCCCCCGTCGTCCGGCGCGGTGACCGCGGCGAATCCGGTGACGGCTGCGAGGGCGACGGCCCCGGCGATGAGGGACAGGCTGGTGGACTTCACTCGGACTCGCCTCGCGATGCGTTACCGGTCGGCCACGGGTTCTGGCCCGGGGCGGGGTTCCCGTCGGGGTTCTCGTCGGGGTTCTGCGGGTCGTACGCGCCCCGGGTGCCGTACTGAGCGTTGGGGTCGTACGGGGCGTTGCCGTACGGGGTGCTGGGGTCGTACGGCGTGTTGGGGTCGTACGTACCGGTGTCCTGCGGGGCGTTGCCGTACTGGCCCTGGGCGTACGGGGCGTACTCGCCCTGCTGCTGATAGCCGTACGGGTCGTAGCCGGCGGCGCCGTCGGGCTGCTGATGGGGTGCGGCGCCGTACTGACCGTCCTGGTACTGGCCCTCCTGATACTGCGGGTAGCCGGCGCCCTGGTACTGCTGGGCGTCCCAGTCCGCGTACTGCTGCTGAGGCACCGCCCCGTCCCCGTACTCCTGCTGAGGCACCGCCGCGTACTGGCCGGTGTCGCCGTCGGCCTGCTGGGGGACGAAGACGTCCTGGCCGTCGTCGGCGTCCAGTGGCACCGGTCCGGTGCTCTGCGGGGAGGTCTGCTGGGCGGGGATGTGCTCCGCCCGCTCCTCCGCCTCCGCCTCGCCGGTCCCGAAGCCCTCGCCCGCGAAGGTCTCGCTCTCGCCGCCCTCGCCCTCCGCCAGCGCGGCCGCGCGCAGCCTGCGGGCCCGGCGTCCCTCGCCCGCGACCGGCTCGGCGGGGACCTCAGCGTCCTCCTCGGGCAGGTCGTCGTCGATCACGCGGCGGCGGCCCGGAAGCGCCAGGACCACCAGGACCACGGTGAGCGCGACCTGGGCCCAGATCCACACGGAGTGCGTGAAGGGCGTCTCGTACGTGAGGTCGAGTGTGCCGCCCTCGGCGGGCAGTTCGAAGCCCTGTGCCCAGCCGTCGACGGTCTTGCCGGTCAGCGCCCGTCCGTCGAGCGTGGCCTGCCAGCCGGGGTCGGCGGCGTCGGCGATGCGCAGCACCCGGCCCGCCTTGCCCGCCGGGACGGTGGTGTGCGCCTCGACGGGCTTGGAGCCCACCGGAAGCGGCTCGTCACCGGCGGCCGGCGGGACGATCATGATGCGGGCGACCTGGCGGTCCACCCGCCACAGCGCGCTGCCGTCCAGCTGGCTGAGGCGGCTGAGTCCGGGGGTCGCGTCGAGGACCCGGCTCATCTGCTTCGGCGCCCC
This sequence comes from Streptomyces sp. NPDC026062, assembly GCF_055568375.1. Classification (NCBI taxonomy): domain Bacteria; kingdom Bacillati; phylum Actinomycetota; class Actinomycetes; order Kitasatosporales; family Streptomycetaceae; genus Streptomyces; species Streptomyces sp. NPDC026062. The sequence goes on from NZ_JBVHOQ010000041.1 coordinate 14,982, forward strand.
GTCCCGCACGAGCACGTACCGGATCGCGAAGCCGCTGAGCTGGCTGCCCTGGTCGGCGCCGGAGCCCGCGACCAGGTTGGCGACGACCTTGTCGAGATGGCTGTTGCCGCCGCCGGCCGCCGCCAGTTCGGCATCGCCCAGCCGCGCGCCGGAGCCGCGGAGCAGGGTGTACGCGACGGAGCCGGGCGAGGTGCCGCCGAGCACCAGGGTGCGCGGCTGGTCCCGGGTGCCGCTCTCCTCGGCGACGAACGCGGGCACCTGTACCGGGTCCCGGCGCTCCAGGGGCCCCGCGGCCCCGCCGATCATCCAGCCGACGGCGGCCAGTACGGGTGCCACCCCGGCGGCCAGCGCGATCAGGGCCGCGACCGGCTGGCGCCAGCCGAAGCTGAGCTCGGCGACCCGGACCCGGGCGCCGTCCGCGCCGACCAGCGCGGCGGCGATGAGCGCGGCGCCGTAGACGAGGGTGGCGGGTCCCGCCCAGCCGGAGCCGTTGGCGAGCCCGGCGAAGGCCAGGGCCACCAGTGCGGCGGCCCAGGCGGTCCGTACGGCGAACTGCCGCTCCCCGCGCAGCAGCGCGGCCAGTGCCGCGAGCACGATGCCGAGGAGCAGGACGCCGCCCGCCGCCTTGGGCCCGCCGGGGCTGATCCCGAGCAGGTCCAGCGCGGACGCCGAGCCCGAACCGGTCTCCAGGCCCGCTTCCTTCAGGAAGGCGGAGGGGCTGGACAGGAGCGAGAGCGACCAGGGCGCCAGGACCAGCAGCGGGGTGCCGACGGCGGCGAGGAAGCGGAGCGCGTACGCGGTGATGTCGTTGCGGCGCAGCGCCAGGACGCCGATGCCGAGGACCACGGCGAGCGGCCAGACGATGGGGGTGAACGCCATCGCGAGCGTGAGCAGCAGGGTGTACGCCCAGGTGGCGCGCCAGCTGCCCCGGCTGTCCCCGGCCGCGCGCATGCCGTGCGCGGAGACCGCCGTGCGCGCGATCAGCGGGAGCAGGACGGCGAGGACGGCGGTGCCGAGCCGGCCGGTCGCCAGGGCGCCGGTCGCGGCGGGCAGGAAGGCGTACGCGACGCTCGCCCAGGCCCGCAGCAGCCGCGAGGGGAGCAGCGGGCGGGAGACGAAGTACGCGGTGAGTCCGGCGAGCGGGACCGAGCAGACGAGCAGCAGGGTGAGGGCGAAGCCGGTGGAGCCGAGGAACAGCGCGGACAGGGCCGAGATCACGGCCAGGTAGGGCGGGGCGGTCTGGGTGCCGCCGGTGCCGATGGTGTGCCAGCCGTCCGCGTAGCGGCCCCACAGGTCGGCGACGTCGCCGGGTGCGGGCAGCAGGGCGCCGCCGGCCAGGGCGCCGCCGGCCAGGAGGCTGCGGCAGGCGACGAGGGAGACCAGGAGCAGGACGGCGAAGAGCATCGGGCCCGGCTTGCGTCCGACTCGCTTCAACTTGGCGAACTGGTCGATCTCCAGGAAGTCGGCGTCGTCGCCGCCCGGACCCGACTCGACGGCGCCGTGCCGCGAGCCGCCGGAGTCGGCCTCCGAGCTGCGGCCCAGGTTTCCGGCGACCTGTTCGACGGTCGCGCGGACGGTGGCGCCGGGTGCGGGGAAGAGTCCGCGCATCTCGGCCGGGTCGACGGCTCCCTTGCCGCGGGCGCGGCGTGCGCCGAGGATGCGGCCGGGGCGCAGCAGGGTGCCGAGGAGCCCGGTGACCTCGTCGAGGGCCTGGCCCGGGACCTTGCCGACGAGGTAGGCGAGCGTGCGCAGCAGGGTGCCGACCAGGAGCCGCAGCAGCACCCAGGGCAGCCGTTTGCCGGGGGCGTTGACCAGCATGGTGTAGACGGCGCCGGCCTTGTCGACGCGGTGCGGGCTGGAGACCGAGCGGCCCGCGCAGTCGATGGGGCGGCGTTCGCGGGCGGATGCCTCGGCGTGCCGCAGGACGGCGTCGGGGGCGATCAGCACCCGGTGTCCGGCCATGTGGGCGCGCCAGCACAGGTCGACGTCGTCGCGCATCAGGGGCAGCCGGCGGTCGAAGCCGCCGAGCTCCTCCCAGACGTCCCGGCGGATCAGCATGCCGGCGGTGGAGACGGACAGGACGGTACGGACCTGGTCGTGCTGGCCCTGGTCCTGCTCGCGCCGGTCCAGTCCGGTCCAGCGGCGACCGCTGTTGGCGATCGAGACGCCGACTTCGAGGAGCTGACGGCGGTCGTACCAGCCGCGGAGCTTGGGTCCGACGATCGCGGCGTGCTGGTCGTTGTCGACGACGCGCAGCATCTCGGCGAGGGCGTCGGGTGCGGGGGCGCAGTCGTCGTGGAGCAGCCAGAGCCACTGCACCGGTTCGCCGTGCGGCAGTTCGGGCATGTCGTAGGCGTCGTCGCGCCAGGTCCTGGTGACGGGGTCCCAGCCGCTCGGGCGCTTCAGGTACGGCAGGTCGTCCGGGGTGAGGACGCCGGCGGTGCGGCTCGCCTCGTCGACGGCGGTGCCGAATCCCGTACGCCGCGCGAGGTGCAGGACGCGTTCGGCGCCGAGCGCCTCGGTGACCAGTCGCGCGGAGTCGTCGGCGCTGCCGGTGTCGGCGGCGACGACGTTCTGTACGGGGCGTTCCTGCCCGAGCAGCCCGGCGAGCGCGTCGGGCAGCCAGCGTGCGCCGTCGTGGGAGACGAGCACGGCGGTGACGACGTGCCGGGGGAACTCTGGGGCGGCGGCAGCCGCGTACGGCGCCGTTGCTTGGCTGTGCACGGACATCGAGGTACGGGCCCTCCGGCCGGGTCCGGGGGACGTCCCCCGGGGGCTGCATCGGTGTACACGCGCGCCCTGTCGGGTCGTTGGCGCGTCTCGGACGGGGCCCCACACTAACGGTACGGATAACCGCGGTGGCGCGGAGCGGTTCAACGAGGGCCGCAGGCGCAGCGGTGCGGGGCGCCCGACGCCCGGGTCCGGTACGGCGGCGGCGGGCCGGAGACGCGTCCCCGGCCCGCCGCCGGCAAGGTCGGGAGGTACGGCGATGGCCCGCCGCCTGCGGGCTGAGCGCAGGCGACGGGCCATGTACGGCCGGTCCGGGGGCGTCCGGCCCCCGGCGGTTCGATGTCTTGTGGCCGAGGTGTTCTCGGAGTGGCCGGGTCAGACCGCGGCCTTCTTCAGCCGCCGTCGCTCACGCTCGGAAAGACCGCCCCAGATACCGAATCGCTCGTCCTTGGAGAGGGCGTACTCAAGGCATTCGGAACGGACTTCACAGGCGAGGCAGACCTTCTTGGCCTCGCGGGTGGATCCGCCCTTCTCGGGAAAGAAGGACTCGGGATCGGTCTGCGCGCACAGTGCGCGCTCCTGCCAGCCGAGTTCCTCGTCCGCGTCCTCGACCAGCAGTTGCTGGAACAGCTCGGTCATGTGCGCCCCTCGTCTGTCTCTTGCGTCCCCGTGATGCGGCCGTTATCGAATCGGCCGAACGACACGGGTGAAATTACAAGTGTGTAACTACAGGCCAGTCAAGCTCAGATCTGCTATTGGGCCCGGTATTCACTCTGCGGAACCAAGCCTATGCGTAAAGTGTTCAAATCACCAAAAACATGACATATGCCACGAGCCTTCGCCGCCCTCGCCCACCACGGAGGGAGAACTCCCCCGAGGGTGGACACGTTGCGATTCGGTCACCGAAGCGACCAAGATCACAGTCGGGTCACGAGGGTACGACCGCGTTCACCGCTGCGGTCGTTGCGCCACATCTCCCGCGCGAAGGCCGCACAAACCTTTCTCCGCATGGAGTAACCGGATGAGGTGAAACATTACCCCCAAATCGGGCATTGGGTTGACAGTCGGAGATTCTCCGGCTCTCCTTGATGCCATGCCAGCGACCTCAGACATGCGCGCCACTCACATCCGTGGGTTCCGCAGCGCTGTGCAGGCCCGCTGTTGCTGTTCCAGCTGTCTCAGCTGTTGAAGCCCCCGCGCTCCAGCCCGACGCAGCCCATCCCGGACCCCGGCCCCTCCCCCACGCCGCTCACCACCGCTGTGGTCATCCGGTCCCCAGGTCCTGCGACACCCCTGCATCCGCACCGCACGACTCGCACCCCTGCCGAGGAACCACCGCAGCCATGAACAGCGACAGCGACCTCCAGATCGCCGGAGACCTCCTAGAGGTCCAGCACCTCCTGCGTCCCGCCCGTGAACACCCCGCCACGGTGGCGGAGTTCGTCGGGCTCGCCCGCACCATCGCCGCCGACCGGGCCCAGTGGGCCCCGCTCGTCCGGTACGACACCACCACTCGCTGGTACCACCGCCTGCGCACCGGCCCCGGCTACGAGGTCTGGCTGCTCAGCTGGGTCCCGGGCCAGGGCAGCGGCCTGCACGACCACGGCCCGTCCTCCGGCGTACTGACCGTCCTGGACGGCGAACTGACCGAGCGTACGGAACGCGGAACGCGGACGCTGGACGCCGGCGCGCAGCGCGTCTTCGCCCCCGGCTACATCCACGAGGTGGTCAACGACTCCCTCGAACCGGCCGTCAGCCTGCACGTCTACTACCCGGGCCTGACCGATATGCCGATGCACGCCGCGCAGTGCGCGGCAGTGCCCGCCACGGTCTGACGGACCGCCGTCCGGGCAGCCCGCGTCCAGTGGCCGGGCTCCGCCTGACAGACTGTTTCGCATGCGCATTGTGGTTCTGGCCGGCGGTATCGGTGGTGCTCGTTTCCTGCGTGGCCTCAAGGAGGCCGCGCCGGACGCGGACATCACGGTGATCGGCAACACCGGTGACGACATCCATCTGTTCGGCCTCAAGGTCTGCCCCGACCTCGACACCGTGATGTACACCCTCGGCGGTGGCATCAACGAGGAGCAGGGCTGGGGCCGTACCGACGAGAGTTTCCACGTCAAGGAGGAACTCGCGGCCTACGGCGTCGGCCCCGAGTGGTTCGGGCTCGGCGACCGTGACTTCGCCACCCACATCGTCCGTACGCAGATGCTCGGCGCGGGCTATCCGCTGAGTGCCGTCACCGAGGCCCTCTGCGCGCGCTGGAAGCCGGGGGTGCGGCTGCTGCCGATGTCCGACGACCGGGTCGAGACGCATGTGGCGGTCGATGTCGACGGCGAGCGCAGAGCCATTCACTTCCAGGAGTACTGGGTGAAGCTGCGGGCCTCCCTCCCGGCGCAGGCCGTCGTGCCCGTCGGCGCCGAGCAGGCCGAGCCGGCTCCGGGCGTCCTGGAGGCCATCGCCGGCGCCGACGTCATCCTCTTCCCGCCCTCGAACCCCGTCGTCTCCGTCGGGACCATCCTCGCCGTGCCCGGGATCCGCGAAGCCATCGCCGAGGCGGGGGTGCCGGTCGTCGGCCTCTCCCCCATCGTCGGTGACGCACCGGTGCGCGGAATGGCGGACAAGGTGCTCGCCGCGGTGGGCGTCGAATCGACCGCATCGGCCGTCGCCCGGCACTACGGCTCCGGACTGCTCGACGGCTGGCTCGTCGACACCGTGGACGCGGGCGCGGTGGCCGATGTGGAGTCCGCGGGCATCCGCTGCCGCTCCGTGCCGCTGATGATGACCGATGTCGCCGCCACGGCCGAGATGGCACGGCAGGCGCTGGACCTGGCCGAGGAGGTACGCGCGTGAGCACCGCCGCCCCGGACGCCGCACCGTCCTTCCGGGTGTGGGCACTGCCCGGGATGCCCGAGGTGCGGGCCGGGGACGATCTCGCGAAGCTGATAGCCGCCACCGAGCCCGGGCTGGCCGACGGCGACGTGCTGCTCGTCACCTCGAAGATCGTCTCCAAGGCGGAGGGCCGGATCGTCGAAGCCACCGACCGGGAGGCGGCGATCGACGCCGAGACGGTACGGATAGTGGCGCGGCGCGGCCCGCTGCGGATCGTGGAGAACCGGCAGGGCCTGGTCATGGCCGCGGCCGGGGTCGACGCGTCGAACACTCCCGCCGGGACCGTCCTGCTGCTGCCCGAGGACCCGGACGCCTCGGCGCGGGCGATAAGGGAGGGGCTGCGGGCCGCGCTCGGTGTCGAGGTCGGCGTCGTCGTCACGGACACCTTCGGACGGCCGTGGCGCAACGGGCTGACCGATGTCGCGATCGGCGCGGCCGGGGTGCGGGTGCTGGACGATCTGCGGGGCGGCAGCGACACGTACGGCAATCCGCTGAGCGCGACCGTGGTCGCCACCGCGGACGAGCTGGCGTCGGCCGGTGACCTGGTGAAGGGCAAGGCGGACGGGCTGCCGGTCGCGGTCGTGCGGGGTCTGGGCCATGTCCTGGATCCGGCCGATGCCGAAGGGGCCCGCGCGATCGTGCGGGTCGCGGCCGACGACATGTTCCGGCTGGGGACGTCCGAGGCGGTACGGGAGGCGGTGACCCAGCGGCGCACGGTCCGCGATTTCACCGACGAGCGGGTGGACCCGGGGGCGGTGCGGCGGGCCGTGGCCGCGGCGGTGACGGCTCCGGCGCCGCACCACACGACGCCGTGGCGGTTCGTCCTGCTGGAGTCCGAGGCGTCACGGACCCGGCTGCTGGACGCGATGCGGGACGCGTGGACTGCGGACCTGCGACGGGACGGGAAGAGCGAGGAGTCGATCGCCAAGCGGGTACGGCGGGGCGATGTGCTGCGCCGGGCGCCCTATCTGGTGGTGCCGTGCATGGTGATGGACGGCAGCCACACGTACGGGGACGCGCGGCGGGACGGCGCGGAGCGCGAGATGTTCGTGGTCGCGGCGGGCGCCGGGATCCAGAACTTCCTGGTGGCCCTGGCGGGCGAGCGGCTGGGCTCGGCGTGGGTGTCCTCGACGATGTTCTGCCGGGATGTCGTGCGTGAGGTGCTGGAGCTCCCGGCGTCCTGGGATCCGCTGGGTGCGGTGGCCGTGGGACATCCGGCGGTGGTGCCGTCCGCCCGGGTGGGGCGCGACGCGGAGGGGTTCATCGCCGTGCGGTGAGGCGGTGGCCTGTGCGGGGCGGGGCGGGGCGGGGTGCGGTGCGGTGCGGCGGGTGGTGCGGGGCGCCTGCGGCGGGCCTTTTCCCCTGCCCGCCCCTTCCCGAACCGGGGGCGCTGCCCCCGGGCCCCCGGTCCTCAATCGCCGGACGGGCTTGGATTCGCCCGGGCCGGGTCACAGCCGTGCGATGTTGCGCGGCTGCATGCGCGGGGCGCGGCGCGACGGGGTGTTGTCCGACAGCATGATCAGGCGGGTGGCCCGGTGGCGTTGGCCCTCGTAGGGGGCCAGGAGGGCCAGCATCTCCTCGTCGTCGGCGTTCCGGTTGCCGGCCAGTGCGTGGCCGACGATGCCGGGCAGGTGAAGGTCGCCGACCGTCACCGCGTCCGCCGCGCCGTTCACCCGTTGCAGGGTCTCGGCGGCTGTCCAGGGGCCGATGCCGGGGATCGCCTGGAGGCGGGTCATGGCCTCGGGCAGCTCCATGGTGGCCGCCTCCTCCATACGGCGGGCCACCCGGACCGCGCGCAGGATCGTCGCCGACCGCTTGCTGTCCACGCCCGCGCGGTGCCACTCCCAGGACGGGATCAGCGACCAGGTGCGGGCGTCGGGCATGACGTAGAGGCCGTACTCCTGCGGGCCGGGCGCGGGCTCTCCGTAGGTACGCACCAGCAGCCGCCAGGCGCGGTACGCCTCGTCCGTGGTGACCTTCTGTTCCAGGACCGACGGGATCAGGGACTCCAGCACCAGGCCGGTGCGCAGCAGCCGCAGGCCCGGTCGGCGGTGTTGGGTCACGGCGAGCAGGCGGTGGCGCGGGGTGAAGGCCTCGGGTTCGTCCGACGCGCCCAGCAGGGCCGGCAGCCGGTCCAGCATCCAGGCCGCGCCGGGCCCCCAGGCAGCGGCCCGGATCCCGCCCGTGCGAGCGACCACATGGAGCGTGCCGGGCCCCTCGGGGGTGCGGCTGGCGCGGCGGACCGAGCCGTCGGCGGACATCCGGAACGTGGGGTCGGCGGGGCCTCGGCGCAGCGGGCCGAGGACGAGCCGCAGGTCGAGCGGGCCCGGCGGGGTCCAGTCGCGGGTCAGGGGCGCCGGTACGGGCGTCGCCGCCGCCTGGTGCGGGACGGCCGCGCGTGAAGCGCTGCGGGGAGCGAATCGTCCTGCCACGGATGAGGTCCTCGGTAGTCGGGGCTGCCTGTCGAGGGTACGGCTGATTCCGGCCACTCGGGGGGTCCACGAGGTGGTGGCCGGTCCGGTCATTCGTCCGAGGAGAACCGCACCGACGCGGCCGGCAGGTGGGCCCCGCACCAGATGCGGACGCCTTCGAGCAGTTCGTTGTCGGCGCCGACCTTCGCCCCGTCCCCGACGACCGCGCCCCTCAGCACCGTACGGCTGCCGATCCTGGCACCGGCCCCGACCAGGGAGTCCGTGATCACGGCGCCCGGTTCGACCATGGCGCCCGCGAGCACGGTGGAGCCGTCGATCCTGGCGCCCGCACCGATCACGGCGTCGGCGCCGATGACCGTACCGCCGGAGAGTTTGGCGTCGGGGGCGACGGAGGCGGTGGGCAGCACGAGGCGGTCGCCGCATCTGCCGGGGACGGCCGGGGAGGGGGCGCGGCCGAGGACGAGGTCGGCGGAGCCGCGTATGAATGCCTGCGGGGTGCCGAGATCCAGCCAGTACGTGGAGTCGACCATGCCCTGGAGGTGTGCGCCGTCGGCCAGCAGTCCGGGGAAGGTCTCGCGCTCCACGGAGACCGGGCGGCCTGCCGGGATCGTGTCGATGACCGACCTGCGGAAGAGGTACGCCCCCGCGTTGACCTGGTCGGTGACGATCTCCTCGGGCGTCTGGGGCTTCTCCAGGAACGCGGTGACCCGGCCGGTTTCGTCCGTCGGCACGAGTCCGAAGGCGCGCGGGTCGTCGACCCGGGTCAGATGGAGGGAGACGTCCGCCCCGGAGTCGGTGTGCGAGGTGACCAGCGCCCGGATGTCGAGGCCGGTGAGGATGTCGCCGTTGAAGATGAGGACCGGCTCGTCCGGACCGGAGGTGAGCCGCCGGGAGACATTGCGGATGGCGCCGCCGGTGCCGAGCGGTTCGCGTTCGGTGACGTACTCGATGTGGAGGCCGAGCGACGAACCGTCACCGAAGTACGGCTCGAAGACCTCCGCCAGGTACGACGTCGCGAGGACGATGTGCTCGACACCGGCGGCCCGCGCACGCGCCAGCTGGTGCGTGAGGAAGGGGACGCCTGCCGCCGGAACCATGGGTTTCGGGGTGTGCACCGTGAGCGGGCGCAGCCGGGTTCCCTTGCCGCCTACCAGGAGAATCGCTTCTTTTGCCTCTGTCACAGCACTGTCTCTGCTTCCTGCTGGGGCTGGGCAACAGCTTCTTTCGGCTGGCCAGTGTATGCAGACCGGTGGAGGGGTCCTTCGGTCAGCAGCCCGCAGCAGGCTTCCGGCGTTGCCGGTGCCGGTTCACGGTTCCTTGTCCGTCACCGGCCCTGCAGCTTGGCCGAACTGGTGCGGGTGGTGCCCAGCTTCTTGTAGAGACGCGCTCCGGGGCATTCGGTTGCGAATCCGTCCCGGTGTCCCGAGATGACGTTGAGTTTGACCTTCCTGCCCTTCTTGTACTTGTTGCTGCCGCCCGAGGTCAGCGTCACCTTGCCCTTCGGGTTGGCGCCGAACAGGCCGAGCTTCCAGGCGGTGAGCTTGGAGACCGCGTTGACCGCGGCGGCCGGCGGGTTGGACGAGGTGAAGGTCCCGAGCACGGCGATGCCCATGGTGTTGGTGTTGAAGCCGAGCGTGTGGGCACCCATGACGGCCTTCGTCACGCCTCCGGCGCGGCCCTCGTAGATGTTGCCGCACTTGTCGACGGCGAAGTTGTAGCCGATGTCGCGCCAGCCGCTGCTCTTGACGTGGTAGCGGTAGATGCCGCGCAGGATCGAGGGCGCCTGGGAGCACGTGTAGTTGTTGCCGGTGGCGCTGTGGTGGACGAAGGCGGCCTTGACGCTCTTGGTGTACGCGAAGCCGCTTTCACGGAGCTTCTCGTCGGCGCCCCAGCCCTTGCGGGTGATGATGCGCGGCCGGGGGCCGATGTACGGCTTGGCCGCGGGCGCGAAGCCGGCGGCCGCCTCGGTCTCGGCCCTGTTCAGGGCGGGGAGCACGGCGGCGGTGGCGAGCGCGGAGCCTCGTTCGGTGCCCGCCGCCGCACCGGTGGCGAGGGTTTCCGCGCGGTTCGCGGCGAGGGCTTCCGCGGAGTCGGCGGCCGGGATTCCCACCAGGTCCGCGGCGAGGGTTTCCACCGGGTCCGTGCCGGGGGCCTGCCACGGGTCCTTGCCGGGGTCGACGAGTTCGAGACGCAGCCCGGCCGGCAGCGGCACGGAGATCTCGGCGGTCCCGCCGGGGCCGGGGGTCTCGGGACGCACCCGGACCTCGACGCCGTCGGAGTCACCGACCCAGAGCGGGGCGGTGGAGCCCCGGGCGGCGCCGGAGTCGCGCTCGGCCGTGCCGGCGTCGGCGGAGTGCTCGTCGTTGTGCGTCTCCAGGTCCTGCCAGCCGGACCAGTCGCCGGTGCCGGTGGCACGGGTGCGGACCTGGACAGTGCCGTGGAGTTCGGTGTCGACGTCGTCCCAGACGACGCCGACCAGGGAGAACGGCTTGACGTCACGCTCGGGCAGCCCCTGCTCGGCAGCTGCGGCGGCGGGTGCTCCGGTGGCCCGCACGGACGGGGAGGCCAGCGGATTCAGGGCCAGGGACTGCGTCGATCCCGGCACTTGGGCCGGGTCGGACGCCTCGGCGGGCAGGGATCCCGCGGTGGACGGGTGGACGGGGGTGTCGGGGGCGGCGCCCGCGGGCGCGGCGAGCGGCAGTACGAGAACTGCCGCGCAGGTGACACCCATGGAGGATGCAATGAAGGCACGCATACACATGATCGTGCGCATAAGGGGGCAATCCGGCTACTGGGGTTTACCGGGGCAATTGACGCCCCGTCTGCCGAACCGGTGTACCGGGCACCCGCGACAACCGGCCCCTCCCGGCACCGCCGCGTACCCTTCTGCGAATGAACGCCAGCGACCGCACCCCTGCCGACCTGCTGCGTTCCGCGCTTGCCGCGGACCCGGCCCGCCCCATGGTCACTTTCTACGACGACGCCACCGGAGAGCGCGTCGAACTGTCGGTGGCCACCTTCGCCAATTGGGTGGCCAAGACGGCGAACCTCTTGCAGGGCGACCTCGCCGCGGAGCCCGGTGACCGGCTCGCGCTGCTGCTCCCCGCGCACTGGCAGTCCGCCGTCTGGCTGCTGGCCTGCGCCTCGACCGGCGTGGTCGTCGATGTACAGGGCGATCCCGCCGCCGCCGACCTCGTCGTCTCGGGACCGGACAGCCTGGAGGCCGCGCGGGCCTGCCGAGGTGAGCGGATCGCACTGGCGCTGCGCCCGCTGGGCGGCAGGTTCCCGCAGGCGCCGGAGGGCTTCGCGGACTACGCCGTCGAGGTACCGGGCCAGGGCGACCGGTTCGCCCCGTTCGCGCCCGTCGACCCGGACGCGCCGGCGCTGACCGTGGGCGGCGTCGGCCTCACCGGGGCGGAGCTGGTCGCGCGGGCCCGTACGGACGGTGCGGAGCTGGGCCTGGGCGCCGGCTCGCGGCTGCTGTCGGGGCGTACGTACGACACCTGGGAGGGCCTCAGCGCCGGACTCTTCGCACCCCTCGCCACCGGCGGTTCCGTGGTGCTGTGCCGGCACCTCGGGCAGCTGGGCGAGGACGGGCTGGCCCAGCGCGTCGAGAGCGAGCGGGTCACGCGGACCGTCTGAGCCGCGCTCGTACGTCCCGGACGGTCACCCGCGCGTGTCCGCCTCGCCTCAACAACGCGGTACGACAAGCGGCCTGAGGGCCACCCGTCCGGCCCAGCCTGGGCCGAGCCCTCCACCCTGAGCGCCAACTCCAGTACATGATCTGCGGTACAGACCACTCAAGGCACAACCAAGCGTGAAGTTCAGCCGTCTACTTCTGCGACCGGCGGCCCCTCACGCTGCCGCACACGAAGGATGGACGCAGACGTGACCGAAAGCGCCGGCACGCCGGACGACCCCGACGACTCGGCCACGGGCGGGCACCGGACGCCGGACAACTCGGCCGCGGGCGAGGGCCGGACGCCGGACGGATCACCCGGCAAGGACCCGGCCGAAAGGCCTGCCGAGGGACCCGCCGAGGGCCGTGCCGGGGGCGGGACGCCGAGCGGATCGTCCGGCAAGGAACCTGCCGAGGAGTCCGGCGAGAAGCATGTCCCGGGCAACGGCACCGAGGGCGCGCCGGGCGGTGAGACGCGCAGCGGGTCGGGCAGCGGCCCGTCGCACGGAACGCCGGCGGAGAGCTCCGAGGCGGGTCCGGGCCTCGACATCGTCGTCAAGCGCAAGCGTCACTGGCTGCGTTGGACCGCGATCGGCGCCTCGTTCGTGGTACTCGTCGCCGCGGGCACCGGCTGGTGGCTGTACAAGAAGCTGGACGGCAACATCAGGACGGACACCTCCGCGGCCGCCGAACTCAAGGCGTACGAGAAGGAGCGCCCCACCGCTGTCGTCCATGACGCACAGAACATCCTGCTCATCGGCTCCGACAGCCGGGCCGGGGACAACCGCAAGTACGGCCGTGACGACGGCGGCAGCCAGCGTTCGGACACCACGATCCTGCTGCACCTGGCGGCGGACCGGAAGAGCGCCACGGCCATGTCGCTCCCGCGCGACCTGATGGTGAACATCCCGGAATGCCACAAGCCGGACAAAAGCCTGAGCAAGCCGCAGTTCGCGCAATTCAACTGGGCCTTCGAATTCGGCGGGACCGCCTGCACCATCCGCACCGTCGAGAAGATGACCGGCATCCGGATCGACCACCACATGGTCGTCGACTTCAACGGCTTCAAGAACATGGTCGACGCGGTGGACGGGGTCGAGATCTGCCTCAAGGAGCCGATCAACGACAGCGCCGCGCACCTCAAGCTCCCCTCGGGCCGCCAGAAACTCAACGGCGAACAGGCCCTGGGGTACGTACGGGCCCGCAAGTCCATCGGCAACGGCAGCGACACCGAACGGATGGACCGACAGCAGCAGTTCCTGGGCGCGCTGGTGAACAAGGTGCAGAGCAACGGGGTCCTGCTCAACCCCACCCGGCTCTACCCGGTGCTGGACGCGGCCACCAAGGCGCTGACCACCGACCCGGGACTGGACAGCCTGAAGGACCTCTACGACCTGGTGCGCGGAATGCGAGACGTACCGACCGACAAGGTGCAGTTCCTTACTGTTCCCCGTCAGTCATACCGACTCAATGCGAACCGGGACGAACTGGTACAGCCCGATGCGGACAAGCTCTTCAAGCAGCTGCGCGACGACAAACCTGTCGCAGTCGTGCCCGCGGACGAACTGGAGGGTGACGGCGGAAAAAATGCTGACGCCGATGACGCTTCCGGCCCGACCCCCACGCCCACCTACTCGGGGAACAATGCGGCAACCGATCTGTGTAAGCAGTAAAGCAATGACCAAGCGGCGAACAGCGTTCGGCGTGCAATGGGAAGAATGCCCGGTTGTAAGGGCCGTGGAATAGGTCACGCCCGTCGCTCGACAGCGAACGGGACGGATATTGTGACGCGATCCGGTGCTTCCGGCCTCCTGGCCGCGCGTACTTCCGGAGCGAAAGACTGAGCGCCTTATCGGGGGAGGCGCCTCGCGTGGCACCGACGGAGGACTCAAGCGACCGTGGATGCACAAGGCCGTGGGCGGGCGGAAGAAATCGATCCCGCAGACCAATGGGTTCTCAACCCGGAAACCGGCGACTACGAACTGCGACTGAATCATTCCGGAGCGGATTCGGGCGGATCGTCGGGAGTTTCGGCCCCGCGGGGTTCCGGACGCAGAGGTGCCACCCGTGAGGGGGGCGGCGAGCGTCGCGGTGCGCAGGGCGACGGCGAGCGTCGCGGTGCGGCGGGCGAGAGCCCGCGCCGCAGCCGTGAGGTGCCCCGCCAGGGTGGCCGCCGTTCGGCTTCCGGCCCGCGCGGCCAGGAGCCCGCCGGCCCGGCCGACAACGGCACGGGCCGGCGCAAGCGCAAGGCCCCCAAGGCCCGCCGCAAGAAGGCACTGCTCTGGACAGGTGGCGTGATGGCCTTCCTGCTCGTCGGCGTCTCGGCCGGCGGGTACTGGCTGTACCAGCACTTCAACGGCAACCTGAACACCGTGGACATCGGCGACCGGGGCAACAAGGACGTCGTCACCGCCAACGCGCCCCTCAACATATTGGTCATCGGTACGGACAAGCGCACCGGCAAGGGCAACGAGGGCTACGGCGACAAGGGCAGCGCCGGCCACGCGGACACGAACATCCTGTTCCACGTGTCCAAGGACCGCACCAACGCCACGGCGATGAGCATCCCCCGCGACCTCATGACCAACATTCCGGACTGCAAGGCCAAGCAGGAGGACGGCTCGGAGAAGACGATTCCGGGCACCCAGAACGTCCGGTTCAACACCAGCCTGGGCCAGGACGGCCGGGACCCGGGCTGCACGATGGACACCGTCAAGGAACTCACCGGTCTGACGGTCGACCACTTCATGATGGTCGACTTCAACGCGGTCAAGGAGCTGTCCACGGCGGTCGGGGGCGTCAAGATCTGTCTGGCCCACGCGGTCAAGGACGACAAGTCGCACCTCGACCTGCCGGCGGGGCCGAGCACCGTGCAGGGCGAGGAGGCGCTGGCGTTCGTACGGACGCGGCACGCCTACGCCAACGGGAGCGACCTCGACCGGATCAAGGGCCAGCAGCAGTTCATCGGCTCGATGATCCGGCAGATGAAGTCGGACGACACGCTGACCAGCCCGACGAAGCTGTTCAAACTGGCGGACTCGGCGACCAAGGCGCTGACGGTCGACTCCGCCATCGGTTCGGTGCCGAAGCTGACCTCGCTCGCCAAGGAACTCACCAAGATCGACACGAAGAACATCACCTTCGTGACGCTGCCGGTGATCGACAACCCGGCCGAGCCGAAGCCCATCACGGTGGTCGTGGACCCGGTGAAGTCGCCCCAGCTGCTCGCGATGATGCAGGCGGACACCTCCCTGACCGAGGTGGCCGCGCAGAAGAAGGCGGCCAAGAGCAAGCAGGACGCGCTCCTCAAGGGAACCAAGGCAGCGGCGGCGGACGTCCGTGTCGATGTCTACAACGGCGGCGAGATCTCCGGCGCCGCCCAGCAGACCGTCAACTGGCTCCAGAACGACAAGGGTGTTCTGAAGTCCACGAACAAGGCCAACGCACCCGCGAAGGCCGCCAAGACAACACTTCAGTACGCGCCCAACCAGGCGGACCAGGCACGGGCGCTGGCCGAGATGATGGGCCTTCCCGGGTCGGCGATGAAGCCGGGCACCGAGGACGCCGTGGGCCTTCAGGCCATGGTGCTGACGCTGGGGGCGGACTTCAAGGGCGCCGGTGTCTCCATCACCGGTCCGGCGAAGATCGACATTCCGAAGGCCAGCGCCGACAAGGCAGAGTGCGCCAAGTGACACCGGGTCACTGCGCGATACCGCGAGTCTGAGCAGCAGGGGGGTCCTGGTGGGACGGAACAGCACGCCCGGGGAGGGGACGCGACCACGCGTCCGGCATGCCGGCCAACTCGGCTGGGACGACGGCCTCTACGAGGGCGCGGGCGGCGACGGGGACAGCGGCGAGGATGCCGCGAAACCGCGGTCCGGTGAGAGCGGGAGCGCAGGCGGTGGCCATCGCGCGTCGAGCCACGGCGGACGCCGCGGCCGGCCCCGCCGCGCCCCCAGGAAGAAGAAGCACCGCGTACTGCGCTGGATAGCCTTCTCCCTCGCGTTCCTCATACTCGGCACCGGCGCGGCCGGTTACCTCTGGTACGAGCACCTGAACAGCAACCTCCGCAAGGGGGAGCGGAGCGCGGGCAACGGCGCGGCCAAGAAGAAGGCCCCGAACGCGGCGGGCCAGACCCCGCTGAACATCCTGCTGATCGGTTCCGACAGCCGGAACAGCGCGGAGAACCTGAAGCTCGGCGGCAGCAAGTCGAGTGTCGGCGGGACCCCGCTGGCCGATGTGCAGATGCTGCTCCATGTGTCGGCCGACCGGAAGAACGCCTCGGTCATCAGCATCCCGCGCGACACCCGGGTGAACATCCCGGCCTGCGAGAACCCCGACACCCACCAGAAGTACCCCGCCGGCAACGGCATCATCAATGAGTCCCTCCGCGGCGGCCCCGGCTGCACGCTGGACACCTGGGAGCAGCTCACCAAGGTCTACATCGACCACTGGATGATGGTCGACTTCTCCGGCGTGGTGGACATGGCGGACGCCGTGGGCGGCGCCTGGGTGTGTGTGAAGCAGGACGTCAACGACGTCCCCAAGCCGGGGGTGCCTGGCGGCTCCCACCTGAGGCTGACCAAGGGCCCGCACAAGATCAAGGGCGAGACCGCACTGAAGTGGCTGCGCACCCGGCACGCCTTCGAGAGCGACTTCGGCCGGTCCAAGGCCCAGCACATGTACATGAACTCCGTCATGCGTGAGCTGAAGAGCCAGAACGCCTTCACGGACACCGGGCGCCTGATGAACCTCGCCGAGACCGCGACCAAGTCGCTCCAGGTCTCGGAGGAGATCGGTACGGTCAAGAAGCTGTTCGACCTCGGCATGCAGCTGAAGAACGTGCCGATGGACAAGCTGAACATGCTGACGATGCCGCGGATCCCCGACCCGAAGAACCCCGAAGCACACGTCCTGCCGAAGCCCGGCGCCGCCGACAAACTCTGGGCCTTGCTGCGCGACGACCAGTCGCTCGACCCCAAGGACCGTGCCAAGGCGGCGAAGAAGGCGAAGGCCGGCCCGAAGGCCGGCGCCCCCGCCTCGCTCGGGGTGACCGTCGTCAACGGCACCAACGCCGATGGCCAGGCGGCCACCGAGGGCCGGGCCGGGATCGTCCGGGACATGCTGAAGGCCAAGGGCTTCACCGAGGCGGACACCCAGACCGAGCTCGGGTCCGCGCTCACGACCGAGGTGAGCTATCCGCACAGCGCGGGCGCTCAGGGCAAGGCGGACGCGCTGTCGGTCGCCAAGGCGCTGTCGCTGCCGACCAGCGCCGTGACGGAGACCCCGGACGGGGCCGGGCTGACGGTCACGGTCGGCTCGGACTGGCGGACCGGTGCCACGTACCCGAAGTCCGTGGAGGACGACAGCGACCCGCTGGAGGGCACCGAGTCGGTCAACGGCGCCGCGAAGGACGACTGCATGGACGTGTACTGGCCGTACCGCCAGATGTAGCGGACGCGCGGGACAGGAGGAGAGGGGGCGCCCCGTTCACCGGGCGCCCCCTCTCCTACGTCTGTGTGCGTGACGCCGGCCGCTATGTCTGTGTGCCTGACGCCGGCCGCTCAGGCCACCGGCGTGCCCGGCTCACGGAGCGCCGGGCGGCGGCTGGCGATGACGCGCTTCGCCAGCGAGCGCGGGCTGGTCAGGAAGCCGTAGCCCCACGACATGTGCATGGTCGCCAGCGCGACCGGGATCTGCGCCCGCGCCTTCAGCGACAGGCCCTTGCCCGCCGGGAGGGACCCGGCGACGATGGCCGCGACGTAACCGGCCGGGACGACCAGCGCCCACGGGGTGACGGCCGCGCCCACCACCAGGCCGGCCGCGATCGCCACGACGGCGGTCGGCGGGGCGAGGTAGCGCAGGTTGATCGAGCCGGGGTGGTAGCGGGCGACGACGTGACGCCAGCGGCCGTAGTCCTTGTACTGCTTGGCGAGCGCCCGGACGGAGGGCCGCGGGCGGTACTGCACGCGCAGCTCGGGCGAGAACCAGATCAGACCGCCGGCCTCGCGGATACGGAAGTTCAGCTCCCAGTCCTGGGCACGGATGAACTCGATGTTGTAGCCCTCCGCCCGCTCCAGGGCCTCCCGGCGGAAGACACCGAGGAACACGGTCTCCGCCGGTCCCGCCTCGCCGCCCGTGTGGAAGGCCGCGTTGCCGACGCCGATCTTCGACGTCATGGCCGCCGCCACGGCGTCCTCCCAGGCGTTCTCGCCCTCGGCGTGCATGATGCCGCCGACGTTCTGCGCGCCCGTCTCCTCCAGGAGCCGGACGGCGGTCGCGATGTAGTTCGGCGAGAGCATGCCGTGGCCGTCGACGCGGACGACCACGGGGTGGCGGGAGGCCCGGATCGCGGCGTTGAGCGCGGCGGGGGTGCGGCCGGTGGGGTTCGGCACGGTCTGGACCCGGGGGTCCTCGGCGACCAGCTCGGCGGCGATCTCGTCCGTACGGTCCGTGGACGGGCCGAGCGCGATCACCACCTCCATCTCACCGGAGTACTCCTGCTCCAGGATGTGCCGGACGGAGTTCCGGAGGTGCCGCTCCTCATTGAGTACCGGCATGATCACGGAGACGGCGGGGTGCTGCGCGGCAGACATGTGGTCCTCGGGGGGTCCTCGGGGGCGCCGGGGGCATCGCACCCCACCAGGCGGCGTTATTCGGCCGCCACGTTACCGCTTATGGGGGACACCGGGGCGCGCCGCCTGCTCGCTGCCCGGAATGCAGATCGTATGGGCCTACTGTGCGTACGGTCCCCCTTGCATCGCGGAGGTCCCCCCGTGCCCACGCCGCCCCGCTCCCCCCGTCCGCCGAGGCCCCGTGCCGCTCCCCCGCAGCCCGGAAGGCCCAGGAAACGGGGCGAGAGACCGCGCTGGGGCATGCGGGTGGCGACCACCCTCTCCGTGCTGGTGCTCGGCGCGGGTGGCATCGGCCACGCCGTGGTGACCAATCTGGAGTCCGAGATCGACCGGATCGACCCGTTCAAGGACATGAAGAACCGGCCCACGGGCGGCCACGGCATGAATCTGCTGCTGGTCGGCACCGACGGTCGCGACAAGATCACCAAGGAAGAGAAGAAGAAGTACCGGCTGGGCGGCGCGCCCTGTCACTGCACCGACACGATCATGCTGGTGCACCTGTCCGCGGACAGGGAGCGCGCCAGCGTCGTCAGTCTGCCGCGCGACAGCTATGCCGAGATCCCCGAGCACCGGGACGCGACGACGGGCAAGGATCACGCGGCCCATCCGGTGAAGCTGAACGCCGCCTACGCCGAGGGCGGGCCGAATCTGACCGTGCGGACCGTCGAGCACATGACGGGTGTCAAGGTCGACCACTATCTGGAGGTCGACTTCACCAGCTTCATGACGACGGTCGACGCCCTGGACGGCGTGAAGATCTGCACCGCCCGGCCCATGAAGGACTCCTACACCGGTCTCGATCTCGCGGCGGGCACTCATGAGCTGGACGGCGGCCAGGCACTCCAGTACGTACGTTCCCGGCACATCGACGGCGCCGCCGACCTGGGCCGGATGCAGCGCCAGCAGAAGTTCATGGCCTCGCTGATCAAACAGGCGACGAGCAGCGGAGTGCTGCTGAACCCGGTGAAGTTCCGCGAGGTCGCCTCGACGATGCTGAAGTCGGTACGGGCCGACAAGGGCTTCGGTACGGAGCAGATGCTGGAGCTCGGCCAGGCGATGCGGGGCTTCTCCGCCGCCTCGTCGGAATTCACCTCGGTGCCGATGGGGGACGTCGCGTACCAGGTCAAGGGCATCGGCTCGACGGTCAAGTGGGACGAGAAGAAGTCGAAGCAGCTGTTCCAGGCGCTGCGCGACGACAAACCGCTCACCGTCGCGCGGCCCAAGCAGGAGCCGGCGAAGACCGTCGACGTCCCGCCGAAGCAGATCCGGGTCCAGGTCTACAACGGCACCCCCAAGGACGGCCTCGGCTCCACGATCGACGCCGCGCTGCACGACACGGGCTTCGATACCACCCGCGCCCCGCTCACCGCGCCGGAGCGCGATCTCGCGCACACCCTGGTCACGTACGACCCCCGCTGGGACCGGTCCGCGAAGTCACTGGCGGCGGCGCTGCCGGGGGCCGAGCTGAAGGCCGTGAAGGGGCAGGGCGGCACGATGAAGGTGACGGCGGGCGCGGACTACCTGAAGGTGGAACGGGTCCGGGCCGAGGAGCCCGATCCGGGCAGGTTCGGCGCGGTGAAGGGCGACGAGGTGGTCTGCCCGTAAGGGGCTGGACCGGGCAGGGCGGGGCCGGACCGGGCTGGGCCCGCTCCCGGCCGGTCCGGCTGCCGGACCTGGCCCAACTCGCCCGGCCCGGCGCAGCCCGGTCTGATCCGGTCCCGTCCCGTCCGGTCCGGTCCGGTCCGGTCCGGACGGCGTTCAGTCCTCGATGCCGTCCGCCGCGCGCTTCTCGCGCAGTTCCTTGATCGCACGGCGCCGGGCCAGGCGGTGGGTGCGCCGGATCTGTGCCTCCTGATAGCGCCGGTTGTCGCGCTCGGTCTCGGGGATCACGGGCGGCACCCGGCGGGGCCTGCCGTCCGCGTCGACCGCGGCGAACACCAGATACGCGCTGCCGACCTGCTGGGCCGGGGTCGACTCGTTCCACCGCTCGGCCATGACCCGGACGCCGACCTCCATGGAGGAGCGTCCGGTCCAGTTCACCTGGGCGCGGACGTGAACAAGGTCACCGACCCGGACCGGCTCCAGGAAGACCATCTCGTCCATCGAGGCCGTCACCGCGGGGCCGCCGGAGTGCCGCCCGGCCACCGCGCCCGCCGCGTCGTCGACCAGCTTCATGATCACGCCGCCGTGCACCGTACCCAGGAGATTCGTGTCGTTGCCGGTCATGATGTGGCTGAGGGTGGTCCGGGAGGCTGCGGTGGGCTTGCCCGGAATGTCACATTCCGGGCTCTGGGCCTGATCTGTCATGCCCTCCACCTTATGCGGGGGCCCGCAGAGCGTCGCAATGCATCAGCTTCGCAACAGCCCTGGTCCGATTTCCCTCACACCCTGTAATAGCAGCGGCCCGGACCGGCACACTGGATCGCATGAACGATTGGCCCGAGGGCTGGAACGGCGACAACCGCAGCGGAAACCGCTACGGGCAGGGCAGCGCGAGCGACCGGCCCGAGAGTGCCCGATCGATGCCGCACGTCCAGCGCCGCCCCGCCCCGCCCCAGCAGCGCCCGGCGCCGCCGAGGCAGCGTCCGGTGCCGCAGCAGCCCGGCGGCTACGACGACACCCCCGACTACGACAGCGGCTACAACACGGGCCAGGTCTACGGCAGCGGGAGCGGCGGCCACGGCGGCGGCGGTCACAGCGGGCGCGGCCCCGGCGACGGCGGCTACGTGCAGGGACGTCCGGGGCCCGCGCCGGACTGGCGCCGCCGGATCAAGATCGGCGTACTGAGCCTGGTGGTCGTGGTGCTCGCCGTCTCCGTCGGTACGTACTTCTGGGCGGACTCCAAGCTGAAGCGCGAGGTCGACCTCTCCAAGGTCATCGAGCGGCCGAAGAGCGGCGACGGCACGAACTACCTGATCGTCGGCTCCGACAGCCGCGAAGGCATGACGGCCGACGACAAGAAGCGACTGCACACCGGCTCCGCCGAGGGCAAGCGGACCGACTCGATGATGATCCTGCACGACGGCTCGAACGGCCCGACGCTGGTCTCGCTGCCCCGTGACTCGAACGTCGAGATCCCCTCGTTCATCGGCTCCGAGTCGGGCAAGAGGTACGAGGGCCAGGGCCGCTTCACCAAGCTCAACGCCGCCTACGCCACGGACGGCCCCGAACTCCTCGTGCGCACCGTCGAGTTCAACACCGGGCTGCACATCGACCACTATGTCGAGATCGGCTTCGGCGGCTTCGCCAAGATCGTGGACGCGATCGGCGGGGTGGAGCTGGACATCCCCAAGGCGTTCAAGGACAAGTACTCCGGCGCCGACTTCCAGGCCGGCAAGCAGACCCTCGACGGCCAGCAGGCACTCGCCTTCGTCCGGACCCGGCACGCCTTCACCTCCGACCTGGACCGTACGAAGAACCAGCAGAAGTTCCTCGCGGCGCTGGCGAGCCAGACGGCGACGCCGTCGACGATCATCAACCCGTTCAAGCTCTACCCGACGATGGGTGCCGGGCTGGACACGCTGATCGTCGACAAGGACATGTCGCTCTGGGACCTGGGGCAGATGTTCTTCGCGATGAAGGGCGTCACGGGTGGTGACGGCGCGTCGCTGAACATCCCGATCTCCGGTTCCACCGGCGGCAACCTGGTCTGGGACAAGGCCAAGGTCAAGCAGCTGGTCGAGCAGCTCAACAACGACGAGAAGGTCACGGTCACCGGCAGCTGACCGGGACATCGCGCACCCCTCGCACGCATGCGCGCCATCGGACAGGGCCCGGACGGTCAGCTGGTCAGCTCGACCGTCCGGGCCCTGCGTCGTAGCGTCGGGGCCCTGCGTCGCACGCGCGGGCCGCGGCTACACCTTCCCGTGGGCCAGCACCGCCATGTGCGGCAGCGCCAACAGCCCGTCCTGCGCGGCGAACTCCTTGCACAGCACGTCGTACTTCAGCTTCGCCGCGGCCACCCCCTCCGGTCCGCGGCTGTTGACCAGCTGCCCGGTCGCGGCGACACCGGACGCGGAGCCGGACCACCAGTCATCGGCGTCTGCCCGGTGCTCCCAGGACAGCGAGGTGCTGCGTACGTCCCCGAGTCCGGCCGTCGTCAACAGAGCGCCCAACCCGTCCGGGTTGCGCGGGAAATTGTGTTCCTCGTCGACCATGGCCAGCCAGTCGGGCCGGGTGAGTCCGGCGGCCTCGGCGGCACGGCCGATCAGCGTCTGGCCGGGGGCGTTCGGCAGCTGCCAGATCGTGACGGCGACCCGGCCGCCCGGGCGGGTGATCCGGCGCAGTTCGACGATGGACTCCAGCGGCCGGCCCACGTGGTTGAGCACGAAGTTCGCCACAACGGCGTCGAACTCGCCGTCGGGATAAGGAAGCTGGGGCAGCGTACCGGTACGGACCTCGACTCCGGGCGCCGCCCTCCGGGTGGCCGCGGCCATGCCCGGCTCGGCGTCCACGGCCCGTACCACCGCACCGCGTCCGACGGCCGCCACCGTCACGCTGCCACTGCCGCACCCCACGTCGAGCAGCCGGGTCCCGGCCCCGACGACGGCGGCGTCCAGCAGGGCGGGGACCGTATGGGCGCAGAGGTGGGCGAAGGTACGGGCGTAACTCTCCGCCCGTCCGCCCCAGATCCGCCGCTCACTCACATCGAACGCGGTCATACGACACCTCCGGCCGGGCCTTGCGGCTCCACTTCGTCCAGGTCCTCGTGGAGCGCGCTCAGGACCCGCCCCGTCTGCTTGCCCTCGGGTGACAGTTCGACCAGACACCATCCGGGCAGCTGCGCCTCGGTCTCCGGCGGCAGTTCACCGTCCGCCGGATCGGCCAGCCCGTGGAGGAGACCGAAGGCGGTCTCCTTCGCCACCTCCCGGGCGATTTCCCCCAGTTCACCCGGTGTCAGCCCGAGACGCACCGCCCGCTCCACCGCCCCGCTCGCCGGACCCTCCTCGCGGTAGGCCGCGACCCATTCGGGAGCCGCCGCACTCCACGCGTCGATGTCCTGCCACACCATGCGCAGAAACCGGTACCGGGCCAGCTGAGGGATGTTCTCCTCGGCCTCCGAGTCGGCCCAGCCCGCGGCGTCGTCTGCCCCCAGCGCCTCGAACAGGCCGGTGAGCTTGTCGATGTCCGTCATGCACAGGGAAGGTACGCCACCGGAACGCCCCACCCGTCACTCGGTTCCACGCAAGTTACGCCACCGGGCCGTGCTCGTCACGCAGTTCGAGGGAAGGCGCGCCATCGGGCCCTGTCCGTCACCCGGTTGAACGCCGGAGTGACCACCTGGCACGGCAAGTCGCTGGGTCGAATGCGGGTTGCGCCACCGGGCCTTGACCATCGCCCGGCTGAACGCGGGGTGGGCCGACGGTCTCGCGCGCCGCCCGGTTCAGCCGAACATCGAGACGGCGATCAGCCCGACCACCACGGCGGCACACACCAGGACGGCTGTTCCCTTCCCGCGCCTGACCTTCCGGGGCCCTTGCCGCGGCCGGTCCGTCATCGGTGCGTGCGCGGCTCCCCCAGCCGCCCTCGCGCCGGCCGTCTCGGCCAGCAGGCCGCGGCAGCAGGCCGCGAGACGGGCGATGTCGCCGTCGAGGGGGACGGTGGTCTCGGCGCGGGCGGGGGCGGTGGTTCCGCCGTCCAGAATGCGCCCGGCTCGGATGCGCACCCGGCCGGACCCATGAGGGGCGAGGCTGATCCACCGGCCGGCGTCCTCACCGCGGATCACTACGGTGCCGCCCCGTTCGCGGTAGACGGTGTGCCGCCGCCAGAGCAGCTTCGCAAGCGGTACGGGAAGGTCTGCCACCGTCACCGCCTTCTGTCTGTCGTCGCTCAACGGCATGAGGCCGCCCGTCGGCCCGTGGCGCGGATGCGGGTGCGGGCGTGTGAGGCCTTCCTTCCGCGGGCCTCTGCGGCCACGGCAGTGCGTCTGTGCTGCGACCGGGATCTGCGCCCCGGTATGTGCGTGGTCAATTCGCCGGTCCTTTCGGTCCACGCCGGTCGGCGTGATCACCGCTGGATTGTAGGCGCGAGGCAACCCCGCGTGCCTGAAGGGGAATTGGGCGGCGGCAAGGTTTCCGTCGCGGTGGTCCGGAGCCACGCGTGCGCGCGGCTGCCGGTTGGCCGTGTGCCGGGCCTCGCACGGCACCCGAATCCACCGGATCGTGGACACCCACGACCCCCGGGGCCACGACCCGGTGCACCACGACGCGGCCACCCGCGACGTCTCAAGGCTTTTAAAGAACTTGGGGAAAACAACCCGACCGAACCCCACCCACCCCCGTCACTCCCGCGGGTGACAAATGGCAACTGGGCTGGATTTGAGGCGGGTTGGCTGGCATATGCTCGCCGCAACCACCACAGACACGAGACGGCCCCCGGTGAGACTGAGAATCTCGGCCGAGGGCCTGACCACGAGGAAGCAGAGACCTTCCCGATGGATACGCAGCAGGTTATCGCGCCCTCGTGCACCCGGCCCGGCACTCCCGGCACTCAAGGCGTCACGCCGCCATCCGGCGTCATCCACGTCAACGTCCGCCACACCTCCGGCTTCACCGAGATCGGCAACCACCTCGCCCAGCACCGCGAACTCTCCCTCATCGCGATCGGCCTCGCCACACACATCCAGTCACTGCCCGCCGGAGCCGAAGTCGGCATCAAGACCCTCACCGAACGCGGGCCTGGACAACCGCCAAGCCGCACAACGACGGAGGACCCTCGTGGCCGTGGACACCTCGTTCTACACATCCTTCATGTCCGAAGAAATCCGGGACGAAGGCCGAACCCAGGGCCGAGCCCAAGGGCTCCTGCTCGTCGTCGAAGCACGCGGCATCGCCCTCACCGACGAGCTCCGGGAGAAGATCAACGCCTGCACCGAGACCCGCCTGCTGAACCAGTGGCTCCAACGCGCCGCCACCGCCACCACCGCCGCCGAGGAAGTCTTCACCGAGCAGTAACGCGGCCCCAGCCGCAGGCGCCGCTGCCCGCACAGGGCAGCGACCGCCGTCGCGCAACGCCAGGACGACGACAAGCCTGGAAAGCCTCGGCTCTCCGGGGTGCCCCCACGAGCTGACCAAGGCGCGGGTGAGCCGTCGCGCGAAGGAGCGGCTATTTGCCGAATCGCCGTTGCCGACTGGCGTACGAGCGAATCGCACGCAGGAAGTCCACGCGGCGGAACGCCGGCCAGTAGCAGTCCACCCAGTGCATCTCGGCGTACGCGGACTGCCAGAGCAGGAAACCCGACAGCCGCTGCTCGCCGGAGGTCCGGATGATGAAGTCGGTGTGGTCGGCGGTCGGCGAGTAGAGGTGCCGGGAGATGTCGTCGATGTCGAACCGCTCGACCAGTTCGGCCAGGTCGCCACCGGCCGCTCGGTGTTCCTCGAAGGCACTCTTCACCGCGTCGACGATCTCCCGCCGGCCTCCGTAGCCGACCGCGATGTCCACCTTGAGCCCGCCGCGCCCGGCCGTCGCGGCAGTGGCCTGCTTGAGTGCCCGGGCGGTGGCGCCGGGCAGCAGGTCGAGCGAGCCGATCACCTGGACCTCCCACGGGCGGCCGACGGCCGTGATGTCCCGGATGGTCTCTTCGATGATCTCGATCAGCGGGCCGAGCTGTTCGGCGGGGCGCCCGAGGTTGTCGTCGGAGAGCATGAAGAGGGTCACTCGCTCGATCGCGGCGGCCTCGCACCAGTCCAGGAACTCGGTGGCCTTCGCACCACCCGCCCGGTAACCCTCCCGGAGGTCCGTGTGGCCGGCCTTCCGGGCCCAGCGCCGATTGCCGTCGAGCATGATCCCGACGTGCTGCGGGCGTGGCAGCCCCACCAGGGTGGCGGCCAGCCGACGCTCGTACACAGCCTCTATCGGCCGCCGGAGGAACAGCGGGAGCAGCTTCACCGGACCAACTCCCTCACGTCGGGCATCACTTCCGCGGACCATATCAGCGGCGTCCCGCACGTTCGCCGAGCGGCCCGGCGAAGGCGTCCGGGGCCGCCCGATACGCACACGACCGAAGCCCCCGGTGTTGGGCGAGTTCCGGGGGCTGTGGTGTCTGTGCGGGTCGGTGGCTGTTGCCGCCAGGCATCTGCGCCGGGTTCCCGGCGCGACAGCCACGAACGGCCTGGTCGGGCCGCAACGGGCAGAACGCCCAGGGCAGTCTTCCGGTCCTTCGGAACAGCTCCTGACCTTTAAATGACCTGCTAGGGAAGGTTGCGCGCCATCACGATCCGCTGGACCTGGTTCGTGCCCTCGTAGATCTGGGTGATCTTCGCATCGCGCATCATCCGCTCCACCGGGTAGTCCCGCGTGTAGCCGTAGCCGCCGAGCAGCTGGACCGCGTCCGTGGTGATCTCCATCGCGACGTCGGAGGCGAAGCACTTGGCCGCGGCACCGAAGAACGTGAGGTCGCCGTCGAGGCGCTCGGACTTGGCGGCGGCCGAATAGGTGAGCTGGCGGGCCGCCTCCAGCTTCATGGCCATGTCGGCGAGCATGAACTGAACGCCCTGGAAGTCACCGATCGGCTTGCCGAACTGCTTGCGCTCCTGGACATAGCCCTTGGCGTAGTCCAGGGCGCCCTGCGCGACACCGAGCGCCTGGGCCGCGATCGTGATGCGGGTGTGGTCCAGGGTCTTCATCGCGGTGGCGAAGCCGGTGCCCTCCTCGCCGATCATGCGGTCGGCGGGGATGCGGACGTTGTCGAAGTAGACCTCGCGGGTCGGGGAGCCCTTGATGCCGAGCTTCTTCTCCGGCGCGCCGAAGGAGACACCCTCGTCCGACTTCTCGACGACGAAGGCCGAGATGCCCTTGGAGCGCTTGGTCGGGTCGGTGACGGCCATGACCGTGTAGTACTCGGAGACGCCCGCGTTGGTGATCCAGCGCTTCACACCGTTGAGGACCCAGAAGTCGCCGTCGCGCACGGCCTTGGTCTTCATGCCGGCGGCGTCGGAACCCGCGTCCGGCTCGGAGAGCGCGTACGAGAACATCGCGTCGCCCTTGGCGAGCGGGCCCAGGTACTTCTTCTTCAGGTCCTCGGAGCCGGAGAGGATCACCGGGAGCGAGCCGAGCTTGTTCACGGCGGGGATGAGGGAGGAGGAGACGCAGGCGCGGGCCACCTCCTCGATCACGATGACCGTGGCGAGCGCGTCGGCGCCGGCACCGCCGTACTGCTCCGGTACGTGGACCGCGTGCAGATCGGCGGCGGCGAGGGCGTCCAGCGCCTCCTGCGGGAAGCGGGCCTCCTCGTCGACCGCGGCCGCGAACGGGGCGATCTTCGCCTCGGCAAGCGCACGCACCGTCTCACGGAGCATGTCGTGCTCCTCGGCCGGACGGTACAGGTCGAAATCGGTCGAACCCGCCAAGACGCTCACTCCCCAAGATGCTAACTACCGTTAAGTAACCCAATTTTAGGCGCCTGCCCCGGCAAAGGCATACGCGTGCGGGCCGTGAGCTTCACGACAGCCGCAATGGGACGTTTCAAGGGCAGGACTATGCTCGTTCACCGCACGTCTGTCCGCATCTCACTGGAGCACTACATGGCCCTCAGGATCACTGTGATCGGCACCGGCTATCTCGGCGCCACCCACGCCGCGGCCATGGCGGAGCTGGGCTTCGAGGTGCTCGGGCTCGACGTCGTGCCCGAGAAGATCGAGATGCTGTCCGCCGGCCGGGTCCCGATGTACGAACCGGGGCTGGAAGAGATCCTGAAGAAGCACGTCGCGGGCATCGAGGGCGCCACCGGACGGCTGCGGTTCACCACTTCGTGGGAAGAGGTCGCGGAATTCGGCGACGTGCATTTCGTCTGCACCAACACGCCGCAGAAGCACGGCGAGTACGCGTGCGACATGAGCTATGTCGAGAGCGCCTTCGACTCGCTGGCCCCCCTGCTGACCAGGCCCGCCCTGGTCGTCGGCAAGTCCACCGTGCCGGTCGGCTCCGCGGCCCGGCTCGCGGCCCGGCTCGCCGAGCTCGCGCCGGCGGGCGAGGGTGCCGAGCTGGCCTGGAACCCGGAGTTCCTGCGCGAGGGCTTCGCCGTCAACGACACCCTGCACCCGGACCGGATCGTGGTCGGTGTGGAGAGCGAGCGGGCCGAGAAGCTGCTGCGCGAGGTGTACGCCACACCGGTCGCGGAGGGGTCGCCGTTCGTGGTGACGGACTTCCCGACCGCCGAACTGGTGAAGACCTCCGCCAACTCCTTCCTCGCCACCAAGATCTCGTTCATCAACGCCATGGCGGAGGTCTGCGAGGCCGCCGACGGCGACGTGGTGAAGCTGGCCGAGGCGATCGGCCACGACGAACGCATCGGGAAGAAGTTCCTGCGGGCCGGCATCGGCTTCGGCGGCGGCTGCCTCCCCAAGGACATCCGCGCCTTCATGGCGCGCGCCGGTGAGCTGGGCGCCGACCAGGCACTGACCTTCCTCCGTGAGGTCGACTCCATCAACATGCGCCGCCGCGGCCACATGGTGGAGCTGGCCCGGGAGGCCGTGGGCGGCAGCTCGTTCCTCGGGAAGCGGGTCGCCGTGCTGGGCGCGACGTTCAAGCCGGACTCGGACGACGTACGCGACTCACCGGCGCTGAACGTGGCCGGGCAGATCCACCTCCAGGGCGGCCAGGTCACCGTCTTCGACCCGAAGGGCATGGCCAACGCCCGGCGGCTCTTCCCCACCCTCGGTTACGCCGACACCGCCCTGGACGCCGTACGCGGCGCGGATGTCGTACTGCACCTCACCGAGTGGCGCGAGTTCCGCGAGCTGGACCCGGCGGCACTGGGCGAGGTGGCCGACCGCCGCATCATGCTGGACGGGCGCAACGCGCTGGACCCGGCGGTGTGGCGCGAGGCCGGGTGGACCTACCGCGCGATGGGACGGCCGAAGGCCTGACCGCACCACCCGATCGCGCCACTTCTCCGGCCGTTCTCCCCGGTCCCGCGCTTCCTCGCCCCCTTCCCAGCGACCTCCCAGCCGCTTCCCTCAGCCGCTTCTCTCAGCCGACCGGTCAGTTCTGTCCGAGGAGGAAACGTCATGGCCATTGCCACCCTGGGTGCCGTCGTCCTGGAATGTCCGGATCCCATGGCCCTGGCCGGCTTCTACGCCGGGCTGCTGGGCGGAGAGATCACCGCGCGGGAGGACGCCGGCGACAACTGGGTCGACCTCATCGGCGGCTTCGGTACGCCGCTCGCCTTCCAGGGCGCGCCCGACTTCGTACCACCGCGGTGGCCGAGTACGGACGGCTCGCAGCAGTTCCACCTCGACCTGGAGGTGGAGGATCTGGACGCGGCGGAGCGGGAAGCGCTTGCGCTGGGCGCGACGGTGCTGGACGCGGCGGACCGGGAGCGGACCTTCCGGGTGTACGCCGATCCGGCGGGGCACCCGTTCTGCCTCTGCGCCGGCTAGAGACGGGCACCCGCCCATGCGCCGGCTGGAGACCGGGCACCCGTTCTGCCCTCCGCACCCGCTGAAGACGGGCATCCGTCACCTCTCCGCACCGCCGGAGAGGTGACGCCCCGGCCGGGATCCGGCCGCCGGGGCGTCCAGCCGCTCGATCGTGGCGTGGGCGTGGGCGTGGGACGGGATTCAGACCGCCGGGGCGTCCAGCTGCTCGATCGTCGCGTGGGACGGGCCTCGGCGGGTGCGCAGGTCCCGGGCCACGTCCTCGGCGGCGCGCAGGACCCGTACCGCGTTCTGCCAGGTGAGCTTGGCGAGATCCGCGGTGGACCAGCCTCGGCCGATGAGCTCCGCGATCAGGTTCGGGTAGCCGGCGACGCTCTCCAGCCCCCGCGGGAGGAACGCGGTGCCGTCGTAGTCGCCGCCGATGCCGATGTGCTCGATGCCCGCGACCTCGCGCATGTGGTCGAGATGGTCGGCGATCGTGGCCACGGTCGCCATCGGGCGGGGGTTCGCCGCCTCGAACGCGGTGTGGACCTCCCTCCCGCGCTCGGTGGTGTCCAGGTGGTGCAGCCCGTGGGCGCGCATGTTCTCGTCCGCCGCCACTGTCCAGGCGACGGCCTCCGGCAGGACGAACTTCGGTACGAACGTCACCATCGCGATGCCCCCGTTGGCCGGAAGCTGCGCGAGGACGTCGTCGGGGACGTTGCGCGGGTGGTCGCAGATCGCCCGCGAGGAGGAGTGCGAGAAGATCACCGGCGCGGCCGAGGTGGCGAGCGCGTCGCGCATCGTCGTCGCCGCGACGTGCGAGAGGTCCACCAGCATGCCGGTGCGGTTCATCTCCCGTACGACCTCGTGGCCGAACGGGGAGAGGCCGCCGACGCCCGGGGCGTCCGTGGCCGAGTCCGCCCAGGCGATGTTGTCGTTGTGGGTCAGCGTCATGTAGCGGACGCCGAGGGCGTACAGGGCGCGCAGGGTGCCCAGCGAGTTGTGGATGGAGTGGCCGCCCTCGGCCCCCATCAGGGAGGCGATCCGGCCCTCGGAGCGGGCCGTCTCCATGTCGTCGGCCGTCAGGGCGCGACGCAGGTCGGCGGGGTGGCGCTCCAGCAGTTCGGCGACCGCGTCGATCTGTTCCAGGGTGGCGCTGACGGCGTTGTCGCCCGCCATGTCGGAGCGTACGTACACGGACCAGAACTGGGCTCCGACTCCCCCGGCGCGCAGCCGGGGGATGTCGGTGTGCAGGTGGGCCGACTGGTCGGTGGCGATGTCGCGGGCGTCGAGGTCGTAGTTGACCTGTTCACGCAGTGCCCACGGCAGGTCGTTGTGGCCGTCGACGACGGGGTACTCGGCGAGGAGTTCCCGGGCCTGTTCCAGTCGGTCCGTCACTGTTCCCTACTTTCCGAAGCCGAAGGAGTCGGGGTTTCCGACCTTGCCGCGCAGGCGCTTGCCCTTCTCGGTGGCCTGGTCGTTCAGGTCCGAGAGGAAGTCGGTCATACGGGTCCGCAGCTCGTCGTCGTGCGCGGCGAGGATACGGACGGCGAGCAGGCCCGCGTTGCGCGCGCCCGCGATGGAAACGGTGGCGACCGGGATACCGGCCGGCATCTGGACGATGGACATGAGGCTGTCCATGCCGTCCAGGTACTTCAGCGGGACCGGCACACCGATGACGGGCAGCGGGGTGACCGAGGCGAGCATGCCCGGCAGATGGGCGGCGCCGCCCGCTCCGGCGATGATCGCCCGGAGGCCGCGGCCGGCGGCCTCCTCGCCGTACGCGATCATCTCGCGCGGCATGCGGTGGGCGGAGACGACGTCGACCTCGTAGGGGATCTCGAACTCGTCGAGGGCCTTGGCCGCCGCTTCCATGACGGGCCAGTCGGAGTCCGAGCCCATGACGATGCCGACGACCGGCGCGGTGGAGGCGGGGGAAGTCATTCGGTGATCGTTCCTCGCAGGTAGTCGGCCGCGTGCCGGGCGCGCTCGCGCACGTCCGCCAGATCGTCGCCGTAGGTGTTGACATGACCCACCTTGCGGCCGGGCTTCACGTCCTTGCCGTACATGTGGATCTTGAGCTGCGGGTCGCGGGCCATGCAGTGCAGGTACGCCTGGTACATGTCCGGGAAGTCGCCGCCCAGCACGTTGGACATGACCGTCCAGGTGGCGCGCGGGCGCGGGTCACCGAGCGGGAGGTCGAGGACGGCCCGGACGTGGTTGGCGAACTGCGAGGTGATCGCGCCGTCCTGGGTCCAGTGGCCGGAGTTGTGCGGACGCATCGCCAGTTCGTTGACGAGGATCTGCCCGTCGCGGGTCTCGAAGAGTTCCACGGCGAGGTGACCGACGACGCCGAGCTCGGCGGCGATACGGAGGGCGAGCTGCTGGGCCTCACCGGCGAGCTTCTCGCTCAGCTCGGGGGCCGGGGCGATGACCGTGTCGCAGACACCGTCGACCTGGATCGACTCGACGACCGGGTAGGCGACGGCCTGGCCGTGCGGCGAGCGGACGATGTTGGCCGCCAGCTCCCGTACGAAGTCGACCTTCTCCTCGGCGAGGACGGGGACGCCCGCCCGGAAGGGCTCGGCCGCGTCCGCCTCGGAGCGGACCACCCAGACGCCCTTGCCGTCGTAGCCGCCGCGCACGGTCTTGAGGATGACCGGGAAGCCTCCCGCCTCCTCGGCGAAGGCCGCGGCGTCGGCCGGGTCCTCCACGATGCGGTGGCGGGGGCAGGGCGCGCCGATCTCGGTGAGCTTGGCGCGCATCACCCCCTTGTCCTGGGCGTGCACCAGGGCGTCGGGGCCGGGGCGCACGGGGATGCCGTCCGCCTCCAGGGCCCGCAGGTGCTCGGTGGGCACGTGCTCGTGATCGAAGGTGATCACGTCACAGCCGCGCGCGAAGGCGCGCAGCGTGTCCAGGTCGCGATAGTCGCCGACGACGACTTCGCTCACCACCTGGGCCGCCGAGTCCTGAGCGGTGTCACTGAGGAGCTTGAACTTGATGCCGAGGGGGATGCCCGCCTCGTGGGTCATACGGGCGAGCTGACCGCCACCGACCATGCCGACTACCGGAAACGTCACTCCTCCAGGGTATCCGCACCGTCCAGGGCGTCCCGACGATGCCCTGTTCGATGCCTTTTTCGATGCCCTGCCCGTGCCCGGCGGAGGGGCCGGGAAAGGGGCTCCGGGTGTCACGGCCTCGCCACACCCGTCCCCGTACTCACAGGCGGCCGGCGGGCCGCCTGGTTAGCATGGCTGGGTTGACGGAACCTGAAGCCGAACCGACAGACGGGCTGAGCGATCACCATGAGCGAACGGGGCGCACTGCGGGCCCGGCTGGATCTGCTGGCCCGGGAGGTCGCCAAGTTCGGCGTGGTCGGCGCGTTCGGCCTGGTCGTCAATATCGCCGTATCCAACCTGCTATGGCGCTACACGGACATTCCGACGGTGCGGGCGGGTCTGCTGGCGACGGTCGTCGCGATCCTCTGCAACTACGTCGGCTTCCGCTACTGGACGTACCGGGACCGCGACAAGAGCGGCCGGACGCGGGAGCTGACGCTGTTCCTGCTGTTCAGCGCGGTGGGTGCGGTCATCGAGACCGGGGTGCTGTACGCGGCGACGTACGGCTTCGGCTGGAACAGCCCGGTCCAGAGCAATGTCTTCAAGATCCTCGGCATCGGCATCGCGACGCTGTTCCGCTTCTGGTCCTACCGGACGTGGGTCTTCAGGGCGCTGCCTGACAAAGACGTGAGCGTGAGCTCCGACGAGGACGTGGCTGTGGCCGTGGCCCCCGGCGAGGCCGTGGCCGTGAGCACGGACGACGCGGCGCGGGCGGCCCGAACCACCGTTTCCGTGCCCGCGCCGGCGGCGCGGGTCGAGGCCGATACGGCCCGCACCTAGCGGGTCCGGGTCACCTCGTACGGCCCGCACCCAGCGGGCCCGGGTCACCCCACCGGGCGCTCCGGCACTTCCGAGTCCGCGTCACCTCACCGGGCGCTCCGGCACTTCCGAGTCCGCGTCACCTCACCGGGCGCTCCGGTGCCTTTCTGTCCAGAGCCACCTGGCTGAGGAACAGCGCGAAGACCGGTGGCTGCTGCTGGAGCAGTTCGAGGCGGCCGCCGTCCGCCTCCGCCAGGTCCCGGGCCACCGCGAGGCCGATGCCCGTGGAGTTGCGGCCGCTGATGGTCCGCTCGAAGATCCGCGCGCCCAGGTCGGCGGGGACCCCGGGGCCCTCGTCCGTGACCTCGATGACCGCCTGATTCCCGGTGACCCTGGTGCGCAGCGCGACCGTACCGCCGCCGTGCATGAGTGAGTTCTCGATCAGCGCGGCCAGCACCTGCGCGACCGCGCCCGGTGTGCCGACAGCGCTCAGCCCGTGCTTGCCCGAGCAGACGATGGCCCGTCCCTCGCTGCGGTAGGCCGGGCGCCACTCCTCGATCTGCTGCTTGACGATCTCGTCGAGGTCGAAGACGACGGCGGAGCCGGTACGCGGGTCCCGGGCGTTGGTCAGCAGCCGCTGGACCACGTCCGTGAGCCGCTCGACCTGGGTGAGGGCGATGTTCGCCTCCTCCTTCACCGTCTCCGGGTCGTCGGTGACGGAGATCTCCTCGATCCGCATGGTGAGCGCGGTGAGCGGCGTACGGAGCTGGTGGGAGGCGTCGGCGGCGAGCCGGCGTTCCGCGGTCAGCATCCGGGCGATGCGTTCGGCGGAGGCGTCCAGGACGTCGGCGACCCGGTCCAGCTCCGGCACCCCGTACCGCTTGTGGCGCGGGCGCGGGTCGCCCGAACCCAGGCGCTCGGCGGTCTCGGCGAGGTCGGTGAGCGGGGAGGTCAGCTTGTTGGCCTGGCGGACGGCCAGGAGCACGGCGGAGACGATGGCGAGCAGCGCCACCGCACCGATGATCATCAGCGTGCGGCCGACCTCGCGGGTGACGGCGGAGCGGGACTCCTCGACGGTGACCGTCTCTCCGTGCTCGCCCCTCTCCGTGGCGCTGATCACGCTGCCGCTGGGGCGTTCGCCGACCTCGATGGGGGCGCGGCCGTCCATCTTGACCAGGGCGTAGCGCTGGTCGTCGATCTGTTCCTCCAGCACGCCGGGGTTGATCCGCTCGGCGCCCAGAAGGCGGCTCTCGATCACACTGATCAGCCGCAGCGCCTCGGAGTCGACGCTCTCCTGGGCGCTGCTGCTGATGGTGCGGGTCTCGACGATGACGAGGGAGACGCCGAAGACGGCGATCACCACGAGCACCACGGCGAGGGTGGAGTTGATCAGGCGTCGGCGCATGACTGCTTCTGTACGTCAGCTCTTCTCGAAGCGGAAGCCGACGCCCCGGACGGTGGCGATGTAACGGGGGTTGGCGGCGTCGTCACCGAGCTTCTTGCGGAGCCAGGAGATGTGCATGTCGAGGGTCTTGGTGGACGACCACCAGGTGGTGTCCCAGACCTCGCGCATCAGCTGGTCGCGGGTGACGACCCGGCCCGCGTCCCGGACCAGGACCCGCAGCAGGTCGAACTCCTTGGCGGTGAGCTGTAGTTCCTCGTCGCCCATCCAGGCCCGGTGCGACTCGACGTCGATCCGGACGCCGTGGGTGGCGGGCTGCGGGGCGGGCTCGGTGGCGCCTCGGCGCAGCAGGGCCCGGACCCGGGCCAGGAGCTCGGCCAGCCGGAAGGGCTTGGTGACGTAGTCGTCCGCGCCGGCGTCGAGGCCGACGACCGTGTCCACCTCGTCGGCGCGGGCGGTGAGCACCAGGACCGGCACAGTGTGGCCCTCGGCACGGAGCCGGCGGGCGACTTCGAGGCCGTCCATCCCGGGCAGCCCCAGGTCGAGCACGACCAGGTCGATACCGCCCTGGAGGCCGGCGTCGAGAGCGGTCGGGCCGTCTTCGCGGACCTCGACCTCGTAACCCTCCCGGCGCAGGGCGCGGGCCAGAGGCTCCGAGATGGATGCGTCGTCCTCGGCGAGCAGTACACGGGTCATGCAGTGATGGTAGTCCGCGCAGGCGACAAGGAGTGAGGTGATCCGAAAGCCCTTCGGGTCAGCGATCCAGGAACACCTGGACCTTCGAATATGGGAGTGTGATTGCACTTGAACCTGTGATCCATCTCTCAAGTCCTTTTATATCGCTCTCTATCGTGCCGTATGGTGTTTGGACGCCTGTTGTACTACTCAAGGACCCTTGGGCAGCTATTAGCGCCCGGGGTCTTTTCTGTGTGCGGGGCTGGTACCCGCCAGTCCGGATTTTTCAGTGAATGACCTGTGGGCCGGGCCCGGACCGCCGATGAGGGCGCCCGGGTGTGGATCCCGGCACGGTGGGCGTACCCGTGCCGGTGCCGGCCTCCCCCCACCCGGGCGCGCACCGCTCACGAGCAGCTACGCGTCCCGAGCAAGCAAGGATCGATCATGGCGTCCAGCCTGACGAAGGACCCGGCAAGCACCGCGAGTGGCGAGAAGACCTTCTTCGGCCACCCCCGCGGTCTGGCCACTCTCTTCATGACCGAGATGTGGGAGCGTTACAGCTTCTACGGCATGAAGGCTCTGCTCCCGCTGTACCTGATCGCGCCCGGCGGCATGCACATGAACGCCACCACGGCGACGGCGATCTACTCCGCCTACATGGCGATGGTCTACCTGCTCGCCATGCCCGGCGGCTGGATGGCCGACCGCCTCTGGGGGCCGCGCAGGACGGTCGCCATCGGCGGTGGTGTCGTCATCCTGGGCCACATCACGCTCGCGGTGCCCAACTCGGCGACCTTCTTCGCCGGCCTCGCCCTCGTCGCGCTCGGCTCCGGGCTGCTGAAGGCGAACATCTCCACGATGGTCGGCCACCTCTACAAGGGTCCGGAGGATCCGCGCCGCGACGGTGGGTTCACGCTCTTCTACATCGGCATCAACATCGGCGCCTTCCTCGCCCCGCTGTCCATCGGCACCGTCGGCGAGAAGGTCAACTGGCACTTCGGCTTCGCGCTGGCCGCGATCGGCATGGCCCTGGGGCTCGCCCAGTTCCTGCTCGGCACCCGCCACCTGAGCCCGGAGAGCGACGTCGTCGCCACCCCGGCGACGGAGCAGGAGAAGCGCTCCGCCCTGCGCAAGGGCATGATCTGGCTGATCGTCGCGGTGGTCTTCTACGGCCTGCTCGCCGCCACCGGCAACTTCTCCGACTGGGCCACGGTGCCGCTCAGCATCGTCGGACTGGTCATCCCGGTCACGGTCCTGGTGCGCATGAAGCGCGACAAGGAGCTGACGAACACCGAGCAGTCCAAGCTGTCGGGCTACATCTGGTTCTTCGTGGTCGCCGCCGTCTTCTGGATGCTCTACGACCAGAACGGCTCGACCCTGTCGATCTTCGGTGAGAACTCGACGACGAACCACCTGCTCGGGTTCGACTTCCCCACGTCCTGGTACCAGTCGCTGAACCCGATCTTCATCATGGCGCTGGCCCCCGTGCTCGCTTCCGGGTGGCTGTGGCTGAACAAGCGCGGCAAGGAGCCGAGCACCGCCGTCAAGTTCGCCTCCAGCCTCGTGCTGATCGGCGTCTCCTTCGTCGTCTTCCTGATCCCGCTGATCGACACCGCCTCCAACGGCGGCAAGGTCAGCCCGATGTGGCTGGTGTCGATCTACTTCATCCAGACGGTCGCCGAGCTCTGCCTCTCCCCGGTCGGCCTGTCGGTCACCACGAAGATGGCCCCGGCGAAGTACAGCTCCCAGATGATGGGTGTCTGGTTCCTCGCGGTCACCGCGGGCGACTCCCTCACCGGTCTGCTGACGTCCACGCCGGTCGGTGTCGACCTGGACACCACGGGGGCCGTCGCCTTCGAGGCGGTCCTCGCGGTCATCGCCGGTGTCGGCATCTGGATGTACCGCAAGAAGGTCACGCAGCACATGGGCGACGTGCACTGACCCTTCGGTTCCGCGCGCAGGGGCCGCCGCACCGCTTCCACGGTGCGGCGGCCCCTTCCGTGTGCGTACGCGCCTCAGCTCACCGGCCCGAGCGCAACCGGCGCCACGGGGTGAACGTGAACACGGCGCCGCCCAGCAGGATCGCCGTGCCGGCGACCAGGCCGAGGGCGCGCAGGGCGCCGTTGTCCTCGGCACCGGTGGCCGCGAGCCCGCCGCCGGACGCCGTACCGCCGCCGGCCGCCCCCGCTCCGCCGGAGCCGGCGGTGTCACCTCCGGAGGCACCGCCTTCCTGGGCGGTGGTGTCGAGTTCGAGTGACGCCTTGGTCCCGCTCTTGGCCGTGCACGGAATCTTCATCTTCGCGGTGCCCAGCGTGACGTCGATCGTCAGATTGCCGGGAGTAAGGGTGGACTTGCCGGAGGCACCCGGCTTGTACGTGCCGGTCATGTCGGGCAGATCGACCGGCCCGCCCGCCTCCAGGGCCTTGGGGTTCCCCGGCCCGGTGACGGTGACGGATCCCTTGTCGGCGCCGCCGATGACGATCTGCATGGACGGTTTGAGCGCGCCCGCGGGCAGAGCGGCCGGGCTGTCCATCACACCCTTGGCGGTCTTGACCGTGAGCGCATAGCTCCCGCCGCTCTTCTTGGCGTTGATCGTCACCTTGGAGGCGATGTCCTTCACCGGGCTCGGCGGTTGACAGGCGAAGTTCACGACGACTTCCTTGCCCGGAAAGTCCGTGGCACCGCCGGATCCCCCGGTGGAACCGCCGGTGTCCGAGCCACCGGCGGTCGTGCCACCGGCGGTCGTCCCGCCGCTGGTCGTTCCGCCGGCCGCGGCGCCACCGGCCGTGGTGCCGCCCGCGGTCGTACCACCGGCCGTCGTGCCACCCGCAGTCGTTCCACCGGCCGTCGTACCACCGGCCGTCGTGCCGCCTGTGGTGGATCCGCCGCCGTCCGTGACCTTGATCGTCGCGCCCGGCTGGACCGTCTCCTTCGGAGTGCACTTGGTGTCGGTGGAGAGCGGCTTGGAGACGTTGAGGTTGTACGCGTCCGGCGTCAGCGTCAGGTCACCCGCCTTCTCCAGCTTCAGCGAGCCCTTCATGTCCGACATGATCATCGGACTGTTCCTGGGGATCGCCGGGTTCTCCCTCGGCCCCTCCATCTTCAGGTCGCCGGTCGCGGCGCCGCCGAGCTTGACCGTGCCGGTCGGCTTGACGGTGTCCTTGTCGAGATCGAGGACATCGGGGTTGTCGGAGGCGCCCTGGAGCGTCTTCCACACGATCTCGACGGTGTCCCCGACCTTGGCCTCGGCCGGTGCGGTCAGCTGCACCTTGGTGGTGCCCTGGACGGGCGGCAGTCCGGAGATGGCCGGGGGTATGCACTCCGTCTTGTACGAGATGTCGGCGGCCTGGGCAGGGCTCGCGGCCAGCAGCATGCCCGCCCCGCCGATCATCATCGCGACTCCCGCCGCGACCGTCCTGCGTTGCGTACTCACGAATGTCCCTTCGTCGTCGGTCTGTGCTCTGACGGTGCGGAATCAGGGGTGAACCACGGCAGCGCGGCCGTGGTCGTACGCGCGGGCGGTGCCGGGCCCTCGGCCGGGGCCGGGGCACGCCGCAGCTTCGGGAGCCTCACGGTCACCCCGGAGCGCGGGGACGGACGCCGCCCCCGCCGGCCCCCGGCGTGCCCGGGGCGCGGCCGTACCTTGTCGACGACCGCCATGCCGATACGGAACACGGCCGCGGGCACGACGAGGCAGAGCAGGATCCAGAAGAGCGTCACGCCCCAGGGGCGGCCGACCCCCCACGGCTGCTCGGCCAGCACCTTCGTGCCGTACTTCAGTGAGATCTGGTAGTCGCCGTGGGCGCCCGCCGTCAGCTCGACGGGCAGTTCGATACGGGCCTTGCGGCCGGGCTCGACGGTCCCCCGCCACTGCTGCTCCTCCCACTGCGGCGAGTAGACGCCGTGCGCGGTGCCGACCCGGAAGACCGGGTCCTCGACCGGCGCGGAGCCCAGATTGCCGACCGTGAACACGAGGCGGCGCGAGGGCGGGGCGCCGAACCAGGTGAGGATCCCGCTGTCGCCCTCCAGCCGGGTGGCCGCGAGGACGGCGAGCTTGCCCTCACCCGTCTGCTTCGGCAGCGCGGCGACAGGGTGTCCGGCGACCACGAACACCGCGTCGGCGAGGGCCTGTTCACCGGTGACCGTGGCGACATGGACCACGCAGGGGCAGGGCGCGGGCGGCTCGGCCACCGGCAGCTTCTTCGAGAAGGCACCCTTCTTGTCGGTGGTGACGGCGCGGCCCTCCGCGTTGGCACAGGAGTTGGTGCCGCCGATCACGCCCCGGGCCGGGGTGGACTGCCCGCAGATCAGCATCATGAGCAGGGTGTCGGGCCGCCAGCCCTTGCCCCTGACGGTGATCTCGCCGCCCTTGCCCGCCTGCTTCTGCGAGAGCGTGACCACCGGTTCCGGGTCCGCCGCACTCCGGCTCCCGGCCACGGCCCCGGTCGCGGTCAGCAGCAGGGCGGGCAGTATCGCGGCCAGCAGTACGGCGAGCAGCACGCCCGCCCGCCCGCGGCGCTCGCTCCGGAAAGCCGCCGGTCCGGTCCATCCAGTCACGATTCCGCTCCCGCCTTCACCAGGTGCCTCTCGTCGGAGTGCTGTTGAGGATCCGGAGCCGGGCCGGCCCCGTCGTCACATGTGCCCCGCCGCGCCGCCCGCCCGC
This sequence comes from Streptomyces sp. NPDC026062, assembly GCF_055568375.1. Lineage (NCBI taxonomy): Bacteria > Bacillati > Actinomycetota > Actinomycetes > Kitasatosporales > Streptomycetaceae > Streptomyces > Streptomyces sp. NPDC026062. The sequence continues at coordinate 55,325 of NZ_JBVHOQ010000041.1, forward strand.
GCCGGAGGCCGTACACACCGGCGGCGACGGCGCCCAGGAGGAGCAGCGTGCCGCCGGTCACCGGGACCCACGGCACGAAGGCCGCCGAGGCGGTCGCCTCGTCGTGCGCCCCGCCCGCCGCCGTCACGCGCAGCCGTACGGTGACGGAGTCCAGGGCGGGGGCGTCCCGCCACGGTTCGGTGAGCCGCACCCGCTGACCGGGCAGCAGTTCCACGGGCAGGGTGCGGGCGCCACGCCGCAGCAGGGTCCCGAACATCCCGTCCGCGCTGACGGACAGGCGCGGCACGAGGACCGCGTTGCCCCGGTTGACCAGCGCGTAGTGGATGGCGCCGCCGCTCACCGTCACGTCCTCCACCGTGAGCGCGGCCAGCGTCGGCCCGCCGACCCGCAGCTGGACCCGTACGCCCACCGAGCGGCCGCCGCTCTCGGCGACGATCGCGCCGGGGTGGTCACCGGGCCGCGCGTCCTCGGGCACGGTGAAGGAGACCGGCACGTCGGCACGGGTCCGGCCCGGCACCGTCACCTCCTTCCCCGCCGTCCGCAGCCAGGCCCCCGTCCCGGTGGAGCCGTGCGCGCCGCGCACCGCGAATCCGCCGTTCCCCGTGTTGTACGCGTCGGCACCGCGCAGCCGTACGGTGACCGGGTCCGGCCCCGGGTTGGTGACCGAGAGCCGGTCCTCCAGAACGCTGCCGGGCAGGCCCTCCAGGTAGAAGTACGGCCTGTCCTCCCCCCGCCCCGGCCCGCCCACCGCAGGCCCTGCCGTCCAGGCGGCACCCGCCGGCTGCTCGGTGGCACCGGCCGGTGCCACCAGGGCGGCGGCGCACCACAGGGCGGCGAGCAGCGGCAGCGCACGGGCCAGCCGCCGCACGGCGGACGGCCGTACGACGACAGGCCGCGCGACGACGGACCGTGCGGCGACGAACTCCGGGACAGCGGACTCCGGAACAGCAGGCCCTGCGCTGACGGGCCCCGGGGCGACGGGCCGCAGGGCGGGGCGGGTGGCGTGACCGGTCAAGGGCGGCATGGGCGGCTCCCTGGTGCGTGACGGCTGCGGATCGCGCGGGGATCAGCCCGTGGCCCGCTGCCCTCGCCTGGTCAGCCACAGCACACCGGCCGCCCCGGTCAGCAGCACCGTGCCGCCGAGGGTGCCGAGCGCCACCGCCGAGTCCAGGGGGCCGGTCTTGGGCAGCGATGTGGAGCCACCGCTCGTACCGCCGCCCGCCGCGGTGACGTCGAGGGAGAGCGAGGGACCCGGGTTGTTCGACGGGGTGCAGGTCGTCGTCGTACCGAGTGCCTTGATGGTGAGCACACCGGCGGTGAAGTCGACCTTGCCGCTCTCCTTCGGGGTGTACGTCCCCGACAGATCGTTGATCTTGATGGGGCTGTTGGCGGGGATGGCCTCGGCGTTGGCCGGACCCGACACCTGGACCTGTCCGGGGTCGGCGCCGCCGACCTTGATCACCGCGCTGGGGTTCATCGCTCCCTTGCCCAGTTCGACCGGGCTGGAGGAGACCCCCTTCTGGAAGGACATGGTGAGCTTGTAGCCGCTGCCGCTCTTGACGCTCTTTATGTCGATGGGCGAGACGGCGGCCTTGTCACCGATCGGGGTCTTGCACTTGTAGTTGACGTCGACGACCGTCGCGTGGGCGGCGGGCGCGGCCAGCAGCACCACCGCGCCCGCCAGCCCTGACGCCAGCGCGAGAGCTGTTCGCTTCTGGTACGACACCTCTGGTTCCCCTCATGCCGGGAGTCGCCGGGCGCCGCCTCGTGCGGCACATATAACTGACGACACATCAGATTGGGCGCTCAAGGTACGCCCGGGGCCTTGTGGAGGGAAGACAAAGAGCGCGCCGATCCGGCGCGCTCTTCGAGGGGTCCGCAAACCCGGGGGCGATCGGGGGAAACCCGCGCGGGGGCCATGCGTGGCGCCGGGCGGGGGCTACGGCGAAGCTGCTCGATGACCACGGGGAAGCCGGTCGTGGGCCATGAGAGGGCTACGCGGGAGCGGCCAGCTCCGCCCAGACGGTCTTGCCGGGCTCGCCGGGCACCCGTACGACTCCCCAGTCCAGACAGAGCCGCTGCACGATGAACATGCCGTGCCCGCCCGGCCGTCCCGCCCGGTGCGGGGTGCGGGGTGCGGGCTGTCCGGCGCCGCCGTCGGTGACCTCCACCCGCAGCGCCTTCGGCGTGCGGGCGATCCGGAGTTCGTCGGGGCCGCCTGCATGCAGGCACGCATTGGTGACCAGCTCGGAGACGACGAGCAGGACATCCTCGGCGGCGGCACGGCGGTCGGCGGTCGATGCGGGCAGCCAGCCCCATTCGTGAAGCGCCTGACGGGCGAAATCACGGGCCGTCGGCACGATGCCGGCGGCCTCCCGCAGCGACAGAGTGCGCCACTGCCGCTCCGCGGGCTCCACGTGCACGGCGGAGGGAACGCCGGAGAGCGCGTCCGCGCGCAAGCCCGCGTCGGCACGTGCACCCACGCCCGTGCCCTCCGACTCGCGGCCGAGGTCGCCCGGTGGATGCTGCCGGGTGGTGCTCATCAGCGCTTCACCTCACCGATTCACCATGTCGCCATCGAACAGATACAGATACATACGAATACTGATGCGGATACCGATACAGGTACCGCACCGACACGAAGCGTGCAGCTCACACACGGCTCGCCCGGAGTTTCTTCTGCCCGGCCTTATCGTGACAACACCCACTCCGCCTATGCGGAACGCGTGACGCGGGCAACAGAAGGGGCGCCCGGGACTTCGGAACGCACCATGATCAGGTGTCCAGGGCCTCTTCGAGGGAGTCGTGGACGGTGAATACCGCCTCGGCCCCGGTGATCTCGAAGACCCGCGCCACCACCGGCAGCATTCCGGCCAAATGGACCCCTCCCCCGGCCGCCTCCGCCTTGAGGCGGGCACCGAGCAGCACATTCAGCCCGGTGGAATCACAGAATTCGAGCTGCGAGCAGTCGACCACCAGACGCACACGCCCCTGCTCGACCGCGTACTCCAGAGGTTCACGCAGCAGGTCCGCCGTGTGGTGATCCAGCTCACCCACCGGCGTGACAACCTCGCTGCGCCCCTCGGTCCGGGCCTCGACCTGAAGCCGCCCCCGGTTCGCGCTGCCGACCGTCCCGCGGTCCATGCCCGTCCCTCTTCGTCTCGTCACTGTCCGCATCAACACGCATGCAGATGAGTCGCAGCTGTCGCTGACGTTTTTAAAACACTACGCGTTTCGTGCGCCACGCGGTAGCCGAAGACCTCAACAAACCGGACATATAGCGTCAATTGGCGCTTGTAACGACCCGTAGGAACCGGGTAAGGGTAGGGGGACACCCAAAACACGGCCGGCTTTGGAGGCGCCGCTTCACCGCAGGAACACGTATGGGCATCGGCAGCCATATGCCGAGAACGATGGAGGAGACCATGTCACCCCGGCTCGACGAACCGCGTACCCACAACGCGACGTCAGCATGTCCTCAGGGACTGACCGAATCAGACTCCCCTGCTGCGGCCGTCCTGGACGGCACGCGCAACAGCACCACCAGCAGTGGCAGTGACACCAGCAGTACCGAAGACAACCCCCGTGCCGAAGACGCGGCCGGTCTCGAAGGACTTCCCGAGATCCCGCCCTACGACGAATTGGGCCCCCTGGACGCCAGGGCCCTGTCGAAGACGCTCTTCGCCCGGCTGGAATCCCTCGAAGAGGGCACGCACGCGTACTCCTACGTACGCAACACACTCGTCGAACTGAATATGGCCCTGGTCAAGTTCGCCGCCTCCCGGTTCCGCTCGCGCAGCGAACCGATGGAGGACATCATCCAGGTCGGCACCATCGGCCTGATCAAGGCGATCGACCGGTTCGAACTCAGCCGGGGCGTCGAGTTCCCGACCTTCGCGATGCCGACGATCATCGGCGAGATCAAGCGCTTCTTCCGCGACACCAGCTGGTCCGTGCGCGTACCGCGCCGCCTTCAGGAGCTGCGGCTCGACCTGGCCAAGGCGGGCGACGAGCTCGCCCAGCAGCTGGACCGCTCGCCCACCGTGGGCGAGCTCGCCGACCGCCTCGGCCTCACCCACGACGAGGTCGTCGAGGGCATGGCCGCGAGCAACGCGTACACCGCGAGTTCGCTGGACGCCAAGCCCGAGGAGGACGAGAACGAGGGCGCGCTGGCCGACCGGATCGGCTACGAGGACCACGGACTCGAAGGCATCGAGTACGTCGAGTCCCTGAAGCCGCTGATCGCCTCGCTGCCGGGCCGCGACCGGACGATCCTCTCGCTCCGGTTCGTCGCCAATATGACGCAGTCGGAGATCGGTGAGGAGCTCGGCATCTCCCAGATGCATGTGTCACGGCTGCTCTCCCGCACCCTGGTCAAGCTCCGCAAGGGACTGACGCTGGAGGAATGAGCGGGCGCCTCGCAAGGCGCTTGCGGGGACTGCCGGATCAAGGACCTGCCCCACCGAGGGGCAGGTCCTTCCGCGTCTCCGGCGCTCCGGCCGGCCGCTGTTCCGGGTCCGCGATTCCCGTACCCGCCCAGGTCCTCCGCGCATTCCGTACCTGACCGGCCGCTGTGCGCATCCCCGTACCTGACCGGCCCCTGCGCGCGTCCCCTGCCTGACCGGGGCCTTCCGCGCATCCGATAGCCGGCCGGTCCCCGTGCGCGCCCCGCGTCCTGTGTCCGGTCAGCCCCTGCGCGGTGCGACGACACGGGCGCCCCGTCGCCAGACCTCGTGGACCAGCGGGACGCCGGGCCGGTAGGCCAGGTGGACATGGCTGGGGGCGTCGAGGACCACCAGATCGGCGAGGGCACCGGGGGTGATCCGGCCGATGTCGTCGCGGCGCAGGGCCGCCGCGCCGCCCGCGGTGGCGGACCAGAGCGCTTCGTCGGGCGTCATCCCCATGTCGCGGACGGCAAGGGCGATACAGAACGGGACGGACGAGGTGAACGAGGAACCCGGGTTGCAGTCCGTGGAGAGCGCCACGGTGGCGCCCGCGTCGAGGAGCCGGCGGGCATCGGGCCAGGCGGCCCGGGTGGAGAACTCGGCGCCCGGGAGCAGCGTGGCGACGGTCTCCGACTGGGCCAGGGCATCGACGTCGGCGTCGGTGAGATGGGTGCAGTGGTCGGCGGACGCGGCATCGAGCTCGACGGCGAGCCGGACGCCGGGGCCGTATCCGAGCTGATTGGCGTGGACGCGGGGGTGAAGGCCCTTGGCGCGGCCCGCGGTCAGGATCGCCCTGGCCTGGTCTCCGTCGAACGCGCCCTTTTCGCAGAAGACGTCGATCCAGCGCGCGTACGGGGCGCAGGCGTCGAGCATCGGGCCGGTGACCAGGTCGACGTAACCGGCCGGGTCGTCCGCGTAGTCCGGGGAGACGATGTGGGCGCCGAGAAAGGTCACTTCGTCGGTGTGGCGGGCCGCGATGCGCAGGGCGCGGGCCTCGTCCTCGACGGTGAGGCCGTAGCCGGACTTGGTCTCGAAGGTCGTGGTGCCCTGACGCAACGCCTCGGCGAGGTAGCGGGCGACGTTGGCGGAGAGCTCCTCGTCGGTGGCCGCGCGGGTGGCGGCGACCGTGGTCCTGATCCCGCCCGCGCTGTAGGCGCGGCCGGACATCCGCGCGTTGAACTCCTGGGTGCGGTCACCCGCGAAGACAAGGTGGGAGTGGGAGTCGACGAAGCCGGGGACGACGGCCCGGCCGCCCGCGTCGACGGCGTTGTCAGTGGCGGGTGCTTTGCTTGATTCGCCGGTCCAGACGACCCGGTCGCCCTCGATGACGACGGCCGCGTCCTGGATCAGTCCGAGGGGGGAACCGTCACCGAGGGAGGGGTCGTTGGTGACCAGTGCGGAGATGTGGGTGAGGGCGGTCGTCGTCATCGGGGGGCTGCTCTCCTTGCGGGTGGGCGGTGGAGTGGTCCGCGTCCCGGCGCCCGGCGGTACGGGGCTGCGCGGTGACGCGGGGCTGATCCGTGGCGCGGAACTGCCCCGTGGCGCGGGCCCGTTCAGTGGTGCAGGGCCGCGATGGCCTTCGCGAGCGCTCCGGGGACGTCACCGACCAGCTCGTGGTGTCCCTCGCGGACGATGTGCCGCCCCGCGACCACGGTGTGGCGCACATCAGCCGCGGAGGCGGCGAATACGGCTGTCTCGGCTGCCAGCCGGGCCACCGGCCCCGCTGTTCTGACGGAGTCGAGGGCTACGGTCACGAGGTCGGCCGGGGCCCCCGGTTCGAGGGTGCCCGCGTCCGGCCGGCCGAGTGCGGCGTGGCCGTCGGCGGAGGCGGCGCGCAGCAGTGCGGCGGCCGTCCAGTGGCCGCGGGTCCGGGTGCGCAGGCGCTCGTTGAGCTCCAACGCACGGGCCTCCTCGAAGAGGTCGATCACGGCGTGACTGTCGCTGCCGAGGGAGAGCGGCGATCCGGCGCGCTGGAGGGCGACCGCGGGGCCGATGCCGTCGGCCAGATCGCGTTCGGTGGTCGGGCACATGCAGGTGCCGGTGGCGGAGGAACCGATGAGCTCGATGTCCTCGGCGGTGAGGTGGGTGCTGTGGATGCCGGTGGTGCGGGGACCGAGAACGCCGTGGTCGGCGAGGAGCCGTGCGGGGGTGCGGCCGTGGGCCGCGAGGCAGGCGTCGTTCTCCGCGGTCTGCTCGGAGAGGTGGACATGGAGCGGTGCCCGCCGCTCCTCGGCCCACTGGGCGACGGTGGCGAGCTGGTCGGCGGGGACGGCTCGCACGGAGTGGACGGCGGCGCCGATCAGGGTGTGTTCGTCGCCCTTGAGGAGGGAGGCGCGCTCCGCCCAGGCATCGGCGGTGGTGTCGGAGAAGCGCAGCTGGTGCTTGTCGGGCTTCTGGTACTGGGAGGGCCTCCGGCCGAATCCGGCGGCGAGATAGGCGGTGTCGAGGAGAGTGATGCGGATTCCGGCCTCGTGGGCTGCCGCGATCAGGGCCTCGCCCATCGCGTTCGGGTTGTCGTACGGGGCGCCGCCCGGCGCGTGGTGCAGATAGTGGAATTCGCCGACCGCGGTGATCCCGGCCAGCGCCATCTCGGCGTACACGGCGCGGGCGAGGTCGTGGTACGTGTCGGGGGTGAGCCGGGAGGCGACCTGGTACATCATCTCGCGCCAGGTCCAGAAGGTGCCGGAGCCGACCTGGACGGTGGAGCGCAGGGCGCGGTGGAAGGCGTGCGAGTGGGCGTTGGCGAGACCGGGCAGGGTGAGCCCGCGCAGCACGGTCGCACCGGGTGGCGGGGCGTCGACGCCGGTCCGCACCCCGGCGATCCGCCCGCCGGCCACCTCCAGGACGACGCCCGGTTCGACATGGGTGCCGAGCCAGGCATGGGACAGCCAGTACGTCACGGTGACGGGCTTGCCCGTCGCTTCCGTCGCTTCCGTCGCTTCCGTCGTCAGCTGCACGCGAGACCTTCCAGTACGTCGGCGAGTGCGATCACCCCGGCCACGCAGTCGTCCTCGGACGCGTGCTCGGCCGGTGAGTGCGAGATCCCGGTGGGGTTCCGTACGAACAGCATGGCGGTAGGGACCGAAGCGGACAAAACACCCGCGTCGTGTCCGGCTCCGGTGCCGAGCACGGGGACGTCGCGCCCGGTGTCCCGGTTGGCGGAGCCCTTGAGCAGTGCACCCAGTTCGTCGCGCAGGGCGTGCTGGAACTCCACGACGGGCGTGAAGGACTCCCGTACGACGTCGAGGTCGATCCCGGCACGCTCGGCGTGGTCCCGGGCGGCCTGTTCGATGGCGGTGACGACGGTGTCCAGGGTGTCCTGGTCGGTGGCGCGGGAGTCGAGCCAGCCGCGCACGAGGGAGGGGATGGCGTTGACGCCGTTGGGCTCGACGGCGATCTTGCCGAAGGTGGCGAGGGCGCCGGCCAGTTCCGCTTCCCGGCGGGCCGCGAGCACGGTCTCGGCGTAGGTGAGCATCGGGTCGCGGCGGTCGGTGAGCCGGGTGGTGCCCGCGTGGTTGGCCTCGCCCCGGAAGTCGAACCGCCAGCGCCCGTGCGGCCAGATGGCGGAGGCGATGCCGACCGGGTCGCCGGTGAGGTCGAGGGCGCGGCCCTGCTCGACGTGGAGCTCGACGAACGCGCCGATACGGGCGAGCCGTTCGGGGTCGGGGCCGATGGCGTCGGGGTCGTACCCGGCCGCTTCCATCGCCTGCGGCAGCGTGATTCCGTCACCGTCTCGCAGCCGGTGCGCGGCCTCGACGGTCAGCTGCCCGGCGGCGAGCCGGGAGCCGACGCAGGCGAGGCCGAAGCGGGCCCCTTCCTCGTCGCCGAAGTTGGTGATGGCCAGCGGCCGGGTGAACTTCACCCGTCTGCGGCGGAGTTCGTCCAGGGCGGCGAAGGAGGAGACGACGCCGAGCGGCCCGTCGAAGGCGCCGCCGTCCGGTACGGAGTCGAGATGCGAGCCGGTGACGACCGCGTCCGGGGCCAGCGGGTCGCCGAGCCAGGCCCACTGGTTGCCGTTGCGGTCCACCTCGCAGTCGAGGCCGCGGGCCTCGGCCTGCATCCGGAACCAGAGGCGGCAGTCGGCGTCGGCCGCGGTCCAGGCGTAGCGCCGGTAGCCGCCGGACCCGGCGTCGCGGCCGATGTTCCGCAACGACGCCCACATCGCGTGGAAGGTGGGGCTCATTCGGCTGCCCCGCCCGTGCCGGAAGCGTGCGAGGCGTGCGATGCGTCGCCGGCCTCGGCACTCGAACCGGCGCCCGCGTCCTCGCCGCCCTCGCGCATCGGAACCCTGACCTCGCGCTCGGCGGCGACCGACTCCGCGATGTCGTACCCGGCGTCGACGTGCCGGATGACGCCCATGCCCGGGTCGTTGGTGAGCACCCGGCGGATCTTCTCGCCCGCCAGTTTCGTACCGTCGGCGACGGTCACCTGTCCGGCGTGGAGGGACCGGCCCATGCCCACGCCGCCGCCGTGGTGGATGGAGACCCAGGAGGCCCCGGAGGCCACGTTGACCATGGCGTTCAGCAGCGGCCAGTCGGCGATCGCGTCGGATCCGTCGAGCATGGCCTCGGTCTCGCGGTACGGGGAGGCCACCGATCCGCAGTCGAGGTGGTCGCGCCCGATCGCCAGCGGCGCCGCCAGCTCACCGCCGGCCACCATGTCGTTGAACCGCTCGCCCGCCCGGTCCCGTTCGCCGTAGCCGAGCCAGCAGATGCGGGCGGGCAGCCCCTGGAAGTGGACGCGCTCACCGGCCATCTTGATCCAGCGGTGCAGCGACTCGTTCTCCGGGAAGAGCTCCAGCATCGCCTTGTCGGTCTTGTGGATGTCGGAGGCCTCACCGGAGAGCGCCGCCCAGCGGAACGGCCCCTTGCCCTCGCAGAACAGCGGCCGGATGTAGGCGGGCACGAAGCCGGGGAAGTCGAAGGCGCGCTCGTATCCGGCGAGCCGGGCCTCGCCCCGGATCGAGTTGCCGTAGTCGAAGACCTCCGCTCCGGCGTCCATGAAGCCGACCATCGCCTCGACGTGCCGGGCCATCGACTCCCGCGCGCGCCGGGTGAAGTCGGCCGGCTTCTCGGTGGCGTACGAGGCCATGTCGTCGAAATCGACGCCCAGCGGGAGGTAGGTCAGCGGGTCGTGCGCGCTGGTCTGGTCGGTGACGATGTCGACCGGGGCGCCCTCGGCGAGCATCCGGGGCAGCAGTTCCGCGGCGTTGCCGAGCAGCCCGATGGAGAGCGGCTTGCGCGCGTCCCTCGCCTCGGTGGCGAGCTGGAGCGCGTGCTCCAGGCTGTCCGCCTCCACATCCAGGAAGCGGTGCTCGATCCGGCGCTCGATGGCGCGCGGGTCGCAGTCGACGCAGATCGCGACGCCGTCGTTCATCGTCACGGCCAGCGGCTGGGCGCCGCCCATGCCGCCGAGCCCGGCGGTCAGCGTGATCGTCCCGGCCAGCGTGCCGCCGAACTTCTTCGCGGCGACGGCGGCGAACGTCTCGTAGGTGCCCTGGAGGATGCCCTGGGTACCGATGTAGATCCACGATCCGGCGGTCATCTGGCCGTACATGGTGAGCCCGAGGGCCTCCAGGCGGCGGAACTCCTCCCAGTTGGCCCAGTCGCCGACCAGGTTGGAGTTGGCGATCAGGACCCTGGGGGCCCACTCGTGCGTCTGCATGACACCGACCGGCCGCCCGGACTGGACGAGCATCGTCTCGTCCTGCTTGAGCGTCCGCAGCGTGCGGACCATGGCGTCGAACGAGCGCCAGTCGCGGGCCGCCTTGCCCGTGCCGCCGTAGACGACGAGCTTGTCGGGGTGCTCGGCGACCTCGGGGTCGAGGTTGTTCTGCAGCATCCGCAGCGCGGCTTCCTGCTGCCATCCCAGGGCGCTCAGTCCGGTACCGCGCGGTGCCCTTACGGGGCGGGGTCCTGACATGGCAATGCCTCCTCGCGACTGTGAATTTTCTATTCACATCTTGAGTTGCTGAATACCTCCAGTCAACAGGGCGGCGCGGGAGACCACGAGGACCATCGGCACCGGTCGGCCACGGGTCAGGGTGGGGCATTCTCCCCAACCCTCCGCATGTACCAATGGAAAATGCCAGAACCTCCACCTGGATCAGGCACGTTGCGTAGCCTCTGGGTCACAGCCGCACGCAGCGTCGGAGGGGAGTCCGCGTGCCCGGAATCGACGAGTGCCTGTTCGATGTCATGAAACTGCCCGGCGCCCGTGGCGCCGCCGTGGTCGACTGGACGAGCGGTCTCGCTCTCGGCACCATCGGTGACTCGCCCAACGGCGACCACGAGGCCACTGCCGCGGAAACGGCGGAAGTGGCGCGGATGGCAGCCGAGCAGCCCGCGTTCGCGGCCGGCTCACCCGAAGCCTCGACGGAAGCGACCGGCAGCGGAGTCGCGGGCGCACCGCCGCCGGTCGAGGACGTCATCGTCACCACCCGTGCCGGGTACCACATCCTCCGGTTCGTCGAGACGGACTTCGACAGCAGCGTCTTCCTCCACCTCTGGCTGGACCGCGCGGAAGGCAATCTGGCCCTGGCCCGGATGCGGCTGGGCGAGATGGCCGAGCGGCTGGTCCTCGTATGAATGCCGCCGTCCCCGCCCCGGCAGCCGCCCTCTCGCCCATGCTCCAGCGCCTCGCCGCCGAACGGGCCACCGGCGCCCTGATGCGCGACCGCGGCACCCTCTATCTGGCCGACGGCAAGGTGGTGCACGCCGAGAGCCCGGCGACCCCCGGCATCGACGTCCTGCTCACCCGGGGCGGCTCGCTGCGCCGCGAGGGGTGGTGGGACGCGGTCGCCCAGGCCGGTGCCGGGCGGCGGGTGGGCCGCTACCTCGTGGACAGCGGCCGGGTGCCGGGCGGCGCCCTGGAGCTGTGTCACCTGGGGGCCCTGTACGACGCGGCGTTCTTCGCCCTCGCCCCGACCCGGACCCCGGCCCGCTTCCGCTACGGGGTCGCCCACTGGATCGGCCCGGTCCGCCCTGTCCCGGTGGATGCCGTGCAGCGCGAGACGCTCCGGCGGCGGGAGCTGCTGGACCGCATCTGGCCCGAGGCGGTGACCGACAGCGCCCCGCTGTTACGGACCGGTCACGCGGCCGACTCCCCCGTGCCACCGCGCCAGCGCCGCGTGCTGGAGCGCGTGGACGGAGTGCGTACGGCGACCGACATCGCGCAGGAGCTGGGCAGGTCGGCGTTCCACATCCTGGTCGACCTGCGCCGGCTGGCGGCCGCCGGCCTGGTCGCCGCGGTACGGGAGACGGCGGGCCCGTCCCCCACCGGGCGGATCATGCTCCCCGAGGTCACCGCCGACCCCGACGTCGCTCTGCTGCGCCGGCTCCGAGACGCATTGGAGGCCCTGTGATACGCGCGCTCAGACAGCGTGCCGGGAGGAGACAACTGATGGTGCCCGAGGCCGAAGCGCAGGATGTCCTGGCCGAGCTCCAGCGGTTACGGGCCCGGGTTCCACTCCTCTCCGGCGCCCTGGCGGCCAGTACCGACGGCCTCGTCCTGGCCCATGACACCCCGGGAGTGGAGGCGGAGGGCGTCGCCGCACTGACCGCGGCCGCGCTCGGCGTCTCGATCCGGATGACGGACGCGACCGGCCGCGGCGGCTTCCGCGAACTCCTCGTACGCGGCGAGGCGGGCTACATCGCGACGTACGCCGCCGGCTCCTCCGCCGTGCTGACGCTGCTCGCCGAGGACCGCATCAACGTCGGCCGGCTCCATCTGGAGGGCCGCAGGTCGGGCTCCCGGATCGGCGAGCTCGTCGACGCCGCCCTGGAACGCACCCCCCACCCCGCCCCCGGACCGCGCACCCCGGCCTCCCGCAACCCGCAACCGCCCGGCCCCCTGCCGCACCGCACGACCTGACCTCGCGGGGAGCCCCGCACAAGCCCGGCACGACCCAGAAACGGAACCGGTCGCCCCGACCGGCCAGGGAAAGGAATCGAGCACTCATGGCGAACACCGAAGCGTCACTGAAGGAAGCGATGTCGTCCATCGAGGGCACCACCGGTGTCGCCCTCGTCGACTACACGAGCGGCATGGCCCTGGGCACCCTCGGCGGCGGCAAGGAATTCAACCTGGAGGTCGCGGCGGCGGGCAACACCGACGTCGTACGGGCCAAGCTCCGCACCATGGAACACCTGGGCATCCAGGACGAGATCGAGGACATCCTGATCACCCTGGGCACCCAGTACCACCTGATCCGGCTGCTCAGGTCCCGTGGCAACAACGGCCTGTTCCTCTACCTGGTGCTGGACTCCAGCCGGGCCAACCTGGCCATGGCCCGCCACCAGCTGAAGAAGATCGAGGCCGACCTGGAGGTCTGAGACGGGGCCCTTGGGCGGGCGGCGGGGCCCTTGGGCGGGCGGCAGCGGTGTTCCTGGCCTCGGGGGCCCCGTCTGTTGCCCCGGTCCGGGGCGGGGCCCTTGGGCGGGCGGCGGCGGGGGTCTTTGTCCTCGCCCCGGTCCGGGGCTGG
>NZ_JBVHOQ010000042.1:0-67295 GCF_055568375.1 Streptomyces sp. NPDC026062
ATCCAACGTCAGGTCATCGGCGAAATGCCGGTCACCGGTCGCGTCGGGCACGTACTTCACACAGACAACGATCCTCAAGCTCACGCCGGCTCTCCTACTGCATCGTCATTTCCGGGCTGCCTTGTTGCACGCAGCATAGGCGCCTGATGGGGCGATTTCCGGTCGGGGCGACCCATGCTCCGACCGTAATATTACTCGCCAGTACACCTTTGGGGCGACCAATGAGCAAGCGCTTTGCGCTGTGATCTGGCCTACGCCCGGCGCCCTGGCACCACGAGGAGATCTCAGTCTCGCAGAGCCGTGAACCTGCCCTGGTGATAGAGGAGCGGCCTGCCGCCACCGGCCAGGTCGCCGACGATCGCCTGGGCGATCACGATCCGGTGGTCCCCCGCCGGAACCCGTGCCACGACCCGGCAGACGAGCCATGCGAGCACGCCGTTCAGCACCGGGACGTCTTCCGGTCCGCTGCGCCAGTCGGTGGACGGGCCGAACCGGTCGGCGCCGCTGCGGGCGAAGGTGGCGGCCAGTTCCCGCTGATGCTCGCCGAGTATGTGGACCCCGATGTGGTCCGCCTCCGCGACGACCGGCCAGCTGGAGGACGAGGTCCCCACACCGAAGGAGATGAGCGGCGGATCGGCCGCGACGGAGTTGAGGGAGGTGGCGGTGAAGCCCACCGGCCGGTCACCGGCGGCGGTGATCACGGCGACCCCGGCGGCGTGCTGCCGGAACACGGAACGCAGAAGATCCGGGGATGCCGTCCGGGGTGTACTGGTCTCGGGTGATGCCGTCATGGAAATGTCCTTCCGTGCGTCGAACGTGCCGGGTCGTGGATGCTCAGGCATCCGGACAACGCGCACTCGCGTGGCGGACGAGGTCGATGTGGACCCGGCCGTGGAGAAGGAGTTCTGGCGGCATAGCGTCAGAGTGACGATGCGTGGTGGGTGCAGTCAAGAGCGTTCCACAAGGTGGGAGAAGCATCACGGTCCGTCACATCGCCTGCCCCAGCGCGGCGACGACATCGACGGTGCGTGGCTGCCCGACGGCCCGGCGGACGATCAGGCCGGCGGCGTCGAGGACCAGGACGGTGGGGGTACGGCTGATGTGCAGCGCGCGCACAAGAGTGAGATGCGCCTCGGCGTCGATCTCCACATGTGCGACGCCGTCGACCATGCCCGCCACCTCCGAGAGGGTGCGGCGAGTGGCCCGGCAGGGCTGGCAGAACGCGCTGGAGAACTGGACGAGTGTCGCCCTTTCCCCCAATTCCACACCGAGTTGGGCCGCGTCCAGCCTGTCCGTACGGATCCGCCCGTTCACCTTCGGCCTCCTGTCATGGCTCTCCTCAAGGGGTCAGCACCTGCCGGCACCAGGGCATTCCCCTGCGTTCCACGTGACGAGAATCTCGCGCCCCGCGCCCGCCGAGACTGGCCACCACGACGCGCATGGGGCACGATCGGCCCAATGCCGAAAACCTACGGCTGCGTAACTTCCGCCGGGAGAATCCTCCCCAGGCGCTGAAGAAGGGTCTTCTCCAGATGGCAGAACTCGTCTATCGGCCGGTCATCGGCGCCGCTCGTACGTTTTTCAAGGCGCTCGACCTGAAGATCGACACCCAGGGTTCGGAGCACATCCCGAAGACCGGTGGCGCGGTTCTGGTAAGCAATCACATCAGCTATCTGGACTTCATCTTCAGCGGGTTCGCGGCGTTGCCCCAGAAGCGGCTGGTGCGGTTCATGGCCAAGGAGTCGGTGTTCCGGCACAAGGTCTCGGGCCCCTTGATGCGCGCCATGAAGCACATCCCCGTCGACCGCAAGCAGGGCGAGGACGCCTACGCGCACGCACTGGCCTCGCTGCGTTCCGGGGAGATCGTCGGAGTGTTCCCCGAGGCGACGATCTCGGAGTCCTTCACCCTGAAGAGCTTCAAGTCGGGCGCGGCACGCCTCGCCCAGGAGGCCGGCGTACCACTGATCCCGATGGCGCTGTGGGGCACCCAGCGCCTGTGGACCAAGGGGCACCCGCGCAACTTCAAGCGCAGCCACATCCCGGTCACCATCCGGGTCGGTGAGCCGGTGGAGGCTCCCGCCGACCAGTACGCCGGCGCGATCACCCGGCGACTGCGCGAGCGCGTCCAGGAGTTGCTCGAAGCGGCCCAGCGCGCCTATCCGGTGCGCCCGAAGGACGCGAGCGACACCTGGTGGGTGCCCTCGCATCTCGGAGGTACGGCTCCGACGGCCGCCGAGGTCCGCGAGCGCGGCTGACGGACCCGTGCGGGGCCTGGGCTGAAAAGCGCTGAAACGTCACTCCGGGGCACGGACGGTACCGCGTGCCCCGGAGGAACCGCCACGGCGCGACGCCTCGCGGGTTTGCCGCACGCCGCGTCGAGCCCGCCGGGATCAGAGTGCCGTGGGCAGGGTGCGGCAGAGCTCCGCCCGGTCGACGGCCGTCCGCAGACCGCGCAGGACCGCCGGATGCGGCGCCGCGTAGAGCATCGGATAGTCCACTTCGCCGAGCTCGGGCCGGACCGGCCAGGCCAGCCGCTCACCGTCCAGGGAGAACTGCGCGTCGGCGCCGGGGCGGTTGCCCCTGGCGTCCTGCCGGTTCCAGGCATTCCGGCCGGGCAGCCGCAGTGCGATCAGCCCGTGTACCACTCCGGGCTCCCCGTCGTCCTCGGCGAGCGCCTGGTAGCAGAAGGCGGCCGGGATGCCCTCCGCGCGCAGCAGGGCGGCCAGGGCGTGCGATTTCGCGTGGCAGATTCCGTTGCGGGTGGCAAGGACGTCCGAGGCGCGCCAGACGACTCGCGTATCGCCCGAGTCGAAGGAGTGCGGGATGGTGTCACGCACGAAGCAGTACGCCGCCTTCGCGTACGAGCCCGCGTCCGTCGCCCCGGAGCGCAGCCGTGCGGCCGTTTCGCGGACCAGCGGGTGTTCGTGGTCGATGACGTCGTCGGCGGCCAGGTAGGCGGAGATGTCGGGTACCTGCTGTGTGAACTCCATGGTGGCCGAGCGTAGGAAAGCGGCCGACCGGAGTCAATAGATTTCCGATCGACCGCATATCCATGCAGGCATCTGGTGGGCGGCCCTACCGGGCGGCCATCTCTTCCTTCAGGGCGAGGACGAACGCGTCGACATCGTCCTCCGTGGTGTCGAAGGAGCACATCCAGCGGACATCGCCCGCCTTCTCGTCCCAGAAGTAGAACCGGAAGCGCTTCTGCAGCCGCTCGCTCACCTCGTGCGGCAGCCGCGCGAAGACGGCGTTGGCCTGGACGGGATAGAGGATCTCCACACCGTCCACCGCACGGACGCCCTCGGCGAGCCGCTGAGCCATGCTGTTGGCGTGCCGGGCGTTACGCAGCCACAGGTCGCCCGCGAGCAGCGCCTCCAGCTGTACGGACACGAAGCGCATCTTGGAGGCGAGCTGCATCGACAGCTTGCGCAGGTGCTTCATCGCCCGGACGGCGTCCGGGTTCAGCACCACGACGGCCTCGCCGAAGACGGCTCCGTTCTTCGTCCCGCCGAAGGAGAGCACATCGACACCGACGGTGTTGGTGAACGTGCGCATCGGTACGTCCAGGGAGGCCGCGGCATTGGCTATGCGGGCCCCGTCGAGATGAACCTTCATGCCGTGCCCGTGGGCGTGCTCGCAGATGGCCCGGATCTCGCCGGGTGTGTAGACCGTGCCGAGCTCGGTGTTCTGGGTGATCGAGACGACCTGCGGCATGGCCCGGTGCTCGTCGTCCCAGCCGTACGCCTGCCGGTCGATGAGCTCCGGTGTGAGCTTGCCGTCCTCGGTGGGCACGGTGAGCAGCTTGAGACCGCCCACCCGCTCCGGCGCACCACCCTCGTCCACATTGATGTGGGCGGACTCGGCACAGATGACCGCGCCCCAGCGGTCGGTCATCGCCTGGAGCGAGACCACGTTGGCGCCGGTGCCGTTGAAGACCGGGAAGGCCTCGGCGGTGGGGCCGAAGTGGCTGTGCATCACGCGCTGGAGGTGACCGGTGTAGTCGTCCTCGCCGTAGGCGATCTGATGACCGCCGTTGGCGAGGGCAAGGGCCGCGAGGATCTCCGGGTGGGTTCCCGCGTAGTTGTCACTGGCGAATCCGCGTACCTGCGGGTCGTGATGACGACGCGCGTCGGTCCTTACGGTTGCGGGGTCAGCCACAGGCGCTTTCCGTTCACTTCCGGGGCGGGCGCGTCCCAGACGCCGGCGATGGCATCGGCCAGCTCCTTGACGTCGGTGAAGCCCGCGAACTTCGCATTCGGGCGCTCGGCGCGCATCGCGTCGTGCACCAGTGCCTTCACGACCAGGATCGCAGCCGCGCTCTGCGGGCCCTCGTCACCCCCCGCCTTGCGGAAGGCGTCCGCGAGCGCGAGGGTCCATGCCTCCGCCGCCGCCTTCGACGCCGCGTAGGCGGCGTTGCCCGCGGTGGGCTTGCTCGCACCGGCCGCGCTGATCAGCAGGTAGCGGCCCCGGTCACTGCGCTGCAGACCGTCCTGGAAGGCCAGCGAGGTGCTCTGGACGGTACGGATCAGCAGCTTCTCCAGCAGGGTCCAGTCGGCGAGGTCGGTCTCGGCGAAGGTCGGGCTGCCGCGCCAGCCTCCGACCAGGTGGACCAGACCGTCGATCCTGCCGAATTCCTTCTCCGTCTTGTCGGCCCATTCCCGGGCGGCGCCCAGATCGAGCAGATCGACGGTGTCGCCGGTGACGGTGGCTCCGCCGTGGGCGTAGCGGGCCGCGTCCACGGCCTCCGCGAGCCGGGTGGCGTTCGCGTCCGAGGCGACGACGACCGCGCCCGCCTCGGCGAGCCGGAGCAGGGCCGCCCGGCCGGCCGGGCCGGCCGCGCCCGCGACCGCGACGACAGCGCCTTCGAGCGCTCCGCTCCCGCTTCCCTTGCCGTTTCCGTTCATGGCCGCCGCCTCCTCATGATGTGCGCTCACGCGGCCGCCTGCCCGGCGTCCGCGGCAGTGATCCCCTTGGTGGAGGCAATCACGTTCTTCAGTTTCTTGGAGAGCGCCTCATAGAACATGCTCAGGGGAAACTCGTCCGGAAGCACGTCGTCGACGAGTTTGCGGGGCGGCAGGGAGAGGTCCAGGGCGTCGGGACCCTTGGCCCAGCGGGATCCGGGGTGCGGGGAGAGATACGTCGCGACCAGGTCGTACGCGGCGAACCAGTGGACCAGCTTGGGGCGGTCGATGCCGTCCCGGTACAGCTTCTCGATCTCGGCGCAGAGCTGGTTGGTGACCTGCGGGGCACGCTCCCAGTCGATCTTCAGGGTGTTGTCGGTCCAGCGCACCACATCGTGCTTGTGGAGGTACGCGAAGAGCAGTTGGCCGCCGAGACCGTCGTAGTTGCGGACACGCTCGCCGGTGACGGGGAAGCGGAACATCCGGTCGAACAGCACGGCGTACTGCACGTCGCGGCCCTGTTCGAAGCCGTCGGCCTCCAGCTTCACGGCTTCCTTGAAGGCGGTCAGGTCACAGCGCAGCTCTTCGAGCCCGTACATCCAGAACGGCTGGCGCTGCTTGATCATGAACGGGTCGAACGGCAGGTCGCCATGGCTGTGGGTACGGTCGTGGACCATGTCCCAGAGCACGAAGGCCTGCTCGCAGCGCTGCTGGTCGCCGACCATCTCGCGGATGTCCTCGGGCAGTTCGACGCTCAGGAGCTCGACGGACGCCTCGGTGACGCGGCGGAAGCGGGCGGCCTCGCGGTCACAGAAGATGCCGCCCCAGCTGAAGCGCTCGGGGGCCTCACGCACCGCGATGGTCTCCGGGAAGAGCACGGCGGAGTTGGTGTCGTACCCGGAGGTGAAGTCCTCGAAGGTGATGCCGCAGAACAACGGGTTGTCGTAACGGGTGGCCTCCAGGTCGGCGAGCCACTCGGGCCAGACCATCCGGAGCACGACCGCTTCGAGGTTGCGGTCGGGATTGCCGTTCTGCGTGTACATCGCGAAGACCACGAGGTGCTGGAGGCCGTCGGCGCGGTCCTTGGCGGGCTGGAACGCCAGGAGCGAGTCGAGGAAGTCCGGGACACCGAACCCGTCGGCTGCCCAGCGGCGCAGGTCCATGACAAGGGCGCGGTGGTACGCGGCGTCGTGCGGAAGCAGCGGCGAGAGCTCCTCGACCGCGGTGGCCACCCGTTCCAGGGCGGCCCGGGCGGCCTCCGGGGCAGGCGCGTCCTCGGCGTCGAAGTCGATCGAGCCGTCCTTCGACTGCCAGGGCCGGATCTCCTCCACGGCACTCTTGAGCGCGGGCCAGGCCGGGTGCTCGATCACCGGATGGGCGGAAGCTATGCCGCCGGCGGCGACGTCGTGCACAAGAATTTCCGTCATAACACTTCCTCCACGGGAGAACCTCGCGTCACACAACCGTATCCGCGTGCGGTTCCCCGATACAAGTGGGGGCCCGAAAAATATCCTGCCCATCCCCATGGTCACCGTGATTTTTCCTGTCGCACGCTGCTTCAGCGAAGTCTTCCGCACACGAACAGGGGCCTACAGCGAAACGGCGGGGCACCACCAGCACGCAAGCCCCGCATTCGATTCGCACACCCAACCGGCAAGCCCGCACAGAACACGCCCACGCATGAGTGACACAGCTCGCGGCGGACAGGCAGCTGCCGGTAGGACGGACGGCGTCCGCCCCTCGTACGCACTACGCACTCGGGAGAACCCGCGCGTGAGCATCCGTGCCGTCCTGGTCGCCGCCGTCATCACCGGATTCCTGCTCGGCGCCGCGGGCGTCCGGGATCACGGATCCACTCCCCCGCGCGAGGCAGGACCGCACTCCACGACGGGACACCGGTCAGCCGGATCCGCGGTCATGCCGTAGCGGCGGGTGGGTAGGCAAACAGGGAGAAGCCGTCGACGGAAGCGAGAGTCCCTTGTCTTTTCTCACCATCGGTCATCGCGGGGTGATGGGTGTCGAGCCGGAGAACACGTTGCGGTCGTTCGCCCACGCCGAGCAGGCCGGAATGGACCTCATCGAGCTGGACCTCCACCTGAGCAAGGACGGCGCCCTCGCCGTCATGCACGACGCCGAGGTGGACCGGACGACCGACGGCAAGGGCCCGATCGCCGAGAAGACCCTGGCAGAGCTGCGCGAACTCGACGCCGGGGAGGGAGAGCGGGTACCGGTCTTCGAGGAGGTTCTCGACGCTGTGCGGTCCCCCTTGCAGGCGGAGATCAAGGACGTGGCCGCCGCCCGCACGCTGGCCGAGGTGATGCGGCGGCGCGATCTCGTCGACCGGGTCGAGGTGATCTCGTTCCACGACGAAGCGATCGCCGAGATCGCCCAGCTGGTGCCGGGGGTACGGACGGCGCTCGTGGCCAGCCGCTGGGGTGACGACGTGGTGGACCGCGCGAAGGCGGTGGGCGCCACCAGGCTGGTGCTCAACGTCCGGCGGATCACACTGGAACTGGTCGAGAGGGCCCACGCCGAGGGGCTGACCGTGGTCGGCTGGGTGGTGAACACCCAGGACCATCTGCGGCTGGCCCGCGGGCTCGGGCTCGACGGCGCGACCACCGATTTCCCGGAGATCCGCCGCGCGGGCCGTTTCACCGCGTAACCGCCCGGCATCTGCCGGTCCGCTTCACCGCGTAACCGCCCCGACAGGTGCCGGCCCCGCCCCGCGGGCCGGCAGGGCGGTTACGTGACCCGTACCCGCCGCGGCGCGCCACGCGGCCGGCCTGCGGTTCTCGGTCAGCTCGCGGGCAGGTCCTTGATCAGCAGTTCGAAGGCGAGGTCGTCGCGCTGCGGGATACCGAAGCGCTCATCGCCGTACGGGAACGGGCTCAGCCGCCCCGTACGGCGATAGCCTCGGCGCTCGTACCAGGCGATCAGCTCGTCACGTACCGAGATGACGGTCATGTGCATCTCGCGCGCGCCCCAGCGCTCCCGGACGCTGCGCTCCGCCTCGGCGATGACCACCTTGCCGAGCCCCGCGCCCTGGAGCGAGGGGCGGACCGCGAACATCCCGAAGTAGGCGGCTTCACCTCGGTGTTCGAGCTGGCAGCAGGCGACCGGCTCGCCGTCGCGTTCCACCACGAGCAGCCGGCTGCCGGGGTCCTCCACCACTTCACGCACCCCCTGCGGGTCGGTGCGCTGCCCCTGCAGGATGTCCGCCTCGGTGGTCCATCCCGCGCGGCTGGAGTCACCTCGGTACGCGGACTGGATCAGCTCCACGAGCGCGGGCACATCTGCTTCGGTCGCGTCGCGGAAGGCGAGCTGACCCGGTTCGCGGGGCGGGGCGGTGTCCATGGTGGGGCTCTCCGATTCTCTGCTGTCGCCGTGCGGCAGCAGCGTAACTCCCGGGTGCCGGTCGAGGGGCGGAGCCCGGTTCCGGGCGCCGAGCAGCCGGAATCATGCGGGCCCGCACCGCGGCTGCGCGATTTCACCCCTGTCACGCGCTCCCCTGTACCTCAGTGCGCCGCGTACGGGCCTCCGGGCGCGGGCATCGACCAGAAGGGGCGATTCCGTTCGCCCGGGGGGAGGTTCTGCTGTGCACGGACCTGCGATGTCCGGCTGGCTGCTGATGGCGTTGTGCGCGGCGACGGGTGCGTACTGCCTGCTGCGGGCCCACAGCGGGAGCGGCGAGGAACGCAGGACGGCTCGCGCGGAAGCGCTGATGGGGTTCGGAATGGCGGCGATGGCGGTGCCTGCCGCCGTCGTCGCGCCGCCTGCCTGGGGATGGGCGTTGTACGCCACGCTCTTCGGCGTTGCCGCGTTGCGCGCCCTGTGGTTCTCGCGCCGCAGCGGTCATCATCTGCACCATCTGGTCGGCTCGTCGGCGATGGTCTACATGTCGGTCGTCATGGCGCGGCCGGGCGGGGCAGGTCACGGCGGTCACGCCTCGCACGCCATGGCAGCCGCAGGGGGCGTTCCCCTGTTGACCGGGCTGCTCCTGATCTACTACGCAGCGTACGTGCTGCGGTCCGGCGCCCGGCTGGTACCGGTGACCGCGATGGCGGCCGGGAGCGGGGCCGTGGCCGGCGGACCGGCGGCGGGCAGCTGGGGGGCACGTCCGGAGCTGGCGCTGGCGTGCCGGCTGACCATGGGGATAGCCATGTTCGCCATGCTGCTCACCCTGTGAGACAGGAGGTCCCGCAAACCGTGGCGTACATCACTTGCTGAGCGCAGCCATACCCGCGCGCACCATGCCGCTCATAGGGTGACGCCATGATGGTCTCCCTCGCACTGCTGCTGCTCGGTGCACTGGCCGCCGTCGTGACTCCGCGGCTGATGGCGCGGGCCGAATGGCCGGAGCGCGAGCCCGTGGTGGCGCTATGGGTCTGGCAGTGCGTGGTGGCCGGTGTGCTGCTGTCGTTCGGGCTGTCCATGACCTTCAGTGCGGCAGCGGCCTGGCAGGCGGTACGCGGCCATGTGTTCGCCCCCGCCCCGCACGCCGTCGTCGAGGCCTACGCACTCGCCTCCTATGGACCGTGGTCGGCCGTGATGGCCGTACTCCTTGCGCTCGGCGGTGTGTGGACGGCGGCGATGCTGACCCGTGAGATCCGCCGTGTGCGCCTGGAGCGCAGACAGCGGCGGTCCGAACTCCTGGTGCGTTCCCCGCTGATGCCCGGCGAGGAACCCGGCAGCGGCCGGCTGGTGGTGCTGGAGGGGGAACGTCCCGACGCCTGGTGGCTGCCCGGCACAGCACCCCGGCTGGTCATCACCACTGCCGCACTGGGGCGGTTGAAAGGCCGTCAGCTCGACGCGGTGCTCGCTCATGAACAAGGACACGCGAACGCACGCCATGACTGGCTGCTCAACTGCTCGGCGGCACTGGCATCCGGGTTTCCGCAGGTTCCGGTGTTCGCGGCGTTCCGCGGCGAGATGCACCGGCTGGTCGAACTCGCCGCTGACGACACGGCCTCCAGGCGCTTCGGCCGGCTGACCATCGCGCTGGCGCTGGTCGAACTCAACGAGGACCGTGGGGTGTTCGGCCCCTGTCCGACACCGGATGCACAGATGCCGCTGCGGGTGAACCGGCTGCTGGCACCCGCGGGCCGGCTCACGGCGGGCCGTCGGCTGCGGCTGACCGCGGCGGCCACACTGCTGCCGGCGATCCCGCTGCTGGTGGCATTCGTTCCCGCTCTCAGCGCACTGGGGTAGGCGGCGGCCCTCATGGTGGCGGCCGCTGCTCGGGGCAGCCCCGGCACCGACGCACGGGCGGGGCCGCGCAGCGATCCGCGGCAGTACTCGCCGAGTGGTCCCGCCGCGCGGTGGTGGCCGTGCGCCCCGCCCGTCGGCAAGGATCACTCTCATGCACTCCCCGCCCCTCTCCCCCTCGCACCGCACCCGCACCCCCGCCCCCTCGCCGGCACTGTGGCCGGGAGTCGTCTGCGGAGCTCTCGCTCTGGTGCTGCTGGGGCTGGTCGCCACGCGGTGGCCTCCCCTGATGCGCCTGGACCGTGACATCGCCGGGGCCCTGCACCGCCGGGCGGTGACGGAGCCCGGCCTCGTCCACGTGAACCGGATCCTCACGGACTGGGTGTGGGACCCGTGGGCCATGCGCGCACTGACCGCCGTCGCCGTGGTCGCCCTGTGGCTGCGCGGGGCAGGAGTGCTCGCGGCCTGGGTGGCGATGACGAGCCTGACCTCCAGTCTTCTCCAGCAGGGCATCAAGGCCGCCGTCGGCAGGGATCGCCCCCGGTGGCCCGATCCGGTGGATTCCGCCCACTACGCGGCGTTCCCCTCCGGACACGCGATGACGGCCGTCGTGAGCTGTGGTCTGCTGCTGTGGCTCCTGCGCCGGTCAGGTGCCCGGCCCTGGATCCGGCGGACGGCCCTGACCGCCGCGGGCATCTCGGTGCTCGGGGTCGGACTCACCCGGCTCTACCTGGGCGTGCACTGGCCGTCCGACGTACTGGGCGGATGGCTGCTGGGCGTGGCCCTGACCGTCTTCGCGGCGGCCGGGTACGAGCGGTACGCTTCCCGCCTCCGTCCGGATGAAAGGGGCTGAACAGGCGTTCTTGCCCCGCCCGCACGCGTCGGCGAGGATCGGCCCATGCCGATCAAGGGTGTGCTCTTCGACTTCTCCGGGACGCTGTTCCGGATCGAATCCGTCCGTTCCTGGCTCGCCGCGACCCTCGCCGATCGGAACGTGAGCGTGGCGGATGACGACTTCGAACGGTACGTGCGGGAACTGGAGGCCTCCGGGGCCCTGCCGGGTGGCCCCCCTCCCCAGCAGGTGCCCGGAAGACTGGCGTCGGCCTGGGCATTCCGCGACAAGAGCGCGGACCGGCACCGCGAGGCGTACACAGGCCTGGCCCGCCAGGTGGAGCTGCCCGACCCGGGGCTCCACGACGCGCTGTACGAGCGGCACCGGGCCCCTGCCGCGTGGCGTCCCTATCCCGATACCGAGGAGGTGCTGGCCGCCCTGCACGGCCGGGGCATCCCGATCGGTGTGGTCAGCAACATCGGGTGGGACCTGAGGCCGGTCTTCCTGGCGCATGGTCTGGACGCCTATGTGAAGGCGTACGTCCTGTCCTTCGAGCACGGCATGCACAAGCCGGACGCGCGCCTCTTCCACACCGCCTGCACACTTCTGGGACAGCATCCGACCGATGTGGTGATGGTCGGCGACGACCGGCACGCGGACGGCGGGGCAGCCGCGCTGGGCTGCGACGTGCGTTTCGTACGGCACGCCCCGGTGGACGAGCGCCCGGACGGACTGCTGGAGCTCGGACTGACCGCCGAGGTTGCCTGAGAGACATGTGAGAGATGTCCCTGACGCGCCATGGGTCGGATTGTCACATCGGGGCCGTAGCCTAGTAACCATGTCCCCGACTCCGCGCCCGTCCGGTTCCGTGCGTTCCGCCGCAGTGGTGAATGAAGACATTCGCGACCTGTGGCAGCGCTCGGGCGGATACCTGTCCCCGGAGGACGAGGAGGAGTACCAGCAGCTGCTGGTCGAGTGGGCCGCGGCCACCGGCGCCAACGCCAGGTCCGCCGCCTGAGCCGCATCCGCTGCCCGAACCACGTGCGCAGCCGGCACTACTCGCTCCACCTGCTCCACCTGCTCCACAACAGCCGGTGCGGGTCCGGCACGTCTGTCCGATCTGCCGCGGAGCTGGGTTTCCGGTTCGCTGTGCGACGGCCGTCGGCACGTCGCACCCTGGAGGCATGGCTTCTCCCCCGATCGTGATCTTCCGGCCATCCCCCTCCGGCGGTCGGCGCGTCACCGTACAACGCGACGGGCGGGTCGAGATTCTCGGCCTCGCGCACTCGGATCACGATGTGATCGTGTTCCTGGAGGGTGCGGGGCTGGACGATCCCGAGCGGATCCTGGACAGCCCCGCGTGGGTCGAGTGGCGGGGCGGCCGGGCGCACCGTTACGAGGCCGCCTGAGACCGCTCGGTTCCGGCGATCCCCCGCGTTGCCGGAACCAGGGAGCCCGCCCGGCCGCAGCACGGGCCGGGTGGACCGTGTGACGGACCGGAACCGCGTGACGGACCGGATACGGGAAACGGCCCGCGCGGTGGTACAGCAGGTCCCGGCGCGGCGGATGGGTCAATGAACGCACCCCGCCACCCAGGAGCCGGTCCCGCCGGGTGAAGACCCGGGCGGGACCGGCCGCGCGGCCGGCACTCGGCCCGCCACCGCGTTCAGCTGTCGGCGACGGCCTGCCCCGGCAGGCCCAGCCGACTCGCAGGGCTCAGCGGTCGAAGTAGTCCGGCTGCGTCTGGACATTGAGCTCGCCCGTCCGCACCCGCTTCGCCGGGTCGGTCCGCCAGTCGTCGATCTTCAGAACGTCGAGGCCCTTGGCGATGTCGTTGGAGTAGATGTAACCGTTGTAGTAGTACGCCGACCAGGGACCGGCCGTGGTGACCTCGTCGGTGGTGACGGGACCGCGCTCGAAGAAGCCGATCTCCTTCGGGCGGGAGGAATCGGTGAAGTCCCATACCGAGACTCCGCCCTGGTACCAGGCCTGGACCATCAGGTCCCGGCCCTTGACCGGGATGATCGAGCCGTTGTGGGCGACACAGACCTCGGTGCCGGCCTGTGGACGGCCGATCTTGAAGTAGCTGCGGAAGACGAGCTTGCGGTGGTCTCCCCTGCCGACGATGTCGTAGATGCCGTCGGCACCGCGCTTCGGACTGATCTCCTCGTTGCAGGTCGCCGCGCTGCCGCCGCCGAGCTCATCGGTGAAGACGACCTTGTCGGCTCGCTGGCTGAACGTGGCGGAGTGCCAGAACGCGAAGTTCACGTTGTCCTGCACCCGGTCGATGATCTTGGGATTCTCCGGGTCCTTGATGGAGAACAGCAGACCGTCACCCATGCAGGCACCTGCAGCCAGGTCCTTGGACGGCAGCACGGTGATGTCGTGGCAGCCCAGAAACCCGAGATCGGAGCAATGGAAGGGTGGCTCAGCCGCCACGGCCTCTCCGGGCAGTCCGGCAAGCACGACCACGGCGCGATGCCAGGCATGGCGACGGCCGGCCGGCTGGCAGAACTCGGGGCGGCGAAGGGGACGGCCTTCGACCAGCTGTTCCTCAAGCTGATGATCGCGCATCACCAGGGCGCGGTCGCCATGGCGACCGACGTCCTCTCGGAGGGAAACAACGTGCAGGTGGAGGAGATGGCCAGTGATGTCGTGGCCCAGCAGACCACCGAGATCGCCCGGATGCGCGCTCTCTCCTCCTGAGGGCCGCCCGCCCCCGAAGACCCCGACCGCCTCCGACGCCCCTGAAAGACCTCCGGCCGCCACGAGCACGGGGCGTGCTTCTCCCTCACCGGGTTCGCCGGTGGGATGCTGGAGACACCCTCATGGAGGAGGTGCGCCGTGCTTCGTGTCGCTGTCGTCGGCTCCGGCCCCAGCGGGGTCTACACCGCCCAGGCGCTGTTGGCCCAGACCGTGGTGCCCGATGTGCGGGTGCATGTCCTGGACCGGCTGCCCTGCCCGTACGGACTCGTGCGGTACGGGGTCGCACCGGACCACGCGAAGATCAAATCGCTGCAGCAGAGCCTGCGGGCCGTCCTGGAGCATGAGCGCGTCACCTTTGTCGGTCATGTGGCCGTGGGCGGGGACGGGGTGCCGCCCGGACGGCTGGCCGAGCTCTACGACGCCGTCGTCTACTGCGTCGGAGCTGCCACGGACCGCCCGCTGGGCATTCTGGGCGAGGAACTGCCCGGCAGCCACTCGGCGACCGAGTTCGTCTCCTGGTACAGCGCCCACCCCGATGCGGCCGCCGGCCTGTTCGCGCTGCGCGCCCGTTCGGTCGTCGTGATCGGTGTCGGCAACGTGGCGGTCGACGTGGCGCGGATCCTCGCACGGGGCGCCGACGAACTGCGGCCCACCGATGTACCGCAGCCCACGCTCGGCGTGCTCGCGGACAGCCGGGTCCGCGAGGTGCGCATGGCAGGCAGGAGGGGCCCCTCCCAGGCCCGGTTCACCACCAAGGAGCTCCGTGAGCTCGGCGCGCTGCCCGGCGCGCGGATGGTCGTGGACCCGGCGGAACTCGCCCTGGACCCGGCGTACGGCAGCACGGCACCGGACACCCCGCCGCTGCCGGCGCTGGTGCGGCGGAATCTCGACGTGCTGCGGGGATGGGCTCGTGAGGCACCCCGGGCCGGGGACAACCGCCTCCGGACCATCGGGCTGCGGTTCTTCCTGCGCCCGGTCGAGCTGCTGGAGCGCGACGGGCGGGTGGCCGGCGTCCGGTTCGCCCGGACGGCCCCGGACGGCAACGGCGGGGTGCGCGACACCGGCACGTACGAGGACATCGGCGCCGAGCTCGTCCTGCGGGCGGTCGGCTACCGGGGACTCCCGCTGCCCGGACTTCCGTTCGACGAGATGAGCGGAACAGTTCCCCACCGGGCAGGCCGGGTGCTGCGGGACGGAGCACCCTCCCCCGGGGAGTACGTAGCGGGGTGGATCAAGCGTGGTCCGACCGGGGTGATCGGAACGAACCGTTCGTGCGCGAAGGAGACCGTCGCGTCACTGATCGAGGACGCGCCCCTGCTTGTGGGGCGTGCGTCCGCCCCGGATCCCCTCGCAGTGCTGCGGTCCTGGGAGCTGCGGCCGGTGGAGTGGGACGGCTGGCTGTCGATCGAGCGGGCGGAGGCGGCCCTCGGGCGCTCGCTCGGCCGGGGACCGGTGAAGATCCCGGACTGGCCGGGGCTGATGGGGGCGGCGCACGGCACCGGGCCGGTGTGACGGAGAGGTACGGACGCCGGCTCGGAGCAGCCCCGGACGGGCATGGCGGCCGGCCCGCGACGGTCCGGAACGGCTCGGAACAGACCTCGGGCGGCTCGGGGCAGTCCCGGACAGCCAGGGACTGCCCCGCCCGCGAAGGAACGGTCGGTCCACACCCCGACGGCCTCCGCCCGCGCCCGGACCGCCCGCCCTCGTCATGACGGCCGGCCCGCGCCATGACGGCCGGTCTGCGTCACGGCAGTCGGTCTGTGCCGTGGCCATCGGTCCGCGCCGGGACGACTACTCCCAGCCGTCGCGGTCGGCCTGGAGGTTCGCCGCTTCGAGCACCCGGTCGAGCAGTCCGGGGAAGAGCGCTTCCAGGTCCTCGCGCCGGAGCCCGTTCATCTTGGCCGTCCCTCGGTAGACCTGCTGGACGATGCCGCTCTCGCGGAGCACCCGGAAGTGGTGGGTGCTGGTGGACTTGGTCACCGGCAGGTCGAACCGGGAGCAGGTGAGCTCGTCGTCGGCGGCGGCCAGTTCACGGACCACACACAGCCGCACCGGGTCGGAGAGCGCGTGCAGGACCGATTCGAGCCTGATCTCGTCCCGCGCGGGATGGGCCAGCATGCGGGCGCCGGCTGCCGGGTCGGTGGCGCTGGCAGGGGTCACTGTCGCTCCGCATCGTCGCTTCGTCCGGGGCTCACCATAATACGAGACCCCTCGTAGTTCGGCTCATACAGGACAGAATCCGACCTGAATGCAGATGAGACTGGCTCGGCGGGCGGGCACGGGCCCGGACCACTCAGGAGGCGCAGCAGGATGACGGACACCCTGGACACCCTGGACAACGCACGTCCCTTCGCACGGGTCGCCCAGCTCGACGCATGGCTGGAGCGGCACCGCGCCGACCGGACCGGGCTCTGGCTGAAGATCGCCAAGCGCGGCTCAGGCGTGGAGTCGGTGAGCGCCGCCGACGTCATCGACTCGGCGCTCTGCTTCGGCTGGATCGACGGGCAGCGCAAGTCCTTCGACGAGGTGTACTACCTCCAGCGGATCACGCCCCGCCGGCGCCGGAGCGCGTGGTCGCAGATCAATGTGGAGAAGGCCGAGGCACTCATCGCGGCGGACCGGATGCGTGAGTCCGGCCTCGCCGAGGTCGAGGCGGCGCGCTCGGACGGGCGGTGGGCGGCTGCGTACCCCTCGCAGAGCAAGGCCACCGTCCCGGCCGACCTCGCCGCGGCCCTGGAGGCGAACGGGCCGGCCCGGCTCTTCTACGAGGAGCTCGGCAGATCGGACCGCTACCTGGTTCTCCTGCGTCTGATGACGGCGACGAGCCCCGAGGTCAGGGCGGCCCGCCTCAAGAAGGCGGTGGCCTCCCTCGCGGCGGGCCGGAAGGTCCGCTGACGCCCGGGGCCGTCCCGCGATCAGCCGCTCAGCAGCTCCGGTTCCTTGGCGAGTGACGCGAGCCGGCCGGCCGGATCGGCGACCAGCCGGCGTGTGGTGAGGTCGAGGACGCCCGCCACGCCGGTGATCTCGGCCGCCACCGTGCCGTCCTCCTTGAGGATCTGCTGGGCGACCGTGAACGTCTTGCCCTGCCCGTAGTCGAACCGGCAGGAGACCCTCACCCGTTCCCCGCCCCGCAGCTCCCTGCGGTATTTGACCGTGACTTCCAGCGCGACGGGCCCCACTCCGTCGGCCAGCAGCTTCTCCTGGGGCAGCCCGGCGGCCCGCAGCAGCTCCCAGCGCGCGTGCTCGGCGTACTGGAGGTAGACAGCCTGGTTGAGATGTCCCTGCGTGTCGAGCTCGTAGCCCCGGACGGTCACGTCCACAGAAAAGGTCATGGACGTGCGAACAGCCCGGCTCATTCCGGCATTCCCCGCACCGCACGGCCTCGTCCCGCCTCGCCTCGTCCCGCCTCGGCGAGGTGCGGGAACCGCAGCTCGGTACGGCTGGAGAAGACGTCGCCGGGGCGCAGAGCGGTGCCGGGCTGGTCGGGCCGGTTGGGCGAGTCGGGCAGGTGCTGGGTCTCCAGACAGACGGCGCCGTGGCGTTCGTGGCGCCCGCCGCCGGGGGCGGTCAGAGTGCCGTCCAGCTGGTTGGCGGTGTAGACCTGGATGCCCGGTTCGGTGGTCCACACCTCCATGATCCGCTCGGCGCCCGGGGCGGTGAGCCGCGCCGCCCTGCGCAGGCCGGACGGTGTGCCGGGCTCGTGGAGGATCCAGCAGTGGTCGAAGCCACCGGCCCGTCGCAGTTGCTCGTCCGGGAGCGCGATGCGCTCTCCGATGCCGTGCGGGGCGGTGAGGTCGAACGGGGTTGCGCGCACAGCCGTGGCCGGGCCCTCGGGAATGCCCTCCTCGTCGACGGGGAGGTAGCTGTCGGCGTCCACCTGGAGTGTGTGCCCGAGGATGTCGCCCCGTCCGGTGAGGTCGAAGTAGGCGTGGTTGGTGAGGTTGACGACGGTGGGCCGGTCCGTGGTGGCGCTGTAGTCGAGGGCCAGGGTGCCCGTGCTGTCGAGGGTGTATGTCACGGCGACGTCCATCGCTCCGGGGAAGCCCATGTCGCCGTCGGGGCTGTGCAGGGTGAGCCGGAGCGTCGCGGCGCTGCCGGTGGCCTCGCCGTGGGCCTGCCAGACGCGGGTGTGGAATCCGTCGGGTCCTCCGTGCAGGGCATGGCCCCGGTCGGTGGCCGGAATCCGGTACGGCGTTCCGTCGAGGGTGAAGCGGCCGTGCGCGATGCGGTTGGCGAAGCGGCCGATGAGGGCGCCGAAGAACGGGTTCTCGCCCGCGTAGTCGTCGAGGGAGACCAGCGACCGCACGACCGACGTGGGCGTTCCCCCGGTGTCGGGCACGGTGAGACGGTGCAGGATGCCGCCGTAGGTGAGGATCTCGGCCCGGATCCCGGTTCCGGAGTCGAGGGTCCAGAGATCGACGTCCGTGGGCCCGTGGGCGCCGAACGGTGTGCGGTTCACGGTGGGGCGAGGCATCAGAGATCCTTGGGACGAGCGGACGGCCGGGCGGGACGAGGACGGTGGGCCCTGGCCCTGGACACGCCGCCGGACTCCCTCGGGGAGAAGGAAGTCCGGCGGCGGGTCTACACGGGCGGCCGGGGCACGGTGGATTCACGGACGACGAGCCGGTAGCCGGGCCGGGGACGCCGGGGTTCGGACACCTGGCCACCGGAGAGCCGCTCGACGAGGCTGTCGACCGCCAGCCGGGCGATGGCCTCCTTGTCGGGGGCCACCGTGGTGAGCGTGGTGGCCCCGTAGAGGCTCTCCTCGATGTCGTCGAACCCGACGACGGCCACGTCCTCGGGGATGCGCAGACCACGTTCGGAGAGGGTGCGCATCGCGCCGATGGCGATGAGGTCGTTGTAGGCGAACACGGCGTCGGGCCGTTCCCCACGGTCCAGGAGGGCGGCCATGGCGGTGGCCCCGTCCTCGCGGCCGTAGCCGTCGGTGACCACGACGAGCGACTCGTCGGCCTCGATGCCCGCGGCGGCAAGCTCCTCGCGCCAGCCGCGCAGCCGGAGATGGGCCGGCTGCCGTTCGCGGCCGGTGCGCGAGCCGAGGAAGGCGATCCTGCGGTTTCCCTGGTCGATGAGATGCCGCACGGCCTCGCGGGACGCCGCCACGTTGTCGATGGCGATGTGGTCGTAGGGGGCCTCGTACTCGCGCTCGCCGAGCAGCACCAGCGGCGCCGTCTCGGTGCGCGCCATCAGGTCCTCGGTCTCCAGATGGATCGGGCTGAGGATGAGACCGTCGATCACATGGGACCGGAATCCCTGGCTGACCAGGAGCTCTTTCTCCCGCAGTCCGCCGGTGTGGTCGACCAGCACGGTGTAGTCGTGCCGGGCGGCCGCGTCGACGACCTCTCCGGCCAGCTCCGCGAAGTACGGGTTGCCGAACTCGGGGACGGCGAGGGCGATGATGCCGGTGCGGCCCTTGCGCAGATGGCGTGCGGTGAGATTCGGCCGGTAGCCGAGCTCGTCGATGGCCTGCTGCACCTTGGCCCGCATCTTCGGTGTGACGTGCTGATAGTTGTTCACCACGTTGGACACGGTCTTGATGGACACGCCCGCCCGTTGCGCAACGTCCTTGAGGCTGACGCCCACGGCACTCCCTGGATCGACTTGTCGCGCGGTGGCGCGCGGTGGCCCGGCTCTGCCGGTTCGGTACGAACGGTGCCGGGGCGGCGGGCCCCGGCACCGGTTCAGGTGGTTCTGCGGCTGCGCGACAGATAGCGCTGGGCCACGACGACAACGATAAGGAACCCGCCGCTGACGACCGACTGGTAGGAGGAGTTCAGCGACCCGATCTGGTTGATCAGGTTCTGGATGACCGCCAGCAGCAGTACGCCCCAGAGGGTTCCGCTGATCGATCCGGCGCCGCCGATCAGGAGGGTGCCGCCGATGACGACGGCGGAGATCGCGTCGAGTTCCATGCCCACGCCGACGATGGTGACGCCGGAGGAGAGCCTGGCCGCGTTGAGCGCGCCGGCGAGTCCGGCCAGGAGCCCGCTGAGCGTGTAGACGAGGATCTTGGTGCGGGCGACGGGCAGGCCCATGAGCGTGGCCGCGTCGCTGCTGCCGCCGACCGCGAAGAGCGTCTGCCCGAACGAGGTGCGCTGGAGAAGCAGTCCGCCGATGCCGAACAGCGCCAGGGCGATCAGGATCGGGTAGCCGAAGCCCCGGACGCTGCCCTGTCCGAGATCGGCGAAGGCGGAGTCCTTGGGGACCAGATAGGTGGTGGCGCCCTCGTCGGTGAACGCGAGGAGCAGGCCGCGTGCCCCGAGCAGGGTGGCGAGCGTGACGATGAAGGGTGCCATTCCCGCGCGGGCCACCAGGAATCCGTTGAGCAGTCCGATCGCACCGCACACCAGGAGCGGGACGAACAGGGCGGCCAGGAAGCCCCATTGCGAGGCCCAGGCGGCGAGCACACCCCCCAGCGCGAAGACCGATCCGACGGACAGGTCGATGCCGCCGGTGATGATGACCATGGTCATGCCGAGTGCCACCACGGCCAGGAACGAGGCCTGGATGGTCACACCGCGGGCGTTGTCCAGCGTGGCGAACGTCGGGTAGATGAAGGACGCGACGATCACGACCGTGAGCAGGACCGCGAGTACGCCCTGGCGCTGGAGGAGTCCGGCGATGCGCTGCCCTGCCGGGGGGCGGGCCGCGCTGTCGCCGGCCGCTGTCGGGGTCTTGCGCGGTGCCCGGGCCTCGGCCAGGGGTGCGGAGGAGGTTTCGTTCATCGGGACCGACGCTCCCGGGCGACGTAGACGGCGGCGATGATGATGGCCGCCTGGGCGATCTGTGCGGTGGAGTCGGGCAGGTCGTGCTTGACGAGGGTGGCGCGCAGCAGCTGCATCAGCAGGGCTCCGGCGACCGTTCCGAGGACCCGGATGGAGCCGCCGTTGAGCGGGGTGCCCCCGACGACGACCGCCGTGATGGCGGAGAGTTCCATGAGGGTGCCGAGCGAGGAGGGGTCGCTGGCGGTGAGCCGGGCGGTGGCGAGGATGCCCGCCAGGGCCGCCAGGACTCCGCAGAGCACGTAGACACCGATGAGCACGCGTCGCACGGGAAGTCCGGCGAGGGCCGCGGCCGAGCGGTTGCCGCCGATGGCGACGATCTGGCGGCCGAAGGTGGTGCGCTGGACCAGGAAGGCGACGGCGACCGCGAGGACGGCTGCGATGAGCACGACCAGGGGAATGCCCAGGAAGGAACCGGTGCCGAGCGAGAGCAGGTCGGGGTTGACGATCTGCTTGAGCTGACCGTCGGCCATGACCAGGGCCAGGCCCCGGCCGCCGACGAACAGGGCGAGCGTGGCGACGATCGGCTGGAGCCCGACGAGGGAGACCAGTGAGCCGTTGACTGCTCCGACGACGGCCCCGGCCAGCAGCGCCATGACGAGGGCGGGCACCAGCCCGTACCCGAGGTAGAGCGGCAGCAGCGCGGTGGCCAGTGCCATGGTCGAACCGACGGAGAGGTCGACGCCTTCCGTGCCGATCACGAGCGCCATGCCGAGGGCGACGATGACGATGGGGGCGACCTGCACGAGCTGGGTGCGGAGGTTGTCCGCGGTCATGAAGTGCTCGGTGAACAGGGCGTTGAAGAGGAGGACGACCGCGACGGCGAGGTAGACGCCGTACTCCTGGTACCAGGAGGGGTCGCGCAGCCGGGCCAGCGGGCGGGTTGCGGGGGTGGGGACTGCGGCCTGGGTCATCGGGGGTCCTCCTTGACGGCCGGGGCCTTGCCCTCGGGCGCCGGTGAGTGGTCGGCGAGCACTTCGAGCAGATGGCTCTCCGCCACTTCGTCGCCCGACAGTTCGCCCGCGACCGCGCCGCCGCGCAGGACGACGATGCGGTCGGCGCCCTCGATGAGTTCCTCGATGTCGGAGGAGATGAGCAGGACGGCGAGGCCCTCGCGGGCGAGGTCGTCGATGAGGCTCTGGACCTCGGCCTTGGCACCGACGTCGATGCCGCGGGTGGGTTCGTCGAGGAGCAGGACCTTGGGCTCCAGACAGAGCCAGCGGGCCAGCAGGACCTTCTGCTGGTTTCCGCCGGAGAGCTCGCCGACCTTCTGCTCGGGGCTCGCGGCCTTGATCCGCAGCCGCTTCATGAAGACGTCGACGATGCGGTCCTGCCTGGCACGGGAGACGATGCCGGCACGGGAGAGGCGGGGCATCGCGGCCAGCACGATGTTCTCGCGGACCGACAGTCCGGGCACGATGCCTTCGGCCTTGCGGTCCTCGGGCAGCAGGCTGATGCCCGCACGGATGGCCCCGGCCGATGTGAGGCGGCGCAGGGTGCGTCCGCCGATGGAGATCTCACCGGAGTCCAGGGCGAGCGCACCGGCCAGCGCCTTCGCGGTCTCGCTGCGGCCGGAACCGAGAAGGCCGCCGAGGCCGAGGACCTCGCCCCCGTACAACGACAGGGATATGTCGTGCAGTTGGTGGTCGCGGGAGAGACCGGTCGCGGTGAGCACGGGGGTGCGGGAGGCATCGTGGCCCTCGGAGCCGAAGCTGGTGAGACCGGAGCGGCGGACCTCGGCCAGGTCGCGGCCGAGCATCATCGAGACGAGTTGCATGCGGTCGAGGTCGGCGAGGTCGCCGGTGTGGATGTGCCGGCCGTCGCGGAGGACGGTGACACGGTCGCAGATCCGGTAGAGCTCATCCATGCGGTGGCTGACGTAGAGGACGGCGATCCCGCGTGCGCGCAGGTCCCCGATGACCCGGAAAAGGGTCTCGACCTCGCGTGGCTCCAGCGAGGAGGTGGGCTCGTCCATGATGACGACCTGGGCGTTGACCGAGACGGCGCGGGCCAGTGCGACCATCTGCTGGGTGCCGATGCCGAGGGTGTGCAGGGGCCTCTTCGGGTCGGCACGCACACCGAAGCCGTCGAGGAGTTCGGTCGTCTCGCGGTGCATCCGGGCGAAGTCGATGAGACCCAGGCGGTTCTTGGGCTCCCGGCCGAGGAAGATGTTGCGCGCCACGCTCATCAGCGGGACGAGGTTCACCTCCTGGTAGATCGTGGAGATGCCGGCCTGCTGCGCCTCGAACGGCCGGGCGAAGGCAATCTGTTCGCCGGCCAGCCGCAGTTCGCCCTCATCGGGCCGGTATACACCGGTCAGCACCTTGATCAGGGTGGACTTCCCGGCTCCGTTCTCGCCGACGAGCGCGTGGGTCTCCCCGGCACGCAGGGAGAAGGAAACACCGTCGAGGGCGACGACGCCGGGGAACCGCTTGCTCACCGAGCGGGCTTCGAGGACGGCCGCGGCCGGTGCGGAGGCGTGCGGTGCACCGGTGGCCGGCGCGGAGACCTGCGGTGCGCCGGTGGCCGGCGCGGTGGCGTCCTGCCCGTCGGCGCCCGGAGCGGATGCCTCCTTCGCGTCGGCGGCCGGCTGCGGCGGCTGCGGTACTGCTTCGGGTGGTGCCATGGCTGTTCTTGGCCTTCCGCTCTTCCAAGGGTGGGGCCCGGGGCCGCCGTGACGGGTGGCGACGTCACGGCGGCGGGTGGTCGGACACGGCCGGTGCGGGCCGGGGGCCGCGTACGGATCAGCACGCGGCCGGCGCCGGCCGGTGCTCCGGGCAGATGGGGCAGGTCCCGGTCAGAACGCGCCGCCGAGCGAGGCCTTGGCGTTGGACTCGTCGTAGGCACGGTCGGTGATGATGACGTTCTCCGGGATCTCCTCGCCGCCGTAGAACTTCTGGGCCGTCGCGAACGCCAGCGGGCCGAAGCGCGGGTTCGACTCGATGACAGCGTTGTACTCGCCGTTGACCAGGGCCTGGACGGCGTTGCGGGTCCCGTCGACGGAGACGATCTTGACGTCCTTGCCGGGCTTCTTGCCCGCGGCCTTCAGCGCGGTGACGGCACCGAGGCCCATCTCGTCGTTCTCCGCGTAGACGGCGGTGATGTCGGGCTTGGACTGGATCAGCTGCTCCATGACCTGCTGGCCCTTGTCACGAGCGAACTCACCCGTCTGCTGCGCGACGATCTCCAGCCCGGGGGCCTTCGCCTCGAGCTGGTCGACGAAGCCCTTGGTGCGGTCGGTGGTGACGTTGTTGCCCGAGGCGCCGAGGAGGATGGCGACCTTGCCCCTGCCCCCGGTCGTCTTGATCATCGCGTCCGCGGCGCGCTTGCCCTGCTCCACGAAGTCGGAGCCGAGGAAGGCCACATAGTCCTTGCAGGCGGTGGAGTTGACCTTGCGGTCGATGGTGAGGACCGGGACCTTCTTGGCCGCGGCGGCCTTCAGCGCCGGCTCCAGACCGTCGGAGTTCAGCGGGGCGACGATGAGGAACTGGGCGCCCTGGGAGAGCATGTCCTGGATGTCGCTGATCTGCTTGGAGAGCTGCGACTGCGCGTTGGTGGTGAGCAGCTTCTTGACGCCGACCTTCTTGGCCTCGTCCTTGATGGACTGGGTCTCGGCGATCCGGAACGGGTTGGCCTCCTTCTCCGACTGGGAGAAGCCGACCACCGCGTTCTTCAGGTCCAGCTCCGGAGCGCCGTAGGTCTGCAGCGAGCAGCCCGAACCGGAAGAGGACTCCGGGGACTTGGCCGCCTGCGCGCCCTGGCTGCTGTCGGTGGTCGCGGTGTCCGAGGTCTCCGACTTGGAGCAGCCGGAGGCGGCCAGCGTGGCGGTGGCGGCGAGGAGACAGGCCACGGCGAGGGTACGGGTTCGGCGCTGGATCATCATGCGCGGGAGCTCCTTGGCGGGGATGACGGCACACCGACTGGCGTGCGGTCGGGCATGGCTGGACGATGCATCGGCTGCCGCTCGGCGGCTGATGTCACTGCGTTACTCACGAGCCCGCCACCTGGACGAACTGCGGTCGTGAGAGTCTGCGCGGCCTCTCGGCGGCTCGGTTTACAACGTTATATAGGCGCCGTGGCGCGGGCGGCAAGAGCGTTGTCGATGCGTTTCCAAAATGTGTCGGAGTTGCCCGGCACCACCTGACACCCTCATTGCGCCGGTTACCGCCGCACCCCTGGACAGCCACCCGACGCCGTGCTGTCATACCGCCGGTACCCAATTTTCCAACGTTGCAAGCACGTTGTCGTGCCGGCCCTCCGGTCGCGACCGCGTGCCGTGCCGTACGCGTCCCGAACCCGTCCCGGGTGAGGCGGGTTTCACGGCAGATGCCACGGAGTCCATGGCAAGCCCCGCACGTTCATGCGCCGTCCCCCAAGCCGGAGCCCCGCCGGCCGGCCGAGAGCAGGAGCCCTTCCATGCCCCTGAACCGCAGACAACTCCTGGCCGGCGCGCTGGCCACCACAGCCGCCTCCGGCCGCTGGGCCACCACCGCGACCGCGGCCGGCCACCGGGCGGAGCCGGCTCGCGGCGGCCACTACTCCCCCAACGCCGCGCCGTTGCACCCCACCGCGTTCCTCAGGCTCCCGCCCGGCCGGGTCACCGCGCGCGGCTGGCTGGCCGGACAGCTGAAGCTCCAACTGGAGGGTCTGTGCGGCCGGTACGAGGAGTTCTCGCGCTTCCTGGACTTCACCGCCACCGGCTGGGTCCGCCCCGAACTGGGCGGCTGGGAGGAGGTCCCGTACTGGCTGCGCGGCTACACCGACCTCGCGATCGTCACGGGCGACGCGCAGGCACTCGCCGCCGTCCGGCGCTGGTTCGACGCGATTCTCGCCACCCAGCAGGCCGACGGATTCTTCGGGCCGAAGGCGCTCCGTACGTCGCTGAACGGCGGCCCGGACTTCTGGCCCTTCCTTCCGCTGATCCAGGCCCTGCGCTCCTGGCAGGAATACTGCGGCGACACCCGCGTGATCCCCTTCCTCAGCCGTTTCTTCCACTACATGAACGCCCAGGGGCCCGGCGCCTTCAACACCAGCTGGATCGCGCTGCGCTGGGGCGACGGCCTGGACAGTGTCTTCTGGCTCTTCAACCGCACCGGAGACACCTTCCTGCTGGACCTCGCCGACAAGATCCATGCGAACGGTGCCGACTGGGGCGACAATCTGGTCAACCCGCACAACGTCAACATCGCGCAGGGTTTCCGTGAGCCCGCCCAGTACGCGCTGCGCAGCGGTTCGGCCGAGGACACCCGCAACACGTACGGAACGTACGGCAGGGCCATGGGCCAGTACGGTCAGTTCCCCGGTGGCGGATTCGCCGGGGACGAGAACGCGCGCCCGGGTCACGGTGACCCCCGGCAGGGCTTCGAGACCTGCACCGCCACTCCGGCAAGGTCCTCGGCATCGACAACATGTCCACCACCAACAGCGCCCACGCCGTCCAGTTCGACGACAACGGCACCGACGACCACCTCTGGCAGCTCGTGTGACCCCCGACCGCTCCCCGTGCCGCCCGGCGCGGGGAGTCTCCCCGTACCTGGGCAGCACCCGACGAAGGAGACGAACCAATGAGCCGTTTACGCGTACCCGGCCGGCGCCCCTGGTGGAGACGGGCCATCGCCACCACCGGACTGCTGGCGCTGGTGTCCTCGGCGCTGGTGGGAGCCGGCTCCGCACCGGCCGGTGCCGCCTCCTGGGCGCCGAAGCCGTCCCCCATGACGACGCCGTGGTCCGGCCAGGTCCCGGTCGACAAGCCACTGCCGGAGTACCCCCGCCCTCAGCTGACCCGGACCGACTGGGCCAATCTCAACGGCATATGGGACTTCGCGGTGACCGGCCGGGACGCCGGGCAGCCGTCCTCGTTCCCCGATCAGATCCGTGTGCCGTTCGTCGCGGAGTCCGCGCTCTCCGGCATCCAGCGGAAGATCACCGAGAACGACAAGCTCTGGTACAAGCGCACCTTCACCGTGCCGTCCGGCTGGAACGGCCGCCGGGTGGTGCTCAACTTCGGCGCGTCCGACTGGCAGACCACGGTCTGGGTCAACGGCACCCAGGCCGGTGTGCACAAGGGCGGTTACGACTCCTTCGCGTACGACATCACCCCGCAGCTCAACGGAGGCACGAACACGGTCGTGGTCTCCGTGTACGACCCGACGCAGACGGGCGGCCAGGCCGTCGGCAAGCAGCGCATCAATGACGTGCGGCCGCACAGCGGCGGCGGCATCTTCTACACCGCGGCCTCCGGCATCTGGCAGACGGTCTGGCTGGAGCCGGTGGCGGCGGCCCACATCACCCGTCTCGACATGACACCGAACCTGGGCGACAGCACGCTGCGGGTGAAGGTGCAGGGCGCGTCCGCCTCCGGACGCAGCGCCCGGGTCACCGTCTCCAGCGGCGGCACCATGGTCGGCACGGCCACCGGAACCGTCGGCTCCGAGATCTCCGTCGCGGTGCCGAGCCCACATCTGTGGACTCCCGAGGACCCCTTCCTCTACGACGTGAAGGCGGAGCTGCTCGACGGGGCGTCGGTCACCGACGCGGTCGGCGGCTACACCGGCATGCGGTCGATCGCCGTGGCGAAGGTCGACGGCGTGCTGCGTCCGGTCCTCAACGGCAGGTTCGTCTTCCAGACCGGCACCCTGGACCAGGGCTACTGGCCGGACGGCATCTACACCGCGCCGACCGACGAAGCACTGAAGTCGGACCTCCAGGCCCACAAGGACCTCGGCTTCAACATGGTCCGCAAGCACATCAAGGTCGAACCGCAGCGCTGGTTCTACTGGGCGGACAAGCTGGGGCTGCTGGTCTGGCAGGACATGCCGGCCATGGACACCGGCAAGAGCCCCGACGCGGCGGCCCGCACCCAGTGGGAGGCGGAGTTCCACGCAGTCATCGACCAGCACCGCAGCTCTCCCTCACTGGTGATGTGGGTCGACCAGAACGAGGGCTGGGGCCAGTACGACCAGGCCAGGATCGCCGACGAGGTCAAGGCGTACGACCCGTCCCGGCTGGTGAACAACATGAGCGGGGTCAACTGCTGCGGGTCCGTGGACGGCGGCAACGGGGACGTGGTCGACAACCACATCTACGTCGGTCCCGGCAACACCGCGCCGACCGCGACGCGCGCGGCCGTACTGGGCGAGTTCGGCGGCCTCGGCTACAAGGTCCCCGGGCACGAGTGGTTCCCCGGCGGCGGCTTCAGCTACGAGGACCAGGCGAGCGTCTCCGCGCTGAACAACCGGTTCGTCGGGCTGCTGGACAGCATCCGTACCGGCCAGCTGCCCGCAGGCCTCTCCGCCTCCGTCTATACGGAGATCACCGATGTCGAGAACGAGGCGAACGGGCTGCTCACCTACGACCGCCAGGTCGTCAAGGTGGACACCGCACGGGTGAAGGCCGCCAACCAGGCGCTCATCGACGCCTCACGCAACCCCGCCCCGCCGGTGACCCTGCCCACCGGACAGTACAAGTCCCTGCGCGTCACCACCCCCGGCTACACCGACAAGTACCTGCGCCATCAGGACGCGCTCGCCTTCACCGAGGTCGTGAGCGGCGCGAGCGGCGCGCTGCTGAAGAACGACGCCACCTGGAAAATCGTCACCGGCCTCGCCAACAGCAACTGCTACTCGCTGGAGTCCCGCAACTATCCCGGCGAGTTCCTGCGGCACCGCGACTTCCGGGTGCGACGGGACGCCGATGACGGCTCGGCTCTCTTCAGGGCCGACGCCACCTGGTGCGCCGTAGCCGGTACGGGAGGAGTGCGGCTGTCCAGCGCCAACCTGCCGGGCAGCTATCTGCGCCACATCGACTCGGAGGTGTGGCTGGCCACACCGGGCGGTACGCACGCCTGGGACAACCCGGCCACCTTCACCGAGGACACCACCTGGGCGGTGGAGGCACCCTGGGCTCCGTGATCTGACCTGCCTCCTCCCCGTCCGCGGCCACGGCCCCGACGCGACGCGCAGGCGTCGCGTCGGGGCCGTCGGTCCAGGCGCCCGGATCACGCCGGGGCCAGGTACGTATGCAGCAGCGCCGTCCGGCCGCCGGCCGTCGTCCAGTCGCCGGGGCGGCTGCCGACACGGCGCCACCCCGCCCGTTCGTAGAGGGCGATGGCCGGCCCGCCGCCGTCCTCCACCTCCAGGACCAGCCGCAGGCCCTTCGCTGCCGCCGCCGCCTTCACGGTGTCGAGCAGGGTACGCGCCACGCCGCGCCGACGCGCCGAAGCCGTGGCGAACAGCCGGGCCACCGAGGCGAGTTCGTCCGGCGGCAGTCCGGCGTCCGCCGCCAGTACCTGGCCGGCAGAGGTCAGTGCCACATGTCCCAGGACATCCGGGCCACCCGTGGCCACCCAGACATCGAGCAGGCCATCGGGGGTCAGCCAGTGTGCCGGGGCGTCCGGCCACTCGGCAGGGTAGCGGTCCATCTGGTGCACGGTGGCCAGCGCCTCCACGCAGGCGCTCAGGTCGTCGTCGCGACGGCGCCGGATCTCCGGCTCTCCCATTCCTTGATCCTCACGGTCGTCCTATCGGCACTGTCCGGCGGTGTCGGTCCGGCAGTGATCAGCCCGGCGCTGTCCGGCTGGGCCGGTTCCACACTGTCCGCCGCCGGTCAACTCCGCACTGTCCGCCTTTGGTCAGCTCCGCCCGTCCGGTCGGCAGCGCACGGACGGGCCTCCCGACGTGACCTCTCACTACAGGAACTCGACGTACCCGTCGGTTCCGTGCACACGGATCCGCTGTCCGTCCCGGATCAGCCGGGTCGCCCGATCCACGCCGACGACGGCCGGCAGGCCGTACTCCCGGGCGATCACCGCGCCATGGGTCATCAGGCCGCCGACCTCCGTGACCAGACCGGCGATCCCGACGAACAGCGGCGACCAACTGGGGTCCGTGAACGCCGTGACCAGGATGTCGCCCGCTTCGAGATCGGCCTCGGCCATGTCAAGGATGACACGGGCCCTTCCCTCGACGGTCCCGGAGGAGACCGCCAGGCCGGTCAGGGCTCCGTCCGGCACGTCGTCGCGGCGGTACGCCCCGGTGACGGCCTCGCCGTCCGAGGTGAGCACCCGGGGCGGCGTGAGCGCACGGTGCGACCGGAACGCTTCCTTGCGCCGCTGGATCAGCCCATCGTCCACCTCGTCCGAACGCACCACGTCGTGGAGTTCCTGGAACGTGAGGTAGAAGACGTCCTCCTTCTCGGGAAGCACACCGGTCCGCACGAGGCGCTCCGCCTCCGTCAGCAGAGCCCGCTTGTAGGCGAAGTACCGGCTGACGATGGCGTACTTCGGGTACTCCCGGTACCCGATGAACGTGCGGACCCGGTCGATCATGCGCTTGGTCTCGTCCGCCTTCCGGTCCCCGTCCGGCAGGGCACGCAGGCGTGACAGGACGTCCTGTTCCTTCTTCAGGGCCTTCTGCCGCCCCTCCTCGAAGCGCCGCCCGGCGGCGCCCGGCTCGAAGTTCCTGACGTTGTCGAGGATCACCGGCACCAGTGTGGTGGGGCGCTCGCTCCACCTCGGCCTCGTGATGTCGATCTCGCCGACGCAGCGCATACCGTACCGGTCGAGATAGGCCTCGACCGCATCGCGCGCACCGGTCCCGCCGGCGAGCTTCGCCAGTTCGTCCAGGAAGGCCTCGTCCTCGACGTGCTCGATGCCCTGGAGGAACGCCACCACCTCGGGATACGGCCGGATCACGTCCGCGACGTCGAGCAGTTCGAGTCCCATCTCCGACGTGATGTTGTCAGGGGCGGACAGCGTCAGCGTGTCAGCCGCGTTCTTCTCGCCCAGCCACTCCTCCAGCTGCTCGTTGAGCCACCAGGTGGCCTCCATCCCCGCCATGATCACTTGCATGCTCAGCGGGTCGCCGAGGGCACGCTTGTGCTCCTCGAAGGCCTCCAGCAGGAAGTCGAACAGCGCCGGTCCGGTCCTCGTCCGGATGTCACGCTCCAGAGCCGCGACGGACTGCCGGCTGCGCTCGATCAGCTCGGTGACGAGGGCCGGATCGGTGTCGATCGCGGCGGGCGCACTCCTGGCCGGCGGGCCGCCGGGACCCGCGTCCGGAAGCGACGGGACGAAGTCGTCGCGGTCCAGGACGGTCTCCAGGGCGTCCCTGACCAGCGGATCGCCCTTCCCCATGATGTCCAGGAGGCCGGCGCGGCTCGCGGGCGATGCCAGACGCCGGGTGACGTCGACGAACAGCCTCCCGCCGGCCTCGTGCATCGCCACCATGGCCGTCCGCTGCCACATGGAGAAGCCCAGCGGTTTCATGGCGTCGGTCATCATCTGCTGATGGCCGACGGAGACATAGACGTGATTCTCCTGGTCGCCGGCCTCGGGGACGGGGAACAGCGTCGTGATCGGCCGGCTCTGCACGATGTGGAACTCGTCGTCGGCCAGACACCATTCGATGTCCTGCGGACGGCCGAAGCGCGCTTCGATCCGCCGCCCCAGCCGCACGAGCCGCACCGCCTGCGCATCCGTCAGCGCCGGCTCCTCCTGCCGCCGCGCGTCGACCGTCACTTCTCGTGTACCGCCGGTCGGCACGGCGTGCACAGCACGCTGTTTGACGGAGACCGTCCTGGCGACGACTTCGTCGTTCCGCACCTTGAAGACGTCCGGGTTCACCAGGCCGGAGACCAGGGCCTCACCGAGGCCGAAGCCCGCGTCGACGGTGGCGACCGTCCGGTTGCCCGTGACGGGATCGGCCGTGAACAGGATGCCGGATACCTGCGGGAAGACCATCTGCTGCACGACCACGGCCATGTGGACCGCGCGGTGGTCGATGCCGTTCCGCCGACGGTAGATCACCGCCCGCTCGGTGAACAGCGAGGCCCAGCACCGGCTGACGTGGTGCAGGATCTCCGTGGGCCCGACCACGTTCAGGTACGTGTCCTGCTGGCCGGCGAACGAGGCCGTCGGCAGGTCCTCGGCGGTCGCGCTGGACCGGACGGCGTATGCGGCCTGCTCGCCGTGGCGGGCGAGCGCGCGGGTGACCGCTGTCGCGGGACCGTCCGGGACGGCGGTCTCCTCGATGGTCCGACGGATCTGCGCGCTGAGGGTGCGGATCGTCTCCCGGTCGTCCGGGTCCACCTGCGACAGCTCATCGAGCCGCCCGCTGAGCGACGGTACCTGCGCCATGGCACTGCGGAATGCCTCCGTCGTCACGCAGAAGCCACCCGGCACACGGACGCCCTCGATCCGCGACAGCGCTCCCAGGTGCGCGCCCTTGCCGCCGACGACCGCCGTCTGCGTCTCGTCGGCCTCTTCCAGATCCCGGACGTACCTCTCGGTCATGCCGATACCTCCGTGGCTGCGGTGCTCCGTCGCACCGCGGTGGCCGGTCGGATCACCGGCGCCTCCCCGTCTGCCGAACCTCTTGTCGAGCACATCCTCATCCCTGGCTCCCTTGCTTCCGACGGGCCGGACAGCGCCCGTCCCCGCAGCGCCGCCCCGAGCGCTCGCGGCCGCACTTCCGGCCGCACCCC
This sequence comes from Streptomyces sp. NPDC026062, assembly GCF_055568375.1. Classification (NCBI taxonomy): domain Bacteria; kingdom Bacillati; phylum Actinomycetota; class Actinomycetes; order Kitasatosporales; family Streptomycetaceae; genus Streptomyces; species Streptomyces sp. NPDC026062. Next base: position 31,926 of record NZ_JBVHOQ010000042.1, read on the forward strand.
TGATTCGACGTCACCGCAGCCCCCGTGGGCCGACACCAACACACGCACGCCGTGCTCCCGTTTCCGCGGCTTGTGGCATCGGCCGACGATTCTGCACCGTGCCCCGGGCCTTGCGGCAAGCCCCCTGCCGCGCTATAAGTTGAGAGTGGCAAGGAGAGTTCTCTCCTTGCCTTTGTCATGTCCGGGCGCGCCGAGCACCGGCCGGATCGCCGCCGGGACGCCAGATGCCCGATGCCGCTGCCCGCCGCCGCACGGGGCGACAACGGGCAGCGGCTCAGTGGTTCGGTGGTTCCGTTCCTTCGGCGCTCAGGACAGCCGAGGGCTACGGCTGCCCGGTCGCGTGCAGCGCGCTCACCTCGCCGTCGGTCAGTGCCCTGTCGTACAGCGCGACCTGGTCGACGGAACCGTTCCAGAAGTCGGTGTTCCCGCCGGACCACTTGGCACGGCCCACGGACAGCGCGCCGGTGCTGACATCGGCGGTCCCGGCCGCCTCGGTCGCGGCGAGCCTGCCGTCGACGTACAGCTTGATCTCGTCACCGCTGCGTACGCCGACCACGTGGTACCACCGGCCGAGCTCGGGCTTCATCTCCAGCCGGGCCCGGTGGGCGCCCGGGGTGGAGAAGGAGAACGCTCCCTGTCCGTACTGGAGGTAGAACGGGTTCTCCTGGCGCCGGCCGTCCTGGCTGACGACGGTCGCGTAGTTGCCGGGAAGGGCGTCCAGCGACGCCCAGGCCGACACCGTGTAGTCACCGGTGGTGTCAAGAACCGGGCCGTCGGTCTGCGCGTACTGGCCCTCACCATTGAACTTCAGCGCCGAGCCGTGCACTCCGGTCGTCCAGGACGTTCCCTCGGACAGGGTGAGGTCCTTGTGGTTCGGTCCGCTGTCGGCGGCCGCGGTACCCTCGTTCTCGTCGAGTGACCAGGCGCCGCCGCCCTTGACCTCGTCCCGCTCACCGGCCGCCGCGCCCGCGGCGATGACTTCCTGGTTGATCTTCCGCACCTGTGCGGGGTCGACCTTGATCTCCCGGCGGTCGTACGTCCAGAGGCCGTTGAGCTCGTTCTCCAGGTCGGTGACCTGGGTGTAGATGGAGCCGGAGAGTTCGGCTCCGGCCGCCTCCAGGTAGTACGTCCGCGTGTTCTCGACGTACTTGGCGGTCAGGGCTTCCTTGTCCGCGACACCGCTGTAGATCGCGGTGGGCGCACCGGGCCACATGTGTCCGGGCGACCGCAGGGTGAAGCCACCGTGCTCACCGTCCATCGCCGCACGGTTCTCGTCCGGGAAGGCCGGGTCGGTGTTGTTGTAGTCGTGGTGGTCGATGATGTCACCCTTGCCTGAATCGCCCTTGGAGTTGCAGCAGTTGACACCGCTGTGGGCGTTCACGACGCGGGACGGGTCGGCGGCCCGGACCTTCTCCGTGATCTTTCCGGTCTCGGTGCGGTCCCACTCACCCCAGCCTTCGTTGAAGACGATCCAGGCACCGATCGACGGGTGGTCGTGCAGCTGCTTCATCATCTCGGCCCCCTGGTCGAGGAATGCCTTCTGGCCCTTCTCGCCGGTGATGTCGCCGGAGACGAAGTCCTGCCAGACCAGCAGTCCGAGCTGGTCGGCGTGGTAGTACCAGCGGTCCGGCTCGACCTTGATGTGCTTGCGCACCGAGTTGAAGCCGAGGTCCTTCTGCGCCTTCAGGTCGAAGAGGAGGGCGGAGTCGCTGGGTGCCGTGTTCAGGCCGTCGGGGTAGAAGCCCTGGTCGAGCTGGGCGAGGGAGAAGAACGGCTTCCCGTTGAGCACCAGCTTCTGGTAGCCGCCGACCTTCGCGACGCCGAAGGACCGCATGCCGAAGTAGCTGTCGACGGTGTCCCTGGAGCGGCCGTCGTCGAGGGTGACCTTCAGGTCGTAGAGGTAGGGGTCGTCGGGCGTCCACAGGTGCTGCTTCGCGACCGGCAGGCTCAGCTCGCGGTTGGCCGGGCCGGTGACCCTGCCGACGACCTTGCCCTTCTTGTCGCGGGCGACGGCGGTGATCCGGGCGGACTTCGAGGCGTCAGCGGAGTTGACCGTCAGGGCGAGTCGGCCCTGGCCGATGTCCGGGGTGGTCGTCAGGGAGTCGACCGCGGCCGGGGCGACGGGTTCCATCCAGACGGTCTGCCAGATACCGGAGGAGGCGGTGTAGAAGATGCCGCCGGGGTTGGCCGACTGCTTGCCCGTGGGCTGGTCGGGGCCGGTGGTGTCGGTGACCGCGACAACTATTTCCTGCGGGCCGCTGCCCTTGACCGCGTCGGTGATGTCCGCGCTGAAGGCCGTGTATCCGCCGGTGTGCTCGGCTACCTGCTTGCCGTTGACCCAGACACGGGCCTGGTAGTCCACGGCGCCGAAGTTGAGCTTCAGACGGTTGACACTGCCGCCCTTGTCACCCTTGCCGCTCTTCACGGACCAGTTCTTCGGGACGGTGACGAGCTTGCGGTAGAACATGTGGTCTTCGTGGCGCTCCAGACCGGAGAGCTGCGACTCGACGGGGAACGGCACCGTGATGCGCTCACCGAGGGTCTTGCCGAAGACGGGCTGCTCGCCCGCCGCCGCTCCGGCGAACTCCCACTGGCCGTTGAGGTTCTTCCAGTCGTCGCGCACCTGCTGCGGCCGGGGGTACTCAGGCAGCGGGTGATCGCGGTCGAGCCTGTCGCCCCAGGTCGTGGTCAGCCGGTGTGTGGACCGGTTCGTGGCCGTACGGCTGATCTGCGGAACGGCCTTGCCACCGACCTGGAGACCGGCTTCGCCGTCGTACGCGACCCGTACCTGCTGGTCCTTCAGCACCGGCCCGGTCAGGGTGACGGTCAGCGCCTCCGCGTTGCCGGGCACCCGGGTGACGGACTTCACCGGGATCGGCGAGGTGTCGGCCTCGATGGTGAGGTGGTCCTTCAGCGCGGCGTAGTCACTGACCTTGTCCTCGAACGTGGCCAGGAGCTTCAGACCGTCGTCCGCGACGTCCAGCCCCACCGGGTAGACCTCGAAGTCCGACGGAGGGGTGAAGGCGGACTCGGGCACGATCTGCCGGGCCAGAGTCGCGCTGGACCAGCGCAGGAACATGTTGGCGCCGCCGGTGTCCTGGAACATCTCCAGCTTGAACGCGTGCGGCTCTCCGGCCTTCAGCGCGATGGGCTTGCTGGTCTGCTCGTTGTCCCAGTCGGGCTCCCAGTGGTCGATGACCACCTGGCCGTCGATGAAGAGCCGGAAGCCGTTGTCGCCGCTCGCGGCGAAGGTGTAGTCACCGTCCTCGGGGGCCGTGATGCTGCCGGTCCAGCGGGCGGTGGTGTTCTCGGTCCGGCCGGTGGTGGACTGGAACGTGCCGGTGAGCCCGGGGAAGTTGATCTGCGGGTCGAGGGCCACCCCGCCGAGCTTGTCGAAGTCCCGCGCACCGGGCGCGGACATGCTGAAGTACTCGCCCTTCAGCCCGTGGACGGCGGTGGTCGGGTTCTCGGCCTTGGAAGGGGCCGCGGAGGAGGTGGCGGTGAGCGTCGCCGGGGTGGCCGCGGCGGCCGGGACCAGGGTGGCGCCGACGGGAATCAGGAGTGCGGCGGCACAGGCCACCGTTCTGAACACAGCGCGAGATCGGGGCATTTGTCGTCTCAAGGCGTCGTCCTGTCGAGAGAGCTGAAGTACCTCGAACCTGTGAGGCACGGCACACAATCGAACATTGAGCCACAGCACCAAACTCAGAACAACACTCGTGCACAGAAAATTTTCAACGATATAAATCAGCCGGGACAGACCCGCCCCACGCGGGCGCCCTCAGCCGCCGCCCAGGGCGAACGCGCGATGGACGGACACCGCGATGCCGACGGCACACACACGACCGCCCTCCCCGCGCACCCGGGACACACCGTCGGGAGACGGCGGTCCGGGACGCGCAAGGAGGGCGGAGGAGCTTCGGGGGTGCGGTCAGATCGCGTAGCCGTACTGCTCGGGGGCGTGCACGGTGCCGCTCAGCTCACGGGCCGCGTGGCGCGCCCATGACGGGTTGCGCAGCAGCTCCCGGCCGAGAAGCACGGCGTCCGCACTGCCCTCGGCGAGGATCTTCTCGGCATGCTGCGGGTCGGTGATCAGGCCGACGGCCGCGACGGGGAGCGAGGTCTCCCGCTTCACGCGCTCGGCGAAGGGGACCTGATAACCGGGACCGGTCGCGATGCGCGCGCGGGGGGCGTTTCCGCCGGTGGAGACGTCCAGCAGGTCGACCCCGTGCGCCCGGAGCTCACCGGCCAGCCGCACCGTCTCGTCGGCGGTCCAGCCCTCGCGCTCGTCCTCGGCGTTCTCGGTGAGCCAGTCCGTGGCGGAGATCCGGAAGAAGACGGGCAGATCCTCGGGCCACACCTCCCGCACGGCGTCGACGACCTCGAGGGCGAAGCGGACCCGGTTCTCGTAGCTGCCGCCGTACGCGTCGGTGCGGTGATTGGTGTGCGGCGACAGGAACTGCCCGATGAGGTAGCCGTGAGCGCCGTGCACCTCGGCGACCTGGAATCCGGCTTCGAGCGCGCGGCGGGCGGCCTCGCGGAAGTCGGCCACGACCGCCTGGATCTCGTCGGCGGTCAGCTCGTGCGGCACCGGGTATCCGGCGTCGAAGGGCAGCGGGCTGGGCGCGACGGGCGTCCAGCCGTGCCCGTCGGCGCCGACGGGACCCCGGCCGGTCCAGGGGGCGGCGGTGGATGCCTTGCGGCCGGCATGCGCCAGCTGGACACCGATGACCGAGCCCTGGTCCTTGACGAAGTCCGTGATCCGGCGGAAGGCCGCGACCTGGGTGTCGTTCCAGATACCGAGGTCGGCAGGACTGATGCGCCCCTCGGGGCTGACAGCCGTCGCCTCGGTGAGGATCAGGCCGGTGCCGCCGGTGGCGCGGGCGGCCAGATGTGCGAAGTGCCAGTCGGTGGGCACCCCCGCCTCCGGCCCCACCGGTGCGGCGCTGTACTGGCACATGGGTGCCATCCATGCCCGGTTGGGCACGACAAGCGACCGCAGGGTGATGGGATCGAAAAGGGCACTCACGACGGACTCCGTTTCGCCGGGCACGGAAGGATCACTAGTACGATACATCCCGTACTACGACGTCCGTCAAATTACGATTCCTCTCGTACAAGGCGGGGAACGGAGAACTCCGCCGTCACCTGGGTCAGGTCAGCGGGTACGACGTGCGGCCGGACGCCTCGTCGATCTCGTCGTGGGCCTTGGTCAGCAGCTTCATCGCCAGTTCGTTGAGTGCGCGGGCCCCCGCGATCTCCTCGCCCACCCTGGGCTGTTCGGAGTCGGAGGGATGGCGGCTGGCATAGCCGTGGGCACGCACCTCGCTCCCGTCGGACAGCCGCACCAGAGCGGCCGCACGCGTGCGATGGGTGTCTTCCTCGAATTCCAGCTCGATGTGCCATCCGACAGCCGTCTGTGTCATGGCGCTCACCTCCGGAGCCTCCCCTCCAGGGTGCACCCCGTCCCTCGGCAGTGCGCGGCGAAGCCGGGCTGCCGGCCGGCCTACCGGCCTCGCCGGCGGAGCGTGATGCGGGCGTCGGCGTCGTAGAGCTGGTTCCAGCTGCGGCCGGCCCCCGACTTCCAGGTGACGTGGGCCGTGGCCCCTTCGGTCCGGACGGCTTCCACCGTCATCGCGCGGTCGCCGTCCCGTACGTCCCCGCGGCGCAGCTCGTCCGCCCTGACCGTGACCGGGTCCGCCGCCCCCACGCTCTCGGCCTCGTCCGCCGCGAGACCGAGAGCGGCGGCCAGCTCCCGGGCCCGGTCCGGAGTACAGATCAGCGAGAGCTCCCCCGACGGCGTGCCGACCCTGATCGCGACCCCCGCACCCTCCGGGGTCACCTCCAGGTATTCGTTCGGCGCACCGGTTCCGTAGTCGCTCTTCATCTGCTCCGCCCTCCTCTTTCCCGGGCCCGGGACCCGGGCTCAGCGCAGCCGGAGGCTCTCCGGCGGGCCCAGATAGCTGGGCTTGAGGCCGCCGGTGTCGACCACCAGGTTCTGCAGCACGACCGTGGGGTCGACCATCCAGAATTTCAGCACATGCACTCCGGCGGTGCCGATGTGGTGCACCGTACTGGTGACGTTGACGTTGTCGGAGGTGTTGCGGGCCCACTGCGCGTTCATGGTGCCGTCATCGGCTCCCGTCGCCTTGGTGACGTTCACCGACTGCGGTGCCGCGCCGTCGAAGGAGACCGCGTAGGTCAGTCCGTCGGTCGCCAGCGCGTTGTTGCGGGGCGACAGATACGCGTGGACGGTGACCGGGCCGGTCGTGAACAGGCTGACCAGGTACTCCAGCCTCGGGCTGTTCCCGCCGGGGACCTGCCGGACGGCGGTGACGGGGAAGGGTTCCATTCCGGCGCCGGTCCGTCCGATGTCCGGGATGCGCCGCCAGCTGATGCCACCACCGCCGACGGCACGGCTGTAGTGGTCCGCCTCGACGGACACGTACCCGTTGGCCTCGACGAAGCCGTCGAGCTGCGAGCGGGACAGCGCCGGGCGGTCGACGACCGCCGTGACGACCACCTCCGCCCCGCCCGGCCCGGTGACGGTGACCGGCACCTCGGTGACCCCCTCCGGAGCCCCGGTCCAGTCGACGCGCAGGGTGATCCGTTCCTGCCGGCCGACCCGGCCCCGGACCCGGTCCGCGGTCAGCCAGGGGGCGCCTGTGCGCACGCGGTAGTCGAAGGGGGCACGGCCCCGGTTGAACACCTCGATGTACTGGGCGGGCTGGCTCTGGTACGGACTGAAGACCGGCAGCACCGCCGGGCTCTGCTCGTGCGGCCACCAGGCTGCCGATCCGTCGACGGCCACGCCCATCCTGGCGCCTGCGGGCAGCTCGATGCGCCGGACCGCCGGGAAGAGCACGTCCTTGAGCGCGACGTTGTTGATCTCGGGCTGCTGCCAGGGGGCGTTCGGGCCGTAGCGCTCCACATCGCCGTAGTCGATGTGCGGCTGGGTCTGGAAGCCCTGCCACTTTCCCCCTGCCACCTGGGTGTTGAAGCGCTCGGCCAGGGCCAGGTCGTCGGCGAGCCGGGCCTCGGCGGCGGCCGCCAGATCATTGGTGAGGGCCCGCCCCTGAGCGGCGTAGTGCAGGTTGGTGAACTCCGCGGCGCGCAGCGCGTAGAGATTGGCGGTGGCCTGCACCTCGTACCCGACGAGTTCGTACCAGGCGTCCTGGGCGGAGGCCGGCAGCCTGCGCCCGACCCGTTCGGCCTCGGCGCCGAGCAGGCGCCACTCCTCGGTGACCCGTTCCAGTTCGCGGTAGTCGACGATGCTGAACGGGGTCGCCTCGTCGTCGTACACGACCGCCGAGCCGTCCTTGGCGGGGTCCTTGGCCGGGTCGAGCGTGATCTTCCGGTTGAGCAGTTCGGGCTTGCGCCGCGACTGGAGCCGGGCGTACGCGCGCAGGACGGCGGCGATCGCGGCGGCCTGCGTCTCGCCGAAGTTCTGGCGGGCGTACCGCTCCTCCCACTCGGGCAGCCGGTCCAGAGGCCAGCGCTCGGGGTTCCAGGCGTACTCCAGGAAGAACTGCGTGGGCAGTTCGTTGCCCTTGAGGTCACCGGTGTTGGTGATCCACAGTCCGTGGTTGCCGTAGGCGTGGCACTGGTGGAGCTGGTCCCACATGTTGGGCAGAGAGGCGGTGTCCACCCACTTGTAGTTGCGGCCCACCCCGACGTAGTCGAAGTGGTAATAGAGGCCGTAACCGCCCTCGCGGGCGTCGTTCTTGAGGTCGGGGAGCTTGCGGATGTTGGCCCAGTTGTCGTCGGTGAGCACCACCGTGACGTCGTCGGGGACCCGCAGCCCGCGGTCCCAGTAGTGCTGGACCTCCTTGTAGAGCGTCCAGACCTGGGGAATGGCGGTGATGTCCTTGCCGGAGATCTCCGCCAGGAGCTTTCGCTGGGTGGCGATGATCTCGGTCATCAGCTCGATGCCGTCGCCGTCCGGGAGACTGACGTCGCCGTTGCCGCGCATGCCGAGGGTGACGACGCCCTCGAAGTCCTCGTCCCTCATCCGCCGGATGCCGTCGGCCCAGTAGGCCTTGATCGCCTCGGCGTTGCGGCGGAAGGACCACTCGCCGGTCCCGCCGTAGGGGTCGTGGCCGGGGGTCGTGATGTTGCCCTCGCTGTCGCGTACGGCGGCGACCGCGTGTCTGTTCCACTCCTCGATGCCGCGCATCATGGGCGCCTCGTGCGAGGTGCCCATGACGACGCCGTACGCCTTGGCCGTGGCGTGATTGAGCGGATCGTCCTCGGCGAAGGCGCGCCCCCAGACGGCGGGCCAGAGGTAGTTGGCCTTGAGGCGCAGCATCACCTCGAAGATCCTGGCGTAGAAATCGGCGTTGAAGCCTCCCTCGAAGCCGGGCGCCCTGCCGGGGCCGAAGTGGGCGGGGGCCCAGGTACCGAGCGCCGGGTTCTCGTCGTTGATGAAGAAGCCCCGGTACTTCACGGCCGGTGTGCCCTGGGTGTGCGGGCCGGGCCGTACGTGGATCTCGTCCCGGTGTACGGGGACGACGTCGTCCCACCAGTACCAGGGCGAGACACCGATTCCGCGCGAGACGTCGTACGTACCGAAGATCGTGCCCCGCTGGTCGCTGCCCGCGATCACGAACGCGCGCTCCACCCCGGGCAGCGGTTGGTCGACGACGGTCTGGAGGCTGGTCTCCCATCTGCCCCGGATGGCGGAGACATCGAGCTTGCCCCGGGCCACCAGTCCGTCGATCAGCGGGCTGTGGCCCACGGTGCCGATGATCGTGATCTCGCGTCCGCCGGGCACCGTGCCGTGCGAGAGCGCGGGGCGGACGCCGGTGACGCGTTCGATGTCGCTCCGGAGGTCGCCCGCCACCCGGACGACGCCGGCCCAGTCCTGGTCGCTGACCAGGATCGGTGCCGCGCGCCCGTTCCTGACCAGTGCGAAGCTGCCGCGCCGGGGCGTGAACGAGATGTACGCACCGGGGTCCGTCGGCTGCGGCGCAGGGCCGCGGCCGCTCGCGGACGCCTCGGTGGCCAGGCCGAGGAGGGAGCCGAGGGGGGCGCGGTGAGTGCGGTGAGGCCCAGCCCGAGTCCCAGCACCGCTCTGCGGCCGGTGTGCTTCTGGAGATTGTCGTCCATATCGCTCTCCTATTTGTTCATATTCATGACAAATCGGGTGAACAGTCGCCCCTGCGGCGGTCACATCGGCGGCCCTGCCTTGTGCATGACATATCTCGTTGCGGAGGGTGCGGCTCTCCCGGCACCTGGCTGCCGGCATCGACGCACGTTCGATGGAGATGCTTCGAAAGTTTCGTGAACCTCCCCGCAGCCGACGGGCAAGCCGTCGGCCAGGGCGGGGAGGTTCACGACCGGGAGGGTGCCGCGATGCGGGCGGAACCGGTCAGCGCGCGGCCGGCTCCGGTACGGCGGCGGACTCGACCGAGGTGTCGCAGACGAGCCGTCGCGTGTGGTCGACGACGCGCTCGGGGCCGGTGAGCCGGAGCCGCAGGGTCCGGCGTACGTCGGCCGCGTCGCTGGAGGCGGCGAGCCGCAGTTCGAGCTCGCCGGGCTCGACGACGCGACGGCCGCCGATGCCGGTGAAGGACGCCAGATCCGCGTGGAAGCGGAAGCGGACCGTGGCCGCCGCACCGGGGGCGAGCGGGACCCTGGCGTAGCCGATCAGCCGCGCATGCGGCCGGGTGGTCTGGGCCACCGGATCGTGGAGGTAGAGCTGCACCACTTCGGCACCGTCGCGGTCCCCGGTGTTGCGGACCGTGACATCGAGGTCGGCGGTGCCGTCGGTGGGGATCTCGGCCGGGGCGGGATCGCCCTGCTCCCACTCGAAGGTCGTGTACGACAGACCGTGCCCGAAGGCGTGGAGCGGTGTCGGGTCCAGGTTGCTGACCCCGCTCACCAGCCCCAGCGGCGGCTGGAGATACGTCCACGGCTGACCGCCCGGCCCCCGCGGAACGCTCACCGGCAGACGGCCGGAGGGGTTGACCCGGCCGGAGAGCACCCCGGCCAGCGCCGGACCGCCCTCCTCGCCCGGGAAGAAGGCCTGCACGACGGCCGCCGTCCGGTCCGCCCAGCGCCCCAGCCCGTACGGGCGGCCGGTCAGCAGCACCAGGACCACCGGGGTGCCGGTGGCCAGCAGGGCTTCGAGGAGCTCACCCTGCACACCGGGCAGCGCGAGATCGGCCGCGTCGCAGCCCTCGCCGGACGTGCCGCGTCCGAAGAGACCGGCCCGGTCGCCCAGCACGGCGACACAGACATCGGCGTCCCCGGCCAGCCGGACGGCGTCCGCGATCCCCGAGACGTCCGTGCCGTCCACCTCGCAGCCGGCGGTGAAGCCCACGTCGGAGCCGGGGAACTCGCCGCGCAGCGCTTCCAGCACCGTCGGCACGTCGATACCCATCTCGAACCCGGGGTGCGAGACGCCGACATGGCTGGGGAAGGAGTAGCACCCGAGCATGGCAAGCGCGTCGTCGGCCCGCGGCCCGACCACGGCGATCCGCCCCGTGTCACGCAGCGGCAGCATGCCGCCGGGGTTGGCGAGCAGCACACAGGCCTGTTCGGCGAGTTCGCGGGCCAGGGCCCGGTTCTCCGGCGGGTCGAGGTCGACGGTGGCGCGGGCCTGCTCGGGGTCCGCGCCCTTCAGTGCGGCGGGCAGCGGCGACCAGTCGGGGTCGAGCAGTCCGAGTTCGCACTTCTGGAGCAGGACACGGTGCAGGGCCCGGTCGACGAGCGCCTCGTCCACCGTCCCGTCCCGTACGGCGGCGACGAGGACGTCACCGTAGCTGCGGACGGTGGGCAGCTCCACGTCGACGCCGGCTCCCAGGGCGAGCCGGGCCGCGTCCGCGCGGTCGGCGGCGACCTTGTGCAGGGTCTCCAGGAAGCCGATGCCGAAGTAGTCGGCGACGACGGTCCCGGTGAAACCCCAGGTGTCCCGGAGGAGACCGGTCAGCAGGGCGGGGTCGGCGGCCGCGGGCACACCGTCGATCTCGGCGTACGAGTGCATCACCGAACGCGCGCCGCCCTCCAGCAGGGCCATCTCGAAGGGCGGCAGGATCACGTCCGCCACCTCGCGCGCCCCCGCCCGCACCGGTGAGAGGTTGCGGGCGCCGGCGGAGGCCGCGTAGCCGGCGAAGTGCTTGAGCGTGGAGACGATGCCCGCCGACTCCAGTCCGCGAACGTAGGCGGTACCGATGGTGGCCACCAGATAGGGGTCCTCGCCGATGGTCTCCTCGACCCGGCCCCACCGCAGGTCGCGCACCACGTCCAGGACGGGCGCCAGCCCTTGGTGGACGCCGACGGCACGCATGTCGGTACCGATCCGGTGGGCCATCTCGGCGACCAGGTCCGGGTTCCAGGCCGCGCCCCACGACAGGGGGACGGGGTAGGCGGTGGCGCCCCAGGCGGTGAAGCCGGCCAGGCACTCCTCGTGGGCGAGCGCCGGAATGCCGAAGCGTCCGGCCTCCGCGATCCGTTCCTGCGCGCGGGCCAGGGCGAGTGTCCCGACGCCGGGGTCGACGGGGGCGGTGCCGAAGGGCCGGGTGAGCTGGCCGAGGCCACGGGTGGTCAGATCGTCCCAGTCGACCGGGTCGACCATGTCGTTCTGGTGCGGGGCGACCCCGTCGCCGTCGGCGTCGGCGCCCACCCAGATTCCGTACAGCTGGGCGGCCTTCTCCTCCAGCGTCATCCGGGGGACCAGATCGGCCACCCGCTCCTCCGGGGTGAGGGAGGTGTCGCGCCAGGGGCCGTCGACGGCCGGGGCGACACCGGTACTGCGGGCATGCGGGACAGCGGGGACTGCCATGGGGGCAGGGGTTCCTCTCATGAGTGCGGTGGTACGGGGCGGCGTGGGGCCCGTGGGACAGGCCCCGGAGCGCTACTTGCCGCCCACCCCCATCAGTCCGTTGACCAGCGCCTTCCGCGCCACGAGGTACACCGCGAAGATCGGCAGGACGGACAGCACGATCGCGGCCAGCACGGCGGGGATGTTCACCCCGAACTGGGACATGAAGTTGAACAGGCCCAGCGTCAGCACACGGTTCTCCTCGGACTGGGTCAGGATCAGCGGGAACAGGAACCCGTTCCACGCCTGGAGGGCCGTGTAGATCGCCACGGTGCTGATGCCCGCCTTGGACATCGGGACCGCCAGCTGCCACAGCATCCGCATGGGCGTCGCGCCGTCGAGCGCCATCGCCTCGTACATCTCCTCGGAGACGTCACGCATGGTGCCGCTGAGGATCAGGACCGCCACCGGCATCGCGAACGCCGCGGTCGGCAGAATGATCGCGGGCAGGCTGTCGTACAGGCCCATCTTGCTGATGAGCAGGTAGAGCGGAACGATCACGGCCTGCGCGGGAATGGCGACGCCGAGCAGGAAGGTCCGGAAGGCGAGCGAGGAGAGCCTGCTGCGGGTCCGTACCGCCACGTAGGCGACGGGCACCGACAGCAGCAGGACGATCGCCACGGTGGCCACGGCGACGATCGCCGTGTTGGCGAGCATGGTGGAGAAGCCGCCGTCCAGCACCGTGCGGTAGTTGTCGAGCGTGGGGTCGGTCGGAACGGCGAGCGGGTCGCCGTTGAGCGCCTCGTCCTGGCGCATGAGCGAGGCGGAGACCAGCGTGTAGAGCGGAACGGCCACGATGACGAGCCAGACCAGCGAGCCAAGACCGGCCAGCGGGTTGCCCCACTTGCGGCGTCGCCGGGCGGCGGCCTGGCGACTGCGGGTCACGGGCGACGTGAGGCGCGGCGCGGGGCGGGTGTCGGTCGACATCTCGTCACATACCTTCCCGGGTGGACCGCATGTTCCCGAAGCCGCTGAAGCGGACCAGGATGAGCGAAAGGGCGGTGGCCACGACGACGAGGGCCGTGGCGATCGCCGCGGCGTAGCCGAGGTCGTAGGTCTGGAAACCGGTCCGGTACATCAGGTACGGCAGCACGGTGGTGTCGGTGCCGGGGCCGCCCTTGGTCATGATCAGTACGGTGTCGAAGTAGGTCAGCGAGCCGACGATCATCAGGACCGAGGACGTCGTGATGGTGTTGCGGAGCTGGGGCAGGGTGATGTGGAAGAACTGGCGGAGCATGCCGGCCCCGTCGATCTCCGCCGCCTGGTAGAGGACCTGGGGGATCTGCCGGGTACCGCCCTGATAGATCAGGGTGTGGAACGGCATGAACTGCCAGCCGCCGACGAACGCCACGGTCAGCAGGGCGCCGGTGGACGAGCCCATGATGTTCGGGTCGATCCCGAACCAGGGCCCGATCGTCCGGATCACGCCGAAGTTGGGGTCCAGCAGCGCGTGGAAGAGCATCGCGATGGCCGTGGTGGAGAGCAGCAGCGGAACGAAGAAGACCGCGGAGAGCACGGCACGGCTCCGCTGTCTGCCCGCCGCCCAGACGCCGAGCAGGAGGGCAACCGGAGTCTGGAAGGCCCAGCTGATCGTGGTGAGCAGCAGGCTGAGCCAGGCTGCCTGGCGGAACTCCGGGTCCTTGAACAGCCGGGTCCAGTTGTCCGCGCCGATGGGTGTCGGGGAGTTCAGTCCGTCCCAGTGGCAGAAGGACAGATAGACGGCGATCGCCAGCGGGACGATCGCGAAGAGGGCGAAGAAGAGGATGCCGGGCAGCGCCCAGGCGACCGGAGGGCGACCGACGTTGCCGGCGGCCGCCTTCCTTCCTCCACGCACCCGTGTGTCCGAGGAGAGCTGAGACATCGTTACTTGACGGCCTTCATCGCGTCGACGAACTGCTCGGGCGTGGACTTGCCGGCGAACAGCTTGCTGATCTCGGTGAGCAGCGGGGTGGCGTACTGCGACTCCAGCGCCTGGTCCCAGGAGAGCGTGAAGTCCGGCGCCTTCTGGACCATCGCGTACTGGTCGGCGGCGAACCGCGGATTGGGCGAGGTGCTCAGCAGCGAGGCCGCGTTCGACGTGGTCGGGACGTCACCGTTGTCGATCAGTGCCTTGCTGTAGGACTTCGCGGCCATCGCCTTGAGGAACGCCACGGCAGCGTCCTTGTGCTTGGTCCGGGCGTTGACCGACCAGTAGTTGGTGGGGTTGCCCACCACGTTGGCCGCGTCGCCGACACCGCCGGCCACGGTCGGGAACGGTGCCCAGCCGAGGTCCTTCTCGGCGAACGCGGGTGCCTTGCCCAGCTGTGTCGAGTACTCCCACGAACCCATCAGGTGCATCGCGGCCTTGCCCTTGTTGAGCAGGGTGGGGGCGCCTCCGTTGCCGTAGTCGACGGAGTTGAAGTTCTTGCCGAAGGCGCCGTCGTCGACGAGCTTCTTGACGGTCTGGGCGGTCTTGAGCACCGCAGGGTCGCCCCAGCCCGAGGTGTCGCCGTTCTGGATCTTCCGGAAGACGTCGGGGCCGCCGATCCGGTCGAGGAGGTACTCCATCCACATCAGTTCGGGCCACTTGTCGGAACCGCCGAGGGCGAACGGGGTGATGCCCTTGCCCTTGAAGGTGGTGATGGCCTTCTGGAGGTCCTCCCACGTCTTGGGAGCCTCCAGCCCGTTGTCGGCGAAGAGGGTCTTGTTGTAGAAGAGCATCACCGGCTGCATGCCGCGCATGGGGACGCCGTAGATCTTCCCGTCGAGGCTGCCCGCGGTGACGATCGAGGGCAGGAAGCCGTCCTTCAGCGTGCTGTCGTTCTTGATCGTCGAAGTGAGATCGACCAGCTGACCGGCGTCGACGTAGGGCTTGATGGAGCCGCCGCCCCAGTTGAAGAAGACGTCGGGGGCGCTCGGGGAACCCATGGCGCTGCGGAGCTTGTTGACGTACTCGGTGCCGGGGACGGAGACGAGCTTGACCTTGATGTCGGAGGTCTTGTTGAACTCCTTCACTGCGGCCTGCTGGACCTTCACCGCGTCGTCGCCGTACACGTAGGCGGTGATGGTTCCGTCGCCGTCACCGCCGCTGCCGCCCGACCCGCAGCCCACCAGCACCCCGGCCATGACCATGGCGGCACCGGCCGCGGTCCATCTCGCCGCACGCGTGCTCTGAGTGAATATTCCCGACCCCATGACCGCACCTCTGTCGAATGTTTCGGCCCTGCTTGCGAATGTTGCCGGAACCGTACGGTCGTGTTTCGGGCCAGTCAAGGGGGCCGGACGAGAGAATTTCCCGCGGGGTCCCACCCTTCCCCGAGGGCGGCAGGCAGTTACGATTCCCTGCATGAGCCCCGCAAACATCCAGTCACATCAGGAGAATGCGCCGGCCGGCGAGTCGTCGGAAGGCACCGCCACCCTGGCGGAAATCGCCCGAGCGGCCGGAGTCTCGGCTCCGACAGTTTCGAAAGTGCTGAACGGGCGTGCCGATGTCGCCCCCGGCACGCGCACCAAGGTGGAGGAGCTGCTTCTGCTGCACGGCTACCGCCGCAGACGCGGATCCACGACCCAGTCGCGACTGATCGATCTGGTCTTCCACGAGCTGGACAGCGCGTGGGCCATGGAGGTCGTGCGCGGGGTGGAGAACGTCGCACGCGAGGAGGGCCTGAGCCTGGTGCTCTCGGAGAGCGCGGGCCGCCTCACCCCCGGACAGACCTGGGTGGACGGCGTACTCGCCCGCAGGCCGGTCGGGGTGATCCTGGTCCTGTCGGACCTCACCGCCGCCCAGCGCGCACAGCTGACCAGCCGCAGCATCCCGTTCGCGGTGGTCGACCCGGCCGGCGACCCGGGCGACGACGTCCCGTCCGTGGGGACGACGAACTGGCAGGGCGGACTGGCCGCCACCCGGCACCTCACCGGGCTCGGGCACCGCAGGATCGGGGTCATCAGCGGCCCGTCGCGCATGATGTGCAGCCGCGCCCGGGTGGACGGCTACCGGGCCGCGCTGGAGACCGCGGGCCTGCCGATCGACTCCGGCCTGATCCGCGAGGGCGAGTTCCAGCACGAGGCCGGTTACGCCACGGGCATGGAACTGCTGCGCATGGCCGACCGGCCGACCGCCATCTTCGCCGGGAACGACCTCCAGGCACTCGGCGTGTACGAGGCCGCGCGCGAACTGGGACTGCGCATCCCCGAGGACCTCAGCGTGGTCGGTTTCGACGACCTGCCGCTGACCCGCTGGATCGGGCCGCCGCTGACCACGGTGCGACAGCCGCTCATAGAGATGGCCGAGACCGCGGCGCGGCTGGTCCTCGACCTCGGCCGGGGCCGGCAGCCCGCGACCACCCGGGTCGACCTGGCCACCAATCTGGTGGTGCGCAGCAGCACGGCGGCGCCCGGCCACTGATCAACTCCGTTGCGGCCGGGGGCGGGCGGTCAGTACCGTCGCGCGGCATGAAGACTCCTGTCCTGCGCACCCGCCGGCTGCTGCTGGAGCCGTACACCCCCGCCGACGAGGACGGCTTCGTGGCGCTCTTCCAGGACACCCGGGTGGGGCGCTGGATGGGTGGCGGCCCGGCTCCGGAGGCCGAGGACCGGGCGCTGTTCGGGCGGATCTTCACAAAGGTGTACGCCCAGGACCTGGTCGGGGTGTGGGTGGTACGGCGGGACGGACGTGCGATCGCGCACGCGGAGATCAAGCCGTCCCCGGCACCCGGCGTGGACGGCCACGAGATCGTCTACGCCGTGGCTCCCTCGGTGTGGGGGCGGGGGCTGGGCACCGAGATCGTCCGGACGCTGGTCTGCCACGGCTTCGGCACCCTCGGCCTGAGCGAGGTGCACGCGACGGTGGACGCCGCCAATGAGGCGTCGCTCACCCTGCTGAACCGGATCGGCTTCCGTCACGTCCGTGACCTCACCGAGGACGACGGAAGCACGGCCTGCCTCCTGACCCTCGCGAAGGAGACCGGGCCGGGACCCGCCTCCTGACCTTCGCGAAGGAGGCCGGCCCGGGAACCGGGCGTCCCGCGGCGCGCAGGCCCGCCACCGCGCGTGTGAGCGGTGCCCGCCCGGAGCGCTGGGGGTTTCCGCCCGGAGCGCTGAGCGTCCCGGCCCGGGGAGCCGGGGTCCCGGCTTTCCGGAACCCGTGTCCCGCCGAGGAAGCGGCAGTGTCCGGAGCTGTCCTGCGCGCGACTGTCAGTGGCCGGGTGCAGACTGGCCCGTATCCGGCACAACGGCGTTTCGGGAGGTTCGGTCATGACCGATGTTCTGCTCACCGTCGGCACCCGCAAAGGGCTCTTCATCGGCCACAGGAGAGACGGGGCATGGGAGTTCGGCGGTCCGCATTTCCATGCGCAGGCGATCTACTCGATCGGCATCGACAAGCGCGGCGACACCCCCCGGCTCCTGGTGGGCGGCGACAGCGCGCACTGGGGCCCGTCCGTCTTCCACTCCGACGACCTGGGCGCGACCTGGGCCGAGCCGAAGCAACCGGCCGTGAAGTTCCCGGAGTTCACCGGGACATCGCTGGAGCGGGTCTGGCAGCTGCACCCGGCGGGCCCCGAGGCGCCCGATGTCGTGTATGCGGGTACCGAGCCGGCCGCCCTCTTCCGTTCACGGGACAGGGGCGAGTCGTTCGAACTGGTGCGTCCGCTCTGGGAGCACCCGACGCGCTCGAAGTGGGTTCCGGGCGGGGGCGGCGAGGGACTGCACACGGTACTGACGGACGAGCGCGACCCGCAGGCGGTCACGGTCGCCGTCTCCACCGCCGGAGTCTTCAGGACGGCGGACGGCGGTGAGAGCTGGGCCCCTGCCAACAAGGGGGTGTCGGCGGTCTTCCTGCCCGACCCCGATCCGGAGTTCGGCCAGTGTGTCCACAAGGTCAGCCGGGACGCCGTCGATCCGGACCGGCTCTATCTGCAGAACCACTGGGGGGTGTTCCGCAGTGACGACGCCGGTGACCACTGGACGGACATCGGGGCGGGGCTGCCGTCCGACTTCGGCTTCGCGGTGGCGGCGCACCCGCACCGCGCGGACACGGCGTACCTCTTCCCGATCAACGCCGACGCCGACCGGGTGCCGGCCGGGCATCGCTGCCGCGTGTTCCGGACCACCGACGCGGGCGACAGCTGGGAACCCCTGTCAGCGGGCCTGCCCGACGGCGCGCATTACGGCACGGTGCTGCGCGACGCGCTCTGTACGGACGACGCCGATCCGGCCGGCGTGTACTTCGGCAACCGCAACGGCGAGGTGTACGCGAGTGCGGACGACGGGGACAGCTGGGAACAGCTCGCCGCTCACCTGCCCGACGTCCTGTGCGTACGGGCGGCAGCCCTCGACCGGTGACCGGGCGTCGCGCCGCCGGCGGGGCCGGACCTGCCGCCCCCGCGCCAGGCCACGGTCGGGCGGGCCGCTCTCCGCCGGCAGGGCGGCGGGCGGAGGCGAGCACAGTCCCTACGGCAGGCGCCAGTCCACCGGCTGCGCCCCCTGGCGGGCCAGGAGTTCATTGGCCTTGCTGAAGGGACGCGACCCGAAGAAGCCGCGGTCCGCCGACATGGGGGACGGATGGGCGGACTCGATCGCCGGGAAGTCCCCCAGCGAAGGCCGGAGGTTGCGTGCGTCGCGGCCCCACAGAATGGACACCAGCGGGGTGCCCCGCGCGACCAGCGCACGGATGGCCTGTTCGGTGACCTCTTCCCAGCCCTTGCCCCGGTGGGCGGCGGGTTTGCGGGGTGCGGTCGTCAGCGCCCTGTTCAGCAGCAGCACCCCCTGCCGCGTCCACGGGGTCAGATCACCGTTCGACGGCCGGGGCAGCCCCAGGTCCGCGTGCAGCTCACGGTAGATGTTCTCCAGGCTGCCCGGCAGCTGGCGGACCTCGGGGGCCACCGCGAAGCTGAGCCCGATGGCCATCCCCGGTGTGGGATAGGGGTCCTGACCGACGATCAGTACACGCACCTCGTCGAAGGGCTGCTGGAACGCGCGCAGCACGTTCGCCCCCGACGGCAGATAGGTGCGGCCCGCCGCGACCTCCGCCCGCAGGAAGTTCCCCATCTCGGCGATGCGTCCCGCCACAGGGGCCAACGCCTGAGCCCATCCGGGCTCCACAACTTCGTTCAACGGTCGCGCTGTCACAGGCCTCACCCTACCGGCGTAACGACGGGTGCCCCGCAGCTCCCCGGCCTGCGGTGAACGGGCCGCCCGGGGACGGCCCGTCGTGACACCTGGCAGCTCGGCGCGAAGGCCCTGGACACCAGCGGCAAGGCACGAAGGGCCTGGGGATAGGCTGCCGCCGTCAATCCTCTGCTTACGGGAGCCGTTCCATGGAGTCACATCGGCACGCACCCGGGGAGTACGTCCTCGGGGTCGACTCCGGCGGTTCCGGACTTCGGGTGGCGCTGGGCACCGTGGGCGATGAAACACCCCTGGACACGGCGACGTGTGCGGAACCGGTCCGGACCGGCCCTTCGGGCATCGACGCCGCTCACCTCCTGGAACAACTGCTGCCCGCCGCCCGGGAGCTGCTTGCCCGGCACGGCGGCGACGACCGGATCGCCACCGCGGCGATCGGGGCGGCGGGCATGGCCACGCTCGGCGAACAGCTGCGCACCGAACTTCCCTCGGCCCTGGCGGACGCGCTCGGGGTGCAGCAGCTGGCACTCGCCGCCGACGCGGTGACCGCCTATGCCGGGGCGGTGGGACAGCGGCCCGGCGCGGTCGTGGCGGGCGGCACCGGCCTGATCGCCCTGGGGACGGATCTGACGCGGTGGCGGCGGGCCGACGGCTGGGGCCATCTGCTGGGCGACAGCGGAGGCGGCGCCTGGATCGGGCGGGCCGGACTCGACGCCGCGATGCGCGCCCATGACGGGCGACGCGGCGGCTCACCGGCACTGCTGACCAGACTGGAGGCGGTGTTCGGCCCGGCTCCAGAACTGCCCGGCCTGCTCTATCCGCGTACCGACCGGCCCGCCGTCCTGGCCTCGTTCGCTCCCGAGGTGGCCGCGTGCGCGGCGCACGATCCTGTCGCCGAAGGGATCCTCCGCGACGCCGCCGGGCACATCGCCGCGGCGGCCGTCGCGGTGTGCCCGAAGGCCGGGGCGGACGGCGCCGGTTGCGAAGTGGCGCTGACGGGTGGCTTGTTCCGGATGGGCGAGCCGCTGCTCGTACCGCTGCGCGAGGAGCTGGCGCGGCAGCTGCCGCACGCACGGGCGGTCCCCGGTTCGGGTGATCCGCTGACCGGTTCGCTGCGCATCGCGCGGGCGCTGGCCGCGGAGCGTCTGCGGCTGCCGCTCCATCCCACGCTGCTCCGGGTCACGTTGTCCGCCCCGGGAACCGGCCACACCCCGGGGTGACAGAGCGGGACAGTCGACCGGTAAGCCGCCCATCGGATAAATGCGGACAGACAACGCTCGACCGGCCCCTCCCCGAGCAGCGGGGTACCCAAAACCAGTAGCATGCGGCGCCATGAGCACCCCCACTGGGCCCGCTTCCGGCCTGCCAGTACGAATGCCGCGACCTCGCCAGTCCGGACGGCACCGCCGCCCGGAGCCCGTGGTCGCACCCGAGGGCGCCGCCGCGCTCGTTCTTGCCGTTCCCGGTACCCCTTCTTCGGCCAGCCGCAGTCTGGCCGAAGAGGTGATCAGCATCGCCCGCTCCGAGCTGCCCGGCCTGAACGCCCTGATCGGCTACCTCGACGGCGACGACGCCGAGTACCCGACCGTCGCTTCCGCGCTCGCGCACGCCTCCGCCGAACGCGCCGCGCGCTTCGAGCAGGCCAAGGCCGCCGGCCGTGAGGCGGCCGAGCCCGAGGGCCCGGCCGCCGTCGTGGTGCCGCTGCTCGCGGGACCCGACAGCTCACTGGTGCAGCGGATACGCCTCGCGATCGAGGAGAGCCAGGCCCCGGCGGAGCTGACCGATGTGCTCGGACCGCACCCGCTGCTCGCCGAGGCGCTGCATGTGCGCCTCTCCGAGGCCGGTCTCGCTCGCGCCGACCGCGCGAGGCTGTTCACCGTGGCCACGGCAGCCGACGGCATCGTGCTGGCCACCGTGGGCGGCGAGGAGGCCGTACAGGCTGCGGGGATCACCGGCATGCTGCTGGCCGCGCGGCTCGCGGTGCCCGTGATGGCCGCCGCCCTCGACGTCGAGGGCTCGGTCGCCTCGATCGCCGAGCAGCTGAGGGGCTCCGGCTCGCTGCAGCTGGCCGTGGCGCCCTATCTGGTGGGCCCCGAGGTGGCCGACGGTCTGCTGGACGCCGCGGTGAAGGAGGCCGGCTGCGCGAGCGCCGAGCCGCTCGGCGCATACCCGGCGATCGGCAAGCTGGTGTTGTCGATGTACATGACCACGCTGGGCATCGCTCCGGCGATGGCGCAGGGGGCTCAGGTCCACTGATTGCCGCCGCGGGCAGGGCGGGCGGTCCGTCGCGGGAGCGGGGCGGACCGGCTCACCCCGCCCGCGCGTGACGCACGGACGCCCCGGGCCCTCACGGACCCCGGGGCGTCTCGTATGCCGTTGCTCAGGCGAAGATCACGCAGGAGGCCGCAGGAACCTCCAGAGAACCTTCCGGAACCGGGACGCCGGTCTCCGGGTCCACGGCGAACCAGCTGACGTTCCCCGACCTCTCGTTGGCGGTGTAGAGCCGCCGGCCGGTGGGGTCGAGGGCGAGGTCGCGCGGCCAGTGCCCGCCACAGCTCACGGTCGTGATCAGCGACGCCTGTTCCCCCGCGGCAACGAGGGCGAGCACGGAGATGCTGTCGTGCCCCCGGTTGGCCGCCCAGAGGAACCGGCCGTCGTGTGCGACGACGACCTCGGACGCATAGCTCGCCGGGCTGGTGCCGCCGCTCGCTCCGGCAGGCAGCACGGGCGCCTCACCGACGGCTTCCAGGACCCCGGCGGCGGCGTCCCACCGGCACACCGTGAGGGTGGGCTCCAGCTCGTTGAGCACGTAGGCGTGACCGCCCGAGGGGTGAAACGCGAGATGGCGCGGCCCGGTGCCGGGCCGCAGCGCCGTCTCACCGTGCAGGCGCAACTCTCCGGTGTCCGGGTCGAGAGCGCAGATCCGTACGGAATCGGTGCCGAGGTCGACGCTGAGCACCCAGTTCCCCGACGGATCGGCCAGGACCTGGTGGGCGTGGGGCCCCGCCTGGCGTTCCACGACCGGGCCGCTGCCCTCGTGCGCGAGTACGCAGCCGGCCTCGCCGAGCGAGCCGTCCGCGAGCACGGGCAGCACGGTGACGCTCCCGGAGCCGTAGTTGGCGGTGAGGACATGGCCCCCCGCGAGGGCGAGATGGGTGGGCCCGTCGCCGTCGACCCGCCGGGTCTCCCCGAGGGGCCGCGGGACGTCGCCGCTGATGTCGAGGGCCGCGGCCGCGCCCTTCTCGGTCTCGCTGACCGCGTAGAGAACCGCGCCGCCGGGGCCGGTGCCCCGGCCGAGCGCGAGGTAGGAGGGGTCGGTTACGGCGTCCGTCGTACCGAGGACGGTGAGCGCCCCGGTCTCCTCGTCCACGGCGGCGACGGTGATACCGCGTCCGCCCGCCGAGGTGAACGACCCGATGAATGCCCGTCCGGCACCGTTGCTGCTGTCCACCGCACTGCCTCTCTCCGCCGACTGATCGCGGCGGCGGCCGCCGTGATCTTCCGCGGCGACCGTAGCAGTGCCCGTCTGTGGTCTGGACCAGGGGTGCGGGTCAGGCCGGGACAAGGGGTGCGCGGGGCGGGGCGTGCAGGGGCGTGGCCAGTTCCGCCAGCGCCCGCTCCAGGCCGTGCAGGTGGGCGAGGGCCGGCTCTGTCGCCGCAGGTCGCTCCTGGAGGGCCGCGGTCCCGGCCGTGCGGGCCGGCCGCTCGGTCGCGGTGAGCGCTTCGACCGCACTCTCGACACGCCAGCAGGCCGCGGTGAGCCGGGCGTCGTGGGAGGCCTCCTTGTCGGCCGCGACGGAGGCCAGTCCGCGCACTTCCCGCGCGCACGCGTCGAGCAGGGCGAGCACACGCCCGGCCCGGGCCCTGCGGGCGCGCAGCGGACTCAGCGGGTGCACCAGCGGGGCCAGCGAGAGGCGGACGCGGCCGAGGAGCGCTTCCAGTTCGGCGACGCGCGGTGCCGGATCGGCGGTGGCCGAGCCCGAGAGCCGGGCAGCGGCCTCCTCCGTGCAGGCGTGGACGCACCGCAGGGCACGCTGGATCCAGGCGTCGGTCGTGGCGTGTGTGGTGACGGGCAGCACGAACAGCACCGCGAGCATCGCGCCGAGCGCGCCGACGGCCGTCTCGACGAGCCGCAGGGTGAGCAGATCCGGGTCGAGGACGCCGAGGGATCCATAGAGCGCTCCGGCCATCACCGTCACGGAGAGCATCATCCAGGTGTAGGAGACGGCCGCGGTGTAGAAGATCCCGAACACCCCGATGGCGACGACGAGCGCGGTGGGGACCGGTGCCCCGTGCAGCGGAACGACGACGGCGAGGCCGATGGGGATACCGATCAGCGTGCCGAGCACCCGGCGGAATCCGCGCACCAGTGTCTCGCCTCGCGAGGCCGTGTTCACGAAGACCCACCAGGTGGCACCCACGGCCCAGTACCAGCGCTGGTCGGACAGCATCTGCCCGGCCATCAGCGCCACGGCTCCGCCCGCCGTCGCCTGGACCGCCTGCCGCGTGGTGACTCTGGCCAGTCCTGTGCCGCTGACCGGGGCCGGTATGTGGGGCGGGGCCAGCCGCCGTTCGTAGCACCACAGACCGAAGCGGACGGCGGACGAGGAGAGCAACGAGAGGGCGACCGCGGAGCAGAGCTCGGGCAGCTGTCCGGGCAGCGTGTGGAGGAACTGCGTCGTGAAGAAGGACATGAACGCGAACACACCGAGGGAATGGCCGCGCGGACCCCATCGCCGGGCGTATACGCCCAAACCCATGACCGCGAGGAAGGCGGCGTCGCGGGCGACCGGGTGATCATGGAGAAGGGCGGCGAGCGCGAGCACCGGGAAGCCCGCCGCGGGGAGCAGCGCCGTGGTGAGGGCCTGGCCCCGGACGGTGGGATCGGTCACCGTGAACAGGGCGAGCAGTGCCGCCAGCCCTCCGGTGATGGCCGCGACGAGCGAGTGCCCGGCCAGGCCGCACACCGTCACCGCCAGTCCGATCCCGAGCACGGCCCGGCAGGCGAAGCTCAGCCGCAGCCTGCCCGGGTCCCGGGCCACGAACGCTCTCTTCAGCACTGCTGTTCCCCGCCTCGCCCACCGGTTCCGTGTACCGGCATGGAAAAGGCGCCGCGGGATCCGCAGCGCCATCGACAGGTACATCAGAGCATCCGCAGGCCTGTTGGCCCAAATTAGCCTCCCTTCACTGCGCCAATGGCTCATTTGATCAACGATGCGGAGCACCAGCAGTCGGCCAACGGATCACCGGACAGCGCCCCGGGGAGCACCGGGCCCGCCGGCCGGGGAGCACCGGCCATCACAAAGGACCCCGGCAAGGGGCCGGCACCTGCCCCTCCCGACGGTATGGACACGCTGAATTGACATGACTACGCTCACCCTTGGTCTAGACCGCAGAACTCTCCGGACATCACCCCACATCTCCAGGAGCGACGTATGCGCAGAAAGATCACTTCCTTACTCGCCGGGCTCGGCCTGGCCGGCGCGGCCCTGTTCACCACCTCCGGCAGCGCGCAGAGCCACGGCTACACCGACTCCCCCATCAGCCGCCAGCAGCTCTGCGGCATCGGCACCGTCAAGCACTGCGGCCAGATCCAGTGGGAGCCGCCGAGCGTCGAGGGTCCCAAGGGCTTCCCCACCCGCGGACCGGCCGACGGCCACATCTGCTCGGGCGGCATCGGCCGCTTCTCCGAACTCGACGACCCGAGGGGCGGCGCCTGGCCGGCGACTCAGGTCACCGCGGGGCAGAACTACACGTTCAACTGGCGGATCGAGGCCCGGCACGCGACGACCGACTTCCGCTACTACATCACCCGGGACGGCTACGACCCGGCCAAGCCGCTGACCCGGGCCGACCTGGAACCGCAACCCTTCCTCACCGTGCCCTTCGGCGGCCGGCTGCCCGGCTCGACCGTGTCCCATGCGGGTGTGCTGCCGCAGAAGTCCGGCAAGCACCTGATCCTCGGCGTCTGGACGATCTCCGACACCGGCAACGCGTTCTACGCCTGCTCCGACGTGCAGTTCTGACACCCGTCCTCCGTCTCTGCGCCGCAGCCCCGCGCGCCGGCGCAGAGGCGGGGCACGCACCGTCGCGGCAGGCCCGGCAGTGTGCCATTGGTACAGTCGCGGCCCGACGGACATACCAGTGAAAGGCCGACGGACCATGGCGGTGGACGCACTCGACACCCGGATTCTGCGACTGCTCATCGAGCAGCCGCAGACGAGCGTGCGCGAGTACGCAAGGATCCTGTCCATCGCCCGGGGAACCCTCCAGGCCCGCATCGACCGCCTCGAACGGGAGGGTGTGATCACCGGCAGCGGTCCGTTCCTCTCACCCGCCGCTCTCGGCCACCCGGTGCTCGCCTTCGTTCATCTGGAGGTGACGCAGGGGCATCTGGACGACGTGGGCGAGGCACTGGCCGCGGTGCCGGAGATCGTCGAGGCGTTCTCCACCACGGGAGGCGGGGATCTGCTGACCCGGGTGGTGGCGCGGGACAACGGGCACCTGGAGGACGTCATCCAGCGGCTGATCCAGCTTCCGGGCGTGGTCAGGACCCGGACCGAAGTGGCGCTGCGCGAAAGGGTTCCGCACCGGCTGCTGCCGCTGGTGGAGTCGGTGGGCCGGACGGCACAGCCCGGCCGGAGCGGCCTCTCCCACCCGGGCCCGACGAAGAGTCCGTGATCGCTCCGCTGCGATCATGGCCGTCATGAACTCCGCACCCGCACACGCCCCTTCGGTCATCTTCGACCTGGACGGCACCCTCGTCGACAGCGAGCCCAACGCCTACGAATCCGTACGCCTGCTGCTCGAACGGTACGGCGTACCCGACTTCACCTGGGAACAGAACGCCCGCTTCATCGGAATCAGCAACCCCGAGGCGCTGACCGTCCTGCGGGCCGAATACGGCATCGCCGCGTCCGTGGACGAGCTGGTGGCGGGCCAGGACGCCCTGTATCTGGAACTGGCGCGGAGGTCGACCGAAGTCTTCCCGCGAATGCGGGAGTTCGTCGAGCTGCTGCACGGCCGGGGAGTGGCCATGGCGGTGGCGTCGGGCTCGTCCCTGCCCGGGATCGAGGCCGTGCTGACGAGTACCGGCCTGGGCGCCTTCCTCACCACGTACGTCTCCGCCGACGAGGTGGGGCGCGGGAAGCCGGAACCGGATGTGTTCCTGGAGGCCGCCCGGCGACTGGGGGCCGACCCCGCCGACTGCGTGGTGGTGGAGGACGCGGCCCCAGGCGCGAGGGCCGCCCACGCGGCGGGGATGCGCTGCATCGCGGTCCCGTACGTTGCGGCGAGCGCCGCCGATCCCGCGTTCGCCTCGGCGGGGCTGCACTTCCCGGGCGGGCAGGCCGAGTTCACCGCACAGGCCGCCTGCGCATGGCTGTTTCCCGGCACCGCGCCGGAGCCGGTCCGGCCGGATCAGACTTCCTGACCCCGGCGGACACCCTTCTTCGCACGAGACCTGCCGGCTCGTCACCGTGCGCGCGGCCGCCGCGGGGTGACGGCCGGTCGCCCCGGGTCCGCGCGCCGGATATCCTGATCATGCCGCGTCCCTCCCACCCCGTCCCTCGTTCCGGGCGGGGTCGCCGCCGCGGCGGCCGGAGCGGTACCCGGCCCGGTCCTTCCGAGATTCGCGAGCTATTCGAGATGGGTGTGCGCAGGTGCTGGTTGCTGGTCGGTACCGATTGATATCCGCCATCGGCCGTGGCGGGATGGGTGAGGTCTGGCGGGCCACGGACGAGGTCCTCGGCAGGGCCGTGGCGGTGAAGCTGCTGCTGGGCGAACACGCCGACGAGTCGGCGACCGCGCGGTTCCGGCTGGAGGCCCAGACCGCCGCCCGGCTGAGCCACCCGCATCTGGTGGCCGTGTTCGACTTCGGGTCGTGGGAGGACCGGCTCTTCCTGGTGATGGAGCTGGTCGAGGGCAGGAGCCTCTCCGACCTGCTTCTGTCGCAGGAGCGACTGGGTCCGGAGCAGGTCGCCCGGATCGCCGGCCAGGCCGCGGCCGGGCTCGCCGCGGCCCACCGGCAGGGCATCGTCCACCGGGACATCAAGCCGGGGAACCTGATGCTGGACGCCGAAGGCTCCGTGAAGATCGGCGACTTCGGCATCGCCCAGTTCGTCGACGACCCCTCGGCGGCCCTCACCACGACGGGCCACATCGTCGGCACGAGTCTCTACCTCGCCCCGGAACGGGCGCTCGGCCGCACCGCCGGTGCCGCATCGGACATGTACTCCCTCGGCTGCGTCATCTACCAACTGCTCCTCGGCCAGCCGCCGTTCCGCTCGGACACCCCGACCGCGACCTTGTACCAGCACGTCGACACGCCTCCCGTGCCGCTGCGGCAGCGGGGGGTCGACATGTCCGCGGCCTTCGACTCCTACCTTCTGGGCCTGCTCGCGAAGCAGCCCGAGGACCGGCCCAGCGCCCAGCAGGTCGCCGACTGGTTCCACAGCGAGGCCTGGCGGGGGCAGGCGGAACCGCTGCCCCAGCACCGGCCCGCTCCCCCGCGGGCTCCGGCCGTCGGCTATGCGCCGGCTCCCGCGACCCCCGCCCCTGCCGGGCGGCCCAATGGCACGGACGCCGGTTCGCCGACGACGTACCGTCTGCCTCAGACGTCCGGACACGGGCGGCGTGCGGCGAGCCGGCCGCGTAGCCACCCGCGTCGCAGCACCCGCGAGGCCATCAGACGCCGCCCGAGAGTCGCCAGCGCCATCGCGGGCACGGTCGCCTTCCTCGCCGCCGTCTACCTGGGGATGAGCCTGTTCTCCCCCGATTCCAGCTCCGCCACCACGCCGGACGGCGGCACTTCGACGAGCGAGGCGCCGTCCCCCTCGTCCGGCCGGTAGCCGGGGACCGCTACCAGCGGTGGTGGACCGCCGCGCGGATCCTGCGGTCGTAGAGGTCCCGCACCGCGTCGAGGGTGGGCGGCGGCAGCGGCGGCAGGGCCGCAGCCGCCGCGTTGGCCCGAGCCTGTTCCACCGAACGGGCACCCGGGATGACGCTCGTGACGCCGTCCTGCTGGATGATCCAGCGCAGCGCGGTCGCGGCGGGGGCCGCTCCTTCCGGAGCGAGTCCGGCGAACTCGGCAGCCGCGGCCACCCCGGTGCCGAACTCGATGCCGGAGAAGGTCTCGCCCTGATCGAAGGCCTCTCCGTGCCGGTTGTACGTGCGGTGGTCCTCGGGCGCGAAGACCGTGTCCTCGGTGTATCTGCCGGAGAGCAGGCCGGAGGCGAGCGGCACCCTTGCGATGATGCCGACCCCGGCCGCACGCGCGGCCGGCAGGACCTCGTCCAGCGGCTTGAGGCGGAAGGGGTTGAGGATGATCTGCACGCTCGCGACACCGGGGCGGGCGAGGGCGGTCAGCGCCTCGGCGCACGTTTCGACGCTCACCCCGTAGGCGGCGATCCGCTCCTCGGCGACCAGCGTGTCGAGGGCGTCGTAGACCTCGTCCGAGGAGTAGACGGCGGTGGGCGGGCAGTGCAGCTGCACGAGGTCGAGGGTGTCCACTCCGAGGTTGGCCCGGGAGCGGTCGTTCCACGTACGGAAGTTGTCCAGGACGTAGTTCTCCGGCACCTGGCCGGCGCGCCGGCCCATCTTCGTGGCGACGAGGACGCCCGCGTCGGGGCGCTCCTTCAGATAGCGGCCGATGAGCTGCTCGCTGCGTCCGTCCCCGTACACGTCCGCGGTGTCGAAGAAGGTGACGCCCGCCCCGACGGCGGCGTCGAGGATGCCGAAGGCGTCGGCCTCGCGCACCTCGCCCCAGTCCCCGCCGAGCTGCCATGTGCCCTGCCCGACGACCGAGACGTCCCGTCCGGTCCTGCCCAGTTCGCGCTGCTCCATGGGGATCATGGTACGTCCGCAAGGTGGCCGGCCCGGGGCGCGGCAGGCACCGCGGACAACGCGGACATGGGCGGGCGACGCGCCGTGGTCCGGGCGGCGCCGGGCGGCGCCCCGCACTCCTCCCTGTGTGCCGGCTGTGCGATCGCACCATGGTGACTTGACCAGACTTGCCAAGTCCCTTGCACAGGCCCGCAGTTCGTTGACGAGGTCATGGCGACGTGTGAGTGTTCGGTCGCCCGATCACGGACACGACCTGGGCGGACGGCCGGCGCCGGCACCACGAGCGGGCCCGTCTCCCCACGCCACGGCCCGTGACCGAGGTCCCCACGAACCGAGGAGCCTCGATGAAACGCAGACCGATGACGGCCGGGACCACCCTGGCCGTCCTCGCCGGAATGCTGGTCGCCACCAGCGGCCAGTCAGCCTCGGCGGAACCGGCTCCGCCGGCCCCGACCGCACTTTCGGCAGCCGTTTCGGCCGCCGACCGGGCGGCGGCCAGTGGTCTCGACGCCCTGGCCAAGGGACCCGATGAGCAGTACGAGCGGCAGATGGTGACCCCCTGGGTCAACGGGCTCTACTCCGTCGCGTACGAACGCACCTACCGCGGCCTGCCGGTCGTCGGCGGTGACGCCGTCGTGGTGGCCGACTCCCAGGGACGCGTCCGAGGATCCCAGTCGGCCGTCTCGCGGCGCATCAACGTACCTACCAGCGCGACCGTCTCGGCCAGGACCGCCGAGGCCACCTCGCGCAAGAAGCTCAGCACGGTCGAGCGGGTCGACAGCCACCGGCTGGTCGTCCGGGCCACCGGCACGAAGTCCCGGCTGGCCTGGGAGACCGTGCTCACCGGCCGGACCGCGAAGGCGCCGAGCCGGCTGCATGTCTTCGTCGACGCGGGCACCGGCGCGGTGCTCGACAGCTACGACGACGTCAGGGCGGGCACCGGCAACAGCCAGTGGAACGGACCGTCCCCGCTGTCCATCAACACCACCTCCTCGGGCGGCAGCTACTCGCTGCGGGATCCGGCCCGCCCCGGTCTGAGCTGCGCCGACTACAGCACCGGGAGCGTGTTCACCAAGTCCAGCGACTCCTGGGGGACGGGCAGCGCCTCCAGCAAGGAGACCGGCTGCGTCGACGTCATGTGGGCGGCCCAGCACGAATGGGACATGCTGCGCGACTGGCTGGGACGCAACGGCCACGACGGGAACGGCCGCAGCTGGCCGGTCAAGGTCGGGCTCAACGACGTGAACGCGTACTGGGACGGCTCCACCGTCTCCATCGGCCACAACCAGGCCAACCAGTGGATCGGCGCCATGGACGTCGTGGGCCACGAGTTCGGCCACGGCATCGACCAGTACACCCCCGGCGGCGCCAACAACGAGTCCGGCCTCGGCGAGGCCACCGGCGACATCATGGGTGCGCTGACCGAGGCGTACACCAACGAACCCGCCCCGTACGACGACCCCGACTACACCGTCGGCGAGAAGATCGACCTGGTGGGCAACGGGCCGATCCGGATCATGTACAACCCGGGGCAGATCGGCGACCCGAACTGCTACAGCTCCTCCATACCCAGCACCGAGGAACACGCGGCGGCCGGTCCCCTCAACCACTGGTTCTACCTGCTGGCCGAGGGCTCGAACCCCGGCGGCGGCAAGCCGTCCAGCCCCACCTGCAACAGTTCCTCAGTCACCGGTGTGGGCATCCAGAGCGCCGGCAAGGTCTTCTACGGCGGGATGCTGCTCAAGACCAGCGGCATGACGTACAAGCGCTACCGCACCGCCACGCTGACCGCGGCCAAGACCCTCGACGCGACGTGTGTGCTGTTCAACCGGGCGAAGGCCGCCTGGGACGCGGTGAGCGTCCCCGCCCAGAGCGGTGACCCGACCTGCGCGCCGAGCGGCAACAACGACTTCTCGATGTCCCTGGACCCGGCATCCGGCTCCGTGAAGCCCGGCAGCGCGGTGACCGCCACGGTCCGGACCACCGTCTCCTCCGGCAGCGCGCAGACGGTGAACCTGTCCGCGAGCGGCCTGCCGAGCGGCGTGAGCGTCTCCTTCAGCCCCGCATCGGTGCAGTCCGGCGCGACATCGGCCATGACGGTGTCGACGACGTCGGCCGCGACACCCGGGACGTACACCTTCACCGTGAAGGGCGCGGGCACCCAGGAGCACACCGCCCAGTACACCCTCACTCTCACCGGTGGCGGAACTCCCGGTGGCACACCCCCCGACATCAGCATCGCCAACGTGCAGACCCACCTCGCCCAGCTGAACACCATCGCCTCGCAGAACGGCGGCAACCGGCGTGCCGGCAGCGCCGGTTACACCGCCTCGCTCGCCTATGTGAAGGGCAAGCTGCAGGCGGCCGGCTACACCGTCACCGAGCAGACCTGCACCACCTGCACCTACCGGGGCAACAACCTGATCGCGGACTGGCCGGGCGGCGCGGCCGACCGGACCGTGATGTTCGGCGCCCACCTGGACGGAGTCGCCGCCGGACCGGGCATCAATGACAACGGCTCCGGCTCCGCGACCCTGCTGGAGAACGCGCTCGCGCTGGCCCAGCAGAACCCGACCATGACCAAGCATGTGCGCTTCGCCTGGTGGAACGGCGAGGAGCAGGGCCTGCAGGGCTCCGAGTACTACGTCGGCCAGCTCACCGCCGCCCAGCGGAGCGCCATCAGCGCGTACTACAACTTCGACATGGTCGCCTCCACCAACGGCGGCTACTTCATCAACAACCTCAACTCGGCCGCGTCGGCGCCGATGAAGGAGTACTGGACCTCGCTCGGTCTCGCCCCCGAGGAGAACGTCGAGGGCCAGGGACGCTCGGACGACTACTCGTTCCAGCAGGGCTCCATCGCCACCTCCGGGTACGCGACCGGTGCCAGTGACACCAAGACCTCCGCCCAGGCCGCCAAGTGGGGCGGTACCGCGGGCCGTTCGTACGACCCGTGCTACCACCAGTCGTGCGACACCACGGCCAACATCAACGCGACCGCGCTCGACCGGAGCGCGGACGGGGTCGCCTACACGGTGTGGAAGACCGCTGTCGGCACCACCGCGCCCGCAGACGACTTCTCCGTCTCGGTGAACCCGGCGTCCGGCAGCGTCCAGCCGGGCGCATCCGTCACGGCCGCCGTGTCCACGGCCACCACCGGTGGTTCCGCGCAGACGGTCCGGCTCACCGCATCCGGTGCGCCCAGCGGGGTCACCGTCTCCTTCGCCCCGTCCTCGGTGCAGTCGGGCTCCTCGTCCACGATGACCGTATCCGCCGGGGCCCAGACCACCGCGGGTACGTACACCCTCACCGTGACCGGGACGGGCACCGCCACCCACACCACCACGTTCTCGCTGGTCGTCGGCGGAGGCGGCCTCTGCCAGGCGCGGCAGGTCGTCGCCAACGGCGGCTTCGAGAACGGCACGGCACCGTGGACCCAGTCGGACGGGATCATCAACAACCGGACCTCCGAGAAGCCCGCGCACAGCGGCGCCTACCAGGCCTGGTTCGGCGGCTGGGGCAGCACCCACAGCGACACCGCCACCCAGTCACTGACGGTTCCGGCGGGCTGTGCGACGTACCGGCTGTCGTTCTATCTGCGCACCGACACCGACGAGTCGGCCGCCGATGCGACCGCCTACGACACGTTCACCGTGAAGCTGGGTTCCCGGACGCTGGCGACCTACTCGAATCTCGACGCGAGCAGCGGCTATGTCCAGCAGTCCTTCGACGTCGGCTCCGCCGCGGGGCAGACGGTGACGCTGGGCTTCACCAGTAAGGAGGACGCCTACCTGCAGACCAGCTTCGTCGTGGACGACGTGGCACTCGACGTGAGCTGATCCGCCGCGAATGCCGCGGGGGCGGGGCGTGGTCCACACGCCCCGCCCTCCGATGCGCGCAGCGCCCCGGGCGTCCATCGGCGCGGCGGCACGCCGCGGCGTCAGCGTGGTCGGCGGCCCCGGCCCGGGCGCCGGAGCCGCATGATCCGGCCTGCCGGAACGGTCCTCCGGCAGGTCCCCCGGCCGCTCAGCGAACCACCGCCGCCAGTCTGCTGACGAAGTCGTCCGACTCGGGGCTTCCGCCGGACCGGGATGCCAGTCTGGCGTGGAGACCGCGCAGTTCCTGACCGAGCAGTGTCGACGGATTGACCTCGGTGGTGTCCAGGACCGGGCCCGCCACGGCTTGAGCCGCCTCCGGATCGCCGGCGCACGCGTGGGCGTCGGCCATCCGGGTCAGGAACAGCATCCGCGCGGAGTGCATGCCGGACGGCAGCAGGCCGAGCGCCGTGCGTGCCGCGTCGACGGACCGGAGAGCGAAACGGCGGTCGCCGGTGGCCGCGGCGAGATCGCGCAGCGCACCTGCCGCTCCGGACTCCACACGCAGGGGAACGGAGGCGACGGAGAGCCAGGGCGCCTCCGTCTCCTCACCTTCGCCCGCCCGGTCCATCTGCGACCGGGCCCGGTCGATGTGCTTGAGGGTCCGGTCCGCATCGCCTCGGACCGCGTGACCGCGCGCCTGGTACAGATCGCTCATGGCTCCCGCCCAGCGCCGGCCCTCCGCGGCCTGGCCGATCGCCCCGCCGTAGGCGAGCGCCGACGGTCCGTCGCCCTCCAGCCGGGCCAGGGTGCTCATATCGCTGAGAGCCGCGACCTGCGTCCCGACGTGACCTGCCAGGGCGGCCCACAGCAGCGAGCGGTCGAGCCAGGCCATCGCGGTCCCGTTCCGGCCCCAGAGCAGCCGCAGACAGCCGGCCGACTGCGCGTACTCGGCCGCGAGCGGGGCCAGTTGCCGCTGGTACGACGCCTCCGGAAGCGCCATCCAGCGGAGCATGGCGTGCAGCGTGCGTTCGACGACGGCGGTCGCTCCCGGCCAGGCGCGTTCCTCGTCGGCGCGCAGGCAGACCGCGAGCAGGGCCGTCAGCGCGTGCACGGTGTCGTTGTCCAGGGCAGGGCGTGAGTGTGTGTCCGGGCCCAGTGCGCAGAAGTCCGCGTGCAGGCCGATGACGTCCGTGAGCGCGGGGACCGAGCAGCCCTCCCGGCCATGAGCCGGGCAGACCAGTCCATAGGCGGGCAGTCGGGCGGGCAGCGCGGTCCCCGGTGGCAGCATCGCCGGCAGTGCTCCGCCCGCGGGCTCCCCGGGCAACGGCCCGCCGCGTGGGGTGGCCGGGGCTCCCCGCTCACCTCCTGCCCGCTCCTGTTCCTCGGCCGCCTCGCAGGCTGCCAGCAACTCGCCCTCCGCCGCGAGCAGTTCGTCCAGTCGCCGAGCCAGCGGCAGCGGGGTCCTGCGGCTGCCGCACTCAAGTCTGCTGATGGCGGTGTGGTCGTAGCCGACCCGGGCACCTACTTGGGCCTGCGTCAGCCCGGCCCGTCTGCGCCACTGGCGCAACCGGGCACCGAACGACCGCCACACCTCGGAGGTACGGGCGTCCACCGGAACAGGGCCCATGTCCTCGTTCACCCGGAACCCCGTCGCGCCTGGTCAAGGACGCCACGCGTGCCACGTTCACGGCTCATGCCCGGAGGATAGCGAGCAGCCGCGTCCGCTGTCCCCCGCGTGTCGTCAACATGTCCGGTAACCGGCGCAGCGGTTTCCGGCGCGCGCGTCCCCCGGCCCCGCGCACCAATTTCCGGAGGCGGTCCGGTTGCTGGGGCAACGGTGTACCGCTCTCTCCTCGCCCCCCTCAGCCACTACGTCACCATCTGAACCAACGACCCGTCAGTTTCGCCGAGGGGAAAGCCTCAAGATGGCGGCAAGGAGGTCAATAGGGATGTATCAGCCGCCGGTTGTTGTTCTCAACAACGCTTGGTGAAGCCGGTGTTGCACACCTATTGACGCACGGGGACGGGAGAGAGAAGTATCCCCATCGGCCGGAGAGAGCGCTCTCCGGCTTCGTGTCGTGCACCCGTACCGCGACTCAGGAGACAAGCCCCCATGTACGTACCCCCCTTGTTCCGCAGACCCGCGTCATCGACCGGAAGAAGACGCGCCGGTGTACTGACCGCCGTTGCCGGTCTTGTCGTCTCGCTCCTGGCCTTCGTGCCGTCCACCTCGGCGGACGCGGCATCCTCGCTGCTCTCGCAGGGCAGGACGGTGACCGCCTCCAGCCAGGAGAACTACGGCACCCCCGCCACGTCCGCCGTGGACGGCGACAACGGCACCCGCTGGTCGAGCGCCGCCTCCGACCCCCAGTGGATCAAGGTCGACCTGGGCTCCGCCGCCTCGGTCAGCCAGATCGTGCTGAAGTGGGAGACCGCGTACGCCAAGAGCTACCGGATCGAGTTCTCCACGGACGACACCACGTGGAGCACCGCCTACTCGACCACCACGGGCCCCGGCGGCACCGAGACGCTGACTGTCTCCGGGAACGCCCGCTACGTCCGGCTGACCGGAACCACCCGGGCCACCCAGTACGGTTACTCGCTCTGGGAGTTCCAGGTGTTCGGCACCACCGGCGGCGGTACACAGATCCCCGGGGGCGGTGACCTCGGACCGAACGTCCTGGTCTTCGACCCGTCGACGCCCGGTATCCAGGCCAAGGTCGACGAGGTGTTCAAGCAGCAGGAGTCGGCGCAGTTCGGCACCGGCCGCTATGCGCTGAT
>NZ_JBVHOQ010000043.1:0-66501 GCF_055568375.1 Streptomyces sp. NPDC026062
CTGCCTCGGCGAACAGGCCATGGCCGCCCTGAAGGGCTGGCGCCTTCTGCGGAAGCTCCGCTGCAGCACCAACCGGATCACCGACATCGTGAAGGTCGTCGTCGTCCTTCACCACGCCTCAACCTGAGGTTGGAAAAGGCTCAGTCGAGGCGGGTGATTTGCATTGCATTTCTTCTCTCTCTGGGGCCGGCTGCACGGTTTGGTGAAGACGTGGATCCAGATAAGCACCGGTTTCGCCAACCGGGGATGGGCTGCTGTGTTGCGCCCCACCCTTTGCTAGAGGCATGTACATGCCATATCCCCGACCGCGTGACGGCCAGTCATGTTGGCCTGCATCGTGCGCCTCCCCTGCCCTTTCGCTCCGGGATTTCCGGTGCGATCGCACGCAACCAGCCAAAGCGGACAGCTCCCCCGAGCGGCCATGCCACGCTCCTCTCGCCTGTGGACAACTCCATGTGAGAGGCAGGTTGGCAGCCCGAACCTGTGGATAGAGGACGGCGATTCCGCGAACAGACTGCCCCAATATCGATTAAGGGGCGATTTTGCTAATAGACCTCGCATTGCATGACAAAACAGCCCACTCCTCACAGGCCGGGCGGCCGAAGGGGTGAGCTGTCCAAAGTTTCTTTACTGGATTTACTGGATCAAGGCGGCCCGCTGGCGCGGGCCGCGCGGCGCGGCGGCCCAAGGCCGCCGCTGGCTCCATGTCTCCGCCACCGCCCGCGACGGCCCCCGCCCACTCGCGCCGCAAAGCCCGAGGAGCGGGCAGCCAGACCCGTGAAAAACCCCGCCAGCTGCCCACGGCGAGCACGGCCGACAGCAGCGGGACGTACGCCAGGCCCGCGCGGGTCACCGCGGATTGCCCTTCAACCAGACGTGGCCGGGGCGGCCGGCCTCCACGGCTTTACCCACCTGTTCGGCTCGGGGCCCGCGTCGGGCAAGTCCAGGGGGCCACTCGATCAAATTCCGGGCAGGATCAAAGCCTGCCCGAGTTGCCGGCCAGCGTACGGCCCCCTGAACATGCCCGACCCCAACCCGAACAGGACACCGGCCAAAGCCGCTCCGGCCGACCGCGCTGATCTGCGCAGCAGTCATCGCCAAACATCAGAGGCCGGGCGGGAGTTGGGCGCACGCGAGCCCCAGCGCGAGAGGGGCGCTGGGGCTCGTGCAGGAGGCGCCGATCAGGCGCGGGACGGGGCCGGAGGGCGGACCCCCGTCAGGTCTTCCGCGCGTCGGCGCAGGAGCGGTGCCAGCTCGACGTACCAGCCTCGGCCAACGGCCTGGAGCATCTCGGCGAGGGCGACCTGTTCGCCGATCCGGCCGGCGGGGGTGTCGAGGACGTGGGCGAACTCGGTGTGGATGCGGTCGGCGATGGCGGGGACGCGGAGGCTGTTCACGTAGAGCATCGCGGGGTCGTAGCCGACGGGGACGGCGCCCCAGCGCTCCCAGTCCAGGATGACGAGGGGGTCGTGGGTGAGGTTGGCCCACTGGAGGTCGGCGTGCCCGGTGATGCGTTCGGTGATGGCCGGGGCGGGGATCCCCAGGAACTCAGGGAAGACCCGGTCGGCCCAGGACTGGCGGATGGTCTCGCGGGGCGGTTCGGCGGTGCTGAGAGCGTCCAGGCTCTCCCGCAGGGTCGTCCACCAGGAGTCCGGCAGGCCCGGATCCGCAGTGAGGTCGGGCGTTTCCGGAGAGATGACGGGCTGGGCGATGTAGTCGATCAACTCCGCCTCGAAGACGTACTCGCCGCCGTCCCAGCGGTACAGGTCGTGGAGGTGCGGGCGGGACACCTTGTCGGACACCCGTTCCTCGGCGAGGGCGATCCCCTCGTTCCGGGTGGCGGGGGTCTTGGCTGCCTCTCCGCAGTGGACGCGGAGCCAGTGGCCGCCCGCGGTGCGGCTGCCGATGGTGCGGCCTAGCCATCCCCAGGCCGGCGCCCCCGCCGTCGTGGTGGACAGGCGTGCAGCGGCGTGGGCCAGGGCGTCCTCCATGCGTGCCCTGGTGGTCTCATCCTTGGGCGAGTACATCGGTGACCTTCCTGAGGTGGCCCGGATCGAGCGGGGCGGCAGTGGTGGCTTTCGCGGCGGCCCAATGGTGGGCGGAGCCAGCAGACAGCAGTACCACGTCCAGGCTCGGGCAGGAGGCCGCAGCTAGGAGACAGGCGGCGCCCGGCGAGGCGCCCGGGCGGATGAACTCTGCGAGTTCGGGCGTGACGAGGCCGGGCAGCTCTCCGCCGTGCAGGGGCGAGGAGCCGAAGGTGATCAGGCCCGCTGCCCGGGCCAGCACGAGGGGGCCTCTGCCGTCGAGGGCCAGGGCGATCGGCCTGGCCATGACGAGGCTGACCGGTTGTTGGACGGCCCGCAGATGATGTTCACCCGAACCAGCGGCCTCGATGGCCAGGCCCAGGAGTTCGGACACCGAGAAGGCGTCGTGCTGGAAGCCCGACCAGGTGGCCACGCCGTATCCGCCGATCCTGCCCGCAGCAGCGGACTCGTCCAGCACCGCGAACACATCACGCAGCGCCGGATGCAGCTCCGTGGGACTGAGGCCGGCGTGCTCCGGGTTGTGGACGAATACGAGGTCGATCCGGCCGAGAGCGGCCAGGGACCTTTCCGTCTGCCAGCGGACGAAGCCGGGGTCGAGGCTGTGTCCGGCCCGGACCTGGGCGGCAGTGAGGACCCCGGCCCGAAGAGCAGCCGCGCCCTCATCCGGCGTGAAGAAGCCCGTCTTCGTCGCCACCATGGCGCGTGGATGGTCGGCGATGACGGGGCCGAGCGCCTGTTGGGCACTGCCGTAGTTCGGGGCGGTGTCGATCCACACAAGCCCGTCGGCGCACGCGGTGCGAGCGGCCTGTTCGACGGCGCGCACGCGGTACGTCCCCAGTCCCAGGGAAGCGGTCACGAGGAGCCCCCGACCACGGCGACGGCTTGACCGGCAACCAGCGCGGAGACGACTTTCGCCACCTGTACGAGGGTGAGATGCGACTCCGCGGAGAGGTCCGCCAGGGTGGCCGGCGATCCACCAGCCAGGAGGCGGAGGACCGGGGCGACGGGGAGGGCGAAGGTCCACTCCTTCCCTGTCCCGGCGAAGGTCACGGCCTGGTCGTCCTGGTCGATCCGGGCGCGGGGCACCGTGGCCTGGACGGTTATGCCGGGTTCAGCAGGAACGCCGGTGAGGTGGGGCAGTGACAGGCGCGGGCGGCCGGGGTGCGTCGTGTCCAGGGACGTTTCCCAGCGGTCCAGAATCGCAGGATCGTCCAGGGCGGCCAGCACGTCCTTCCGCACGGCAGCCAGGTAGTCCGCCCGCTCCTCCGGGGTGCCGAAACGCGGTACGTCCGCCCGGACGGTCACGCCAGCCCGCAGGTCGTCGCACAACCAGCCCAGGAACTCGGCGCCGGTCTGCGTGGCGAGTCCGAAGGTGAGGTGCAGTGAGGCGGTGCCCTGGTCGGCGCTCACGGCGTGCCACCAGCCGCGCGGCAGATAGAGCAGGTCGCCGGGGCTCAGCACGACGTCCGCGATCGGGTCGCCAGTCGGGGCCTCCGGGGCTTCTACGTCGCGCCAGGCAGGGGCCTGCCGGGTGGGGCCGTAGATCTTCCACCGCTTAGAGCCTTCGAGTTGGAGCACTACGACGTCGTGGTCGTCCCAGTGGGTGCCGAAGCCTTCCTCTGCGGTCCACGAGGCGTACGCGTTGACCTGCACGGGGGTGCGGAAGAACCGTTCCAGGCCGGCCGCGGCTTCCCGGACGGGCGGGTGGATCTGGTCGATCGCGTCGATGACGAGGGACGCGCCCTCGGCGAGCCGGGCGTGGAAGTCGGCAGGCTGGGGCTGGTACCAGGACACCCCGCGCCGGTTCGTCCGGAGGATGGAGTACGCGGTGGCCGGGACAGCCTCCCTGGCACGCGAGAGCCGCATCCGGGGCGGTTCGAGCCGGTGAGCGGCCACGATCTCGTTGAGGTCGCCCCAGTTCAGTGGCGAGGGGGACGCGTTGCCGTTGGAGCGGATCACTTTGTGGGCCCGGAAGCACGTCTGGGCGAGGAACGTGTCCCCGCCCAGACGCTCGGCCCACGATGCGGAATCAATCACCGTGGGTCTCCTCGGTCGATCAGGTGTCGTTCATGTCCGACTTGCCGCCGGTGTTGTCCGAAGCTTCCTCGGCACGCGAGCGGGCCGCCGCGATGCGGCGAACACCGATCAGCAGGCCACTGTTCTGCTCGGTGGGAGCGTTCTCGTTCATTCCGTACTCCTTCCTGATCTCGATGGATCCCGCCGGGGTCCCGGCGGGAAGTCTGTGAGTCAGCTCCCGGGGCTTCCGGCTACGGCCAGGGTGATCACCAGGACGCTGACGGCGACGGCGTACAGGAGGACTGCGAGCTGTTGACGCCAACCCCGCGGGGCGCGTGCGGTCAGCCGCGTTCCAGGCTGAAAGGGTCCTCGACGACCCACTCCACCCCACCGCCCTCCGGCCGGACGAAGACGGCGTTCTGCATGACGACGCGGGACTTGGGGTCCTCGAATTCGCCGATGAACTGGACGATGCCGGTGCGGCCGTTCAGCGGGTCGCGGATGCGGCTGCCCTCGCTGACCCAGCCGGGCACGGTCTGACGCTGACGATTACGGCTCTTGGTGGACACTGCGCCTCTCCTCGGTCTAGGTCGGGCACTGCACTCCGGGGACGCAGCGGGCCGCAGGTGTGACGTTGCGGACGGCCCTGCGACCCGCTGCGAGGGGGAGGCCGCCTCTTCGGGCGGCTGAGACCAGTCAACTCCGCTGGCTAAGCCCCCAACAGGGCATTCCACTAGGCACGTTGTAGGCACTCTGAAGGCAGATTCCGGCTACGATTTCGGCGCCCGGCTCGACCAGCGGACGGCGGGATGATGGCGAACGAAGCTCTTCGCAGACACAGAAACTCCCAGCGATGGACTCAGACCCAGGTCGCCGAGCGCGTGTGCGCTCAGGTTCAGGCAGCCACCGGGCGCGATCCGGAGCTTGATGCGAATTGGGTCTCCCGCCTTGAGCGAGGAGCCATCACGTGGCCTTCCGGTGACTACAGGGCCGCCTTGTGCGCGGTGTTCCAGGTCGCCAGCGAAGAGGAGCTGGGCCTGTACCCGAAGGGGTCCGCCGCACCGGATGAGAGGCCGGTCGAAGAGGCTCCGTTTGGTGATGTCCGATCCCTGGCCGCCGACACGGAGCTGTCTGCCCGGCTGGCTCGCCACGCGGCTGAGACCAACG
Organism: Streptomyces sp. NPDC026062; assembly: GCF_055568375.1. NCBI lineage: Bacteria > Bacillati > Actinomycetota > Actinomycetes > Kitasatosporales > Streptomycetaceae > Streptomyces > Streptomyces sp. NPDC026062. The sequence goes on from NZ_JBVHOQ010000043.1 coordinate 5,229, forward strand.
TCAACGCGCTCGTACTGGAGCAGTTCGACGCTGACGTTGAACGACTCGCCCGGGACTTCGTCAGCCGGCCTCTGCCTCTCTTGATCCCGGAGATTCGCACGGCTCGGGGTGCGGTGTTCCGGTTGCTGGAGGGCCGCCAGCATCCCAGCCAGACCCGTCACCTCTACGTGGTCGCGGGGTGGTTATCCGGTCTCGCGGCGCATGTGTCGCTGGACTTGGGAGACCGTTCCGCCGCGGCTACGCATGCCCGCGCCGTGGTGCAGTGCGCGGAGATCTCGGAGCACTCATCGTTACGCGCATGGGCACGGTCGTTCCAGTCACTGGCCGCCTACTGGGCGGGGGACTACCGGCGGGCGGGAGACCTTGCACAGGCCGGGCATAGCGAGGGTCGAGGTCCCGGCACGGGCACGATCAAGGCCCGGCTGCTGAGCTTGGAGGCCCGTGCCCGTGCGGCCGAAGGGAACAATCGCAGCGCGCTGCGGGTACTCGCGTTGGCACACGAGGCACGGAGCGCTGCGGAGCCCGACGAGTTGCCCGGGGTCTTCTCGTTTCCCGAGGCCAAGCAGTGGGCCTACGCCGGTACCACCCTGTTGGCCGTCGGGGGCGATGAGCAGACCCGGCACGCCATAGGCGCTTCCAATCGTGCCGTGGAGCTGTACCACGCCGGGCCAGAGGGCGACCGTTCCCCCGGCGATCTACAAGCCGCCCACCTGGACCTGGCCACGGCCTATCTTGCGAGCGGCCAGGTTGAGAGAGCCGGTGCGAAGCTCTCGGAGGTGTTCACCGCCGAGGTGTTCACGGCGAGCATCACCATCAGGCTCCGCAATCTAGCCGCGCTCCTCGGAAGCGAGCCGTACCGTGGCGCACAGTCGGCAGTCGATCTCCGCGCGCACATCCACGAGGTGACCGTCCGGCCCGCTCTCGCCAGCAACCCCACGGAGCCCCGATGACCGTCCAACCCACGCCTGATCATTTGGTCACCGACCGCAGCCTCCTTTCCACCAAGGCGTACGGCACGGGTCAGCACCTGGCCGCCCGCCAATCCCTCTACCAGTGGCAGACTCCCAGCCACGACCTGCCGGGCATCGTTGTGAACGAACTGGCCGGCGTGCGCGGTGCGGTCGCGGACGTGGGGTGCGGAAACGGGAAGTTCGTCGCCCGGCTGCGGGAGGACCGTCCCGACCTGGTGGTGCTTCCCATGGATGTGTCGCACGGCATCCTCGGTGCCATTCCGGGGGCTCTCGTGGCGGACGTCCAACAGCTCCCCATTACCGATGGAGTCCTTGGTGCGGTCCTTGCGCTCCACATGCTGTACCACGTCGAGGACCAGGCCCAGGCCGTGCGGGAGCTGGGCCGTGTACTGGCGCCCGGCGGAATCGCGATCGTCTCCACCAACAGCAGGACCGACAAGCTGGAGCTGGAGCACCTTTGGCGCCAGGCCGCGGGCGATGTGCTGGGCATCCAGGAGGGCCCGGCCCGAGTGCAGCTCTCTGCTCGCTTCACCCTGGAGGACGCGCCCGCGATCCTCGGTGCGGTCTTCAGCGAGATCCGTACGATCCCCCTGCCAGGAGTGATCGAGGTGACCGACGCTGAACCAGTCGTCGCGCACTTGGCCTCGTACGAAGCCTGGGCGGACAAGATGGGCGTCCCCTTCCGGGAGACGATCGAGCGCGCGCGAGAGCGGGTCAACGAGACCATCCAGGCAGAGGGCTCTTTCCGCGTCACTTGTCTCGGCGGCATGCTCGTCTGCCGATGAGTCCTGCTGCCCCGTACCCCTTCGCGTCCCTGCCCTCAAGCCACAACCACACACACGCAGAAGAGGGCCGCGCCGTAGAGCGCAATAGCGACGTGGAGCATCACCCATAGGCGATGCAGCCGGATGCGGTGCAGGCGTGGAAATCTGCTGTTGTGCTCGTCGCGCGCTTGCACGAGCCGCTCTTTGGACCCCAGCGCTCCTCGCGCCACCAGGTCGGCGGTCAATGCCCTTGCCCGGGTGATCGGGAGCGAGGTAGCGCTGAACCCGATCAGGTCTGATGAGTACGTGGCCGTCAGTCTTCCCGTCAGTCGGCAACGGCCGTGGGACAAGCCTCAGCGGGGCGAACTACTGGAGTGCCGTCTCTACAAGACTGGGCAGCTCTCCACCCGGGCTTCGTTGCCCCGAGACGGCTCTGGCGCGATCTTGGATCCCGATGGGTTGCCTCATCAGATTGCTGACCTGTTGAGGTTTTCCGGGGCGCTCAATATCGTCCAGGCGGACCGTGTCGTACTGGCGGCCGGCGTGTCGATCGGGGCGCTCTTGAGCGTAGACACCTTTGACCCGACGCGGTCCCGTCAGATGTCGAGGCCCCTGGGCTTTGGACGTTCGGGTCGCCCGCTGCGGACCGAACCCGATGAGTCAGTCACTCTGGCAGCCCTTGGGGCTGGCGCTGCGGAGGTGGCTCCTCATCTGGCGCGGATGTTGATCTTGCAGGCCGAAGGGTAGCGCCGAACCGACCCAGTGGACCAGGCGTGGACCACCCGAGCCGGAGTATGCCCCGGAGAGCAGGTAAGGACCAGGTCAGCCACAGTGGGGACGCTTCCACAGCACTCTCTTGAAAACCGTCGTGGCAGCGATGTCACCGTGGGTTCAAATCCCACACCCACCGCAGGCGAACGGCCCTCGACCAGTACGTATGGTCGGGGGCCGTTGCCATGCCCGGCCCCTGCCGGGCACCGCTGTTCGCTTTGTCTTCCCGGTCGATCGGGCACGGGAAGGGGCATGCCGGGGCCACGGTTGGGCGTGTATCTCCGCGCCGCGCACGGCACATGGGCAGCCGATCGGCACGGCGTGATGACCACCGCACGCCGGCTCGGGCACTCGAACAGGAGGGGTGACCATTCGGCACGGCGCCCGGCCGGTCGCGACGATCAGGTGGCTGAGAGGTGGCATCGGCGGCGGCCGATAGGGTCGTGACCATGGGGGATGGGAAGACTCGTAAGTGCGTGTGGTGCGAGAAGCAATTCACGCGGCGTTCGCTCTGGCGGGCGAAGCGCTACTGCAAGCGATGGCACCAATGCGTGCATTACGGCGCAATAGTGGTGGGCGCCTTGTTCTCCTGAACGATCAGGTAGTGCACTGTCCGGTGGCGTAGGCGCCCGGGCCGCCGGGCTTCCCCGCCGGTTTTCGCACGGTCGGGTGCGGACGGTACGGGTGACGGCACCGGGTCGAGGTCGCAGCTCCAGGACCCGGTGGCGGTCCGAGCCGGCGCCGGCGGTGATCGCGCCCCACGTACCTGCCAGGTTGGGCCCCGTCCTTCGTCCGTCCCGCCGCCGCAGCAGCGGCCGTGACACATCGCGATGTCCGGGAGCTGCCGCCCGGTGAGCGGTCAGCGGGCTCGGTCAGCGGGTGGTGGCGAGGCGGGCGGCGGAGGCGATGGTGGCGCGGGCCTCGTGTGCGGGGAGGCCGGTGCGGACGGCGGCCCGGGTGAGGTCGGCGGCCAACACGTCGCCGAAGCCCTGTTCGTAGGCGCGGCAGGCCGCCCAGAAGAGTCTGGTGTTGCGCTGGCCCTCGTCCGCCGCCAGAACGAACCTGACCAGGCCCCGGCCCCGGTCGTCGGGGTGGTTTCGGTGGGGTTGGGGGCGTGCGGGGGGTGTCAGCAGGTGGAGGAGGGCGTCCGGGCAGGGCGCGGGTGGCAGGGTGCCGGTGCCTGGTACGAGGCGGTAGGTGCCGTGGACGGTGACCGAGCCGGGCCCGACCAGGTAGCCGCCGGTGCCTCGGATGTCGATGCCGGGGGCGAGCCGGCCGGCGGAGTTGGGCACGGGTACACCGGCCGGGCCGGACAGCCAGAGGTGGCGGCCGCCGCTCGGGGTGAGCACCGTGACGGTCGGCGGGATGGTGAACAGGTGCTCCAGGGCGAGGTGTCGCAGCGCCGCCACGGAGTCGTTCCGGCCGGTGGTGTCGATGTCCAGGTCGATGCCGATGAGGTGGTGCGGGGCGCGTCCGCACGCGATGCCGTAGCCGGTGGCCCAAGGCGCGGCGGCGAAGAGGGCGCGTACAGCGGCGGGGTCGGTGGTGGCGTCGTGGATGCCGTGCCCGGGCATGCCGCAGGCGCCCCGGCAGCCGCCGGACGAGTGGGTCTCGCCGCGGTGCGGCGAGCGCAGGGCGGGGAGTTTGCCGGCGGACAGCGGGATGACGGGCAGCCCGTGCTCCGCGGCGGCGAGCGCATGGGCCAGGGCCAGGGTGGTGGATCGCCGGTCGGTGGTGGCCATGGTTCTATGTTCGTACTAACGTTCGAATAATGGAAGGGGGGCGCTCCGAGGGGGTGGCCGGGTGGGTGGTGGCGGAACGCTTCTTCCCCCGTGGGGTGCGGGGTTTTCCGGTGGGCATGTGGTGACCTGGGGGTTTGTGATGTCTGGGGGTTTATCTTCGCTGCCTCATGCTTGCGAGGGAATCGGAAAGTGCGGGTGGTTCGCCGGTGGGGTGCTGGGCAGTTCTGATCTGCGACGTCGTGACCATCACCGAGGAGGTCGACCAGGTCGGTCAACTGGCCCGGATTCAGCCTTACTTGCGGTTTCTGGAGGAATAGGCATGGCAAGCATCCGCACCGCTCGCGCTCTCGCCGTTGTTGCCGCGGTGCCTCTTGTTGCCGCGCTCTTCGGTGGTGTGGGCCAGGCCGACAGCGGGGCGATCGGGAGTGACGGATCGAATGCGGGCGTGGCGACGATCGGCGGCAGTGGAGTCGGTGGGGTCGACTTCGGCAATTCATCCACCTCGCAGCAGCAGGCCGTTGGTGCCGGGGCATCGAACCAGAGCGACTCCGCCCAGGTGAACGGCTCGGCGTTCACGGTGATCGACCGGTCCAGCCATGATGTGGCGGTGAATTTCACTCCTCTCTGGTGAGCCGGGGTCTGTCGCGGCCCGATCGGGGGGTCGGGCCGCGACGGGGGGAGCGACGTCCTGCGTGCGGCCACTGCGGTGGCGGTACGCAGGCCGTTCGCTCTCCAGGGCGGGGTGGGCCAGGGCAGGCCGAGGGGTGGGTCGGGTGGGGAAACGGGATGGCTTGGGTTGTTCGGTGCCTTGACAGCCGAATGGAATCTGACGGACAGTCAGAAACCCTGATCCCCATGCCTGTTTCCGGGAGGCTGCCGCCGTGCGTCTGGCCCCGACCGAGCGCCAGCTGGAGCTGCGCGCCGAACTCCGCTCCTACTTCGGTGATGTGATGCCCGGGGGCGGCGGACATGCCGGCCCAACCCCACAGGACGCGGACGCGGGCGCGGACGTGCAAAGGAGGTTGCTGCGCCGTATCGGGGCCGACGGGATGCTCGGTCTCGGCTGGCCCGTCGAGTACGGGGGGCAGGGGCGGGGCGCGGACGAGCAGTTCGTGTTCTTCGACGAGGCTTACCGGGCCGGTGCCCCGGTCTCCATGGTCACCCTCAACACGGTCGGTCCCACGCTCATGAAATACGGGACCGATGAGCAGAAGGCGTACTTCCTGCCACGCATCCTGGCCGGTGAGCTCGTCTTCGCCATCGGCTACAGCGAGCCGGAGGCCGGTACCGATCTTGCCGCTCTGCGCACCAGGGCCGTACGCGACGGCGACTCCTGGGTCATCGACGGGCAGAAGATCTTCACCAGCAACGCGCAGAACGCGGACTGGATCTGGCTCGCCTGCCGTACGGATCCGGATGTGCCCAAGCACCGGGGCATCTCGATCGTGCTCGTGCCGACGGACGCGCCCGGTTTCTCCTGGACACCCATCGAGACCGTGGGCGGGCTGACCACGACCGCCACGTACTACGACGGTGTGCGAGTGCCCGCGTCCGCGCTGGTCGGCGAGGAGAACGGCGGCTGGGGGCTGATCACCAACCAGCTGAACCACGAGCGGGTGGCGCTCGCCGCGATCGGTATGCAGGCCGAGGACTGCTACGAAGCGGCGCTCGGATTCGCCCGGACCCCCGACCCCGTGACCGGGCGGCGGCCGGCCGACGAACCGTGGGTCCGTTCGCGGCTGGCCGAGGCACATGCCCGGCTGGCGGCGACACGCCTGCTCAACTGGCGCCTGGTGGGGGACGTGGGAGCGGGAGCGCTGGCTCCCGGTGACGCGAGCGGCGTGAAGTTCGCCGGAACCGAGAGCGCCGTAGAGGTGTATCGGATGTGCCAGGAGATCACGGGAGACACCGGAATGATCCGGGGCGGTTCGCCCGGCGCCTTCGGGGACGGGGAGCTGGAGCGCATGAACAGGGCGGCACAGATCAACACCTTCGGGGGCGGGGTGAGCGAGGTGCAGCGGGAGATCGTCGCGACGATGCGGCTCGGCATGAAGAGGAGGAAGCGGTGACAGCCGGGCAGGGTGTGCGGGACGACTTGTACGAGCGGCTCAGGGTGTACGAAGGCCGGGCGGCGGCCACATCGGGTGTCGGGAAGGACCTGGTCAACGAGCCGATGATCAGGCACTGGTGCGAGGCGATGGGGGACACGCATCCCGCTTATGCCGCCCCCGGCGCCGTCGCCCCGCCGACGATGCTCCAGGTGTGGACGATGGGCGGGCTGGCGGGTCACACAGACCGGAGCGGGGCCTACGACGAGCTGTTCGGCCTTCTCGACGGAGCTGGTTACACCTCCGTGGTCGCGACCGACTGCGAGCAGGAGTACTTGCGTCCTCTGCGGCCCGGGGACCGGATCACCTTCGACGCGGTGATTGAGGCGGTGTCGGAGCGCAAGACGACGAAGCTGGGGATGGGCTACTTCCTCACCACGCGCATGGACGTCCGAGCGCAGGGTGAACCCGCCGGGACGCACCGGTTCCGGATCCTCAAGTACCGCCCGGCGAAGGCTCAGTCGCAGCCGGAGACGATGGCGGACCCCGCGAAGGCCCAGTCGCAGCCGGAGTCGGCGGTGGACCCCGCGAAGGCCAAGCCGCAGCCGGAACCGGCGGCGGAACCCGCGACAGGCAAGCCGCGGCCCGGGCCTGTGCCGGCGGTGGACCCCGTGAGGAAGTTGCGGTCCCGGCCCGTGATCAACCGGGACAACGCCGGATTCTGGGAGGGCGTCGCCGCCCACCGGCTGCTGATCCAGCGCTGCACCGCCTGCGGCACCCTGCGCTTTCCCTGGCTGCCCGGATGCAATGCCTGCGGGTCGCCCGAGTGGGACACGGTGGAGGCGGCGGGCGAGGGCACTGTCTTCAGCCATGTCGTGATGCATCACCCACCTTTCCCCGCGTTCAGCGACAACGGCGAGGGCGGCCCCTACGCGGTGGCGCTGATCGAGCTCGCGGAAGGGGTCCGGATGGTCAGCAATGTCGTCGGGGTGCCCTGCGACAAGGTGCGGGTGGGAATGCCGGTCCGGCTGGAATTCCTGCGTACGGACCCCGAGTTGGTGCTGCCGGTCTTCCGGGGGAGCGAGGGCTGACATGGATTTCACACTGAGCGAGGAACAGGCGGCGGCGCAGGGGCTCGCTGCCCGGATCTTCGGCGATCTGTCGACGCACGACCGTTTGGCCGCGGCGGGCAGCGGTACGGATGCCGAGCTCTGGAAGGAACTCTGCGTGGCCGGCCTGCCGGGCGCAGTCGAGGAGACCGGGCTGCTCGGACTGGTGCTGCTGGCGGAGGAGCAGGGCCGGACGACCGCGCAGGTCCCCTTCGTGGCGAGCTGTGCGTACGGGCTCCTGGCTGTCGCCGGGCACGGTACGGACGAGCAGCGCGAGCGTCTGCTGCCGGTGTTGCGGGACGGTACGGCGGTGGCGGTCGGGGCGTTTCCGGCCTGCGGCACCGTGCGGGCGGAGCCGGACGGCGAGCCGGGGGCCACCACCCGGGGGGTGACGGGCGGCCGGCTGAGCGGCGGCGTCCCGCTGGTGCCGTGGCTGCGGGACGCCACCCATGTCCTGGTCGCCGCCGAGGACCGGAGCCTGTGGATCGTACGGGTCACGGAGCCCGGCGTGGTGACCGAGCCGGTGGAGACCACGGCCCCGTGGTCGGCCGGACGGCTGGTGCTGGACGGGGCGTACGCGGAGCGGCTGGGCGGGCCGGAGGCGTACGAAGAGGTGCTGGCCACAGCCCGGACCGCGTTCGCCGGAGTGCAGGCGGGCGTATGCGCGGGTTCGCTGGCCCGCGCGGTCGAGCACACCGGCGCACGCGAGCAGTTCGGGCGCCCGCTGTCGACCAACCAGGCGGTGCTGCTGCGGGCCGCCGACGCGTACATGGACACCGAGGCGATACGCGTCACGGCGTACGAAGCGGCCTGGCGGCACGACGAGGGACTGCCGTACGGGGCGCAGGCGCTCAACGCCGCTTGGTGGGCGTCCGAGGCCGGACGACGGGTCGTCCACGCGGGCCAGCATCTGCACGGCGGCACCGGAGCAGACCTCGACCATCCCGTGCACCGCCACTTCCTCTGGGGGCGTCAGCTCGACGCCCATCTCGGCGGCAGCGGCACGGTACTTCAGGAACTCGGCGAGCTACTGGTGAAGGAGGGACCGGAGTGAAGACCGGTGAGGAACTGCCGCCGCTGGAGATCGCGGTGACCCGCACCCTGATCGTGGCGGGCGCGATCGCCTCGCGCGACTACCAGGATGTGCACCATGACGCGGAGCTGGCGAAGGAGAAGGGGTCGCCGGACATCTTCATGAACATCCTGACGACCAACGGCCTGGTCGGAAGGTACGTCACCGACCACTTCGGGCCCTCGGCCGTGCTCAGACGTGTCTCCATCAGGCTCGGCGCCCCCAACTATCCCGGCGACACCATGGTGCTGAGCGGCACGGTCACCTCGGTGGCCGAGGACGGGACGGCCGAGGTGGCGGTCGTCGGCGTCAACGGGATCGGCAGGCATGTCACCGGCACGGTGACGGTCGGTGCTGCGGAGGCGGCGGGCGCGGAGGCGGTCGGTGTTGTGCGGGCGGCGGGCGCGGAGGCGGTCGGTGTTGTGCGGGCGGCGGGCGCGGAGGCCGTCGGCGTCCCGGAGGATCCCGCCGCTGTGACCGCCGGTGCTCCGGAAGCGGCCGGAGCAGTGTCCGTCGGGGTTCCGGAGGAGTCCGCATGAGCGTGCGCAGGGCGGATTCGCTCGGTGGGAAGGCAGCCGTGGCCGGGATCGGGGCGACGGAGTTCTCCAAGGATTCCGGCCGCAGCGAGCTCAAACTGGCCGTCGAAGCCGTGCACGCCGCGCTCGACGACGCGGGGCTCGTGCCCGCCGACGTCGATGGGCTGGTCACCTTCACCATGGACACCAGCCCCGAGATCACCGTCGCGCAGGCGGCGGGCATCGGGGAGCTGTCGTTCTTCTCGCGCATCCACTACGGCGGCGGCGCGGCCTGTGCCACGGTCCAGCAGGCGGCCCTCGCCGTCGCCTGCGGGGTGGCCGATGTGGTCGTCTGCTACCGGGCGTTCAACGAGCGGTCGGGGCGCCGCTTCGGATCCGGGGTGCAGCAGCGGGAGCCCACGGCCGAGGGAACCGCGCTCGGCTGGAACCTGCCCTTCGGGCTGCTCACGCCCGCCTCATGGGTGGCCATGGCGGCCCAGCGCTATCTGCACACGTACGGGCTGACGCCGGAGGCCTTCGGTCATGTCGCGGTCACCGACCGGCGCCATGCCGCCAACAACCCGGCGGCGTACTTCTACGGGAAGCCGATCACCCTCGCCGACCACGCCGCCTCCCGGTGGATCGTCGAACCCCTGCGGCTGCTCGACTGCTGTCAGGAGACGGACGGCGGGCAGGCGATCGTGGTCACCAGCGCGGAACGGGCCCGGGACCTGCGGCAGCCACCCGCGGTGATCGTCGCGGCCGCGCAGGGCGCCGGGCGGGCTCAGGAGCAGATGACGAGCTTCTACCGTGACGATCTGACGGGACTGCCGGAGATGGGCGTCGTCGCCCGCCAGCTGTGGCGCAACTCCGGCCTGGCCCCCGCCGACATCGACGTGGCGATCCTGTATGACCATTTCACCCCCTTCGTGCTGATGCAGCTGGAGGAGTTCGGGTTCTGCGGACCGGGTGAGGCCGCCGACTTCGTGGCTGCGGACGCGCTGCCCCTGAACACCCACGGCGGCCAGCTGGGCGAGGCCTATCTGCACGGGATGAACGGCATCGCGGAGGCGGTCCGGCAGATCCGGGGGACATCGGTGAACCAGATACCCGGAGCGGCCACCTCGCTGGTCACGGCCGGTACGGGGGTGCCGACCTCGGGCCTCGTGCTGGGCCGGGAGCGGTGAGGGCCGCGGGTGAGGGACGGCCGTGGGCCGGTTCCGCGGCCTCGGGGACGACCCTGAGCGCGGGAGGACGGTCCCTCCACCTTCAGGAGGTGGAGGGGGCGCCGGGTCTACACCCTGAGGCGGACGTGGTTTCGGGACCTGGGGCCGATCCCCCCGGCTGCGCCCGCTCCTAGCGTGGAGTCATGACCACGCCAGTCTGCACGGGCGCCTCCGGGGGAGCCGCTGCCGCCGCCCCGTACGCAGTCCCCCGCCCCCAGGCTGCCGCACGCACCCAAGCCGTCCCTCGCCCCCAGGCTGCCGCACGGTCGTCCTACGGTGCGCGGGCGCCGTACGTCCCGTACCCGTCGTTCACGTCCTTCGTGAAGGCCCGCGGACCGGTGCTGCTGCGCGCTGCCCGCTCGCTCACCGCGAATCCCAGCGATGCCGAGGACCTGTTGCAGACCGCGCTGGCCAAGACGTACGTCGCATGGGAGCGGATCGAGGACCACCGGGCGCTCGACGGCTACGTCCGCAGGGCCCTGCTGAACACCCGCACCTCGCAGTGGCGCAAACGCAAGGTCGACGAGTTCGCCTGCGACGAGCTGCCCGAGCAGGAGACCGTGCCCGGACCCGACCCGGCCGAGCAGCAGACGTTGCACGACGCCATGTGGCGTGCCGTGCTGAAGCTTCCCGACCGTCAGCGGGCCATGGTCGTCCTGCGCTACTACGAGGACCTCAGCGAGGCGCAGACCGCCGAGGTACTGGGGGTGTCCGTGGGCACGGTCAAGAGCGCCGTGTCCCGTGCGCTCGGCAAACTGCGCCAGGACCCGGAGCTGGCCCCGGTGCGGTGACGGCTCCGTACGACGGCTCCGTACGGACTTCCCGCGCGACTGCGTACGTCGGCTCCGTACGACGATTTCCCGCGCGACTGCGTACGACGGCTCCGTGCGGACTTCTGGCGTGACTCCGTGCGGACTTCGCACGGTGACTCCGTGCGACGGGGAGTGTTCTCCGGCCTGCCCGGGCGGTGTGATTTTGCCGGACGACACCGATTCGTTCCTCCGGGAGTAGTGACATACCAAGCGGTATGTGAGCAGAATCAGCGAACCCTTACTGCCGCGTAGCGCCCACCGGGAGGACGCCGTGCTCAGCACCATGCAGGACGTACCGCTGACTGTCACCCGCATCCTGACCCATGGGATGACCATTCACGGGAAGTCGCAGGTCACGACCTGGACCGGAGAGCCCGAGCCGCAACGGCGCAGCTTCGCCGAGATCGGCCGGCGGGCCACCCAGCTCGCCCACGCCCTGCACGACGAGCTCGGCATCGACGGGGACCAGAGGGTTGCGACCCTCATGTGCAGCAGTGTCGGTAAAACACTCGCGGTCTGACCTGCGGATATGTGGCAGAGCAGGCGGCCCCGGTACCTCGCGACAGGTACCGGGGCCGCTTTGGGTTCACCGCTCCGCAGCAGCGGCGACGGGGAACCCCCTTCCCTGCTGCCGGGGATCATCACGGCAGCAGGGAGCCAAGGGGGCCTATATCAGGCGGGCGAGCGATGAGGGCATGAACAGATCGCGCGCCCGGTGCTGCGCCCACATGTCGGCAGCGTCCGCGCCCTGACTGCCCGCGTAGTACGGGCACAGCTCGCAACCTTCGAGGTGCTGATAGGGCACGCTCTCGGGGTGTGCATCGGCTATGTGCCGCGCAACCTGCAACTGTTCCCACAAGCAGCCGGAGGGGCCGCCCCACTCATGCGCGAGGCACAGCAACCGCCGAACGCACTCCGCGCACCGCCACATGAAGGGCGGCGGTACGGGGCGTTCCGGGGCCGGTCCGTCCCACATCATCAGCGGTTCCGAATCGTGGTTGCGCCCATGTACGCGCGGCCGGTCGCGCACACGCGCGAAAGGTACGCGGAAACGGCGTCCGGGCCAGCGCCAGGCGGGATCGGGTCGAGTCCGATCGTCAGGCACACGTGCCCGCCCACGTTCACGTGCGCGCGCCACTCGGGGCCGGTCGGGGGTAAGCGCATCGTGAAGGCCGGGTGGCCGTAGTCGAGGAGTACGAACCGGCCCCGCAGGATGAGGCGGGCCCCGGTGATCGGTACGCGCTCGACGGCCGGTCGGAGCCGCATCGCGTCGACCATGCCCATCAGGCCGTCCTCGACGGTCTCGGTCGTCTCGTTCAAGCGCCGTGGTGGCGCATGGCCGATCAGGACGTACGCGACGGGCGGGATGTGTTCGGCGCCCCCGTTCAACCACGTCACCACCGTGCAGCCCGCGACGAAACCAGGGCCGGGCACGGCCCGGAACGTCGGGGCCCTTCCAGCATCCTCGCCGCCACAAATGCCCATGCTGTTGCCGGTCACCGCGCCATCTCCACCCATACCTTTTTGCCGAACGGGCGGTCGTCCACGTCCCATCGCGCCGCGAGGGCGTCAACGATGTGCAGACCGCGCCCACGGGCCCGTTCGTCCGAGTCGTTCCGCAGCTGCGGCCGGCGGCGCGACGGGTCATCGACCTCAACCCGCACGGTCTCGGTTGTCGTCAACACGGTGACGAGTACGGAGTCGCCCGGTTCGGTGCCGTACCGGTAGGCGTTCGTCACCAGTTCCGAGACGATGAGTAAAACGTCGTCGAGCCGGTCATCGGCGAGCTGCTGCTCGCCGTTGTGGGTCAGCAGCTCACGCACGTACGCGCGGGCGTCGTGCGCTGCCTCGGGGCCCGTGGGGAACATCGCCTGTGCTGGCGGTCCGCAGGGCGGCGCGCAGCAGGGAGGGGACTCCCGCCGTTGTTCGGTCATGCCTAACCCCTTCGGGCAGTCACGACATGGCGCCGCGGCTGCTTTTCGAGCGAATGAGTTTGCCCGACCAACCAACACCGGCCACGAATCCGGGGGTACCTTCCTAAGGGGTGTCGAAGGGTGTCGCTTCCGATGCCCCATTCGCGGAGGTGCGGGAATGACTACGCCAAACGATCAGCTTGCCTACTGGCTCGGACGCTCGGCCATGAGCCGGAAGGAACTGGCCCGGCTCGTGCATTCCAAGGCGCGAGAGTGGGGACAGCCCAACGTTTCTCCCAACGCGACGCGCGTTAGGTGCTGGTTGGAAGGCGAGAAGCCACGGGCGCCGGTCCCCGACATCCTCGCGGGGGTGTTCTCGGACCACTTCGGATTCCGTGTGACGACGTACGACCTCGGCCTCGGGGAGGGCAGTTCGACCGATGCGGCCCTCGCCTATGACCCCTCGTTCGCCGTTACCGTGGAGGTAGTTGCCGACCTCGGGAGAGCCGACGTGGATCGTCGAAAGTTCCTTGCAGCCGCGCCGTTTGCGGCCGTTGCCGGTGTCGGTCCCTCGCGGGACTGGCTGTTGAACACCCTCGACCAGGAAGACCCGGAGCCGGGCCCCCGTGTCCGGATCGAGGACGTGTTCGCGGTGAAGAACATGTTCACCACGTTTCAGCGCATGGACATTTTCCAGGGCGGCGGGTCTGGGCGCCTGGTGCTCGCCGAGTACATGAATCAACACGTGTACCCGCTGCTTCGCCGGTCACATGACGACGACGTGCGGCGCGCACTGTGCGAAGCGGCGGCCGAGCAGACCTACTTGCTCGGCTGGATGGCTTACGACAACGGCGAGCACTCCATCGCGCAGCGCTACTTGATCCAGTCGCTACGCCTCGCGGAGGAGTCGCGTAACGCGCCCCTCGGCGCGCACGTCCTCGCCGGTATGGCCGATCAAGCGACGCTGCTCGGCAACCCGGCCGAGGGGCGTCGCCTCGCACAGGCGGGACGACAGGGGTTGTCGACGGCGACCTCGGCGGCGTGCCTCGCCGACTTGTGGTGCCTTGAGGCGCGGGCGCTGGCGCTGCTCAACGACAAGAGGGCGGCGGCGCGCGCCGTGGTGCAGTCGGAACGGGCGTACGAGCGGGTCGACCTCGACGCCGAACCGGACTGGGCGGAGTTCATCGACCCGGCGTACCTGCACGGGGAGCACGCGAACACCTTCCGTGACCTGGGCGACGCTGCGGCGGCGGAGGAGCACGCGCGCCGCTCGATCGGTCATGCCCAGATGCAGAAGCGGGCGCGGCGCGGTGCGATGTCTCATGCTGCGCTCGCCGTGTCCCACCTGCAACGGGGTGACCTTGAGGCCGCGCACTCGGCCGGTCTGCGGACGCTCAAGCTCTCTGGGCAGGTGAAGTCGTCGCGAGCGATCGAGGCTGTGCAGGATCTACAGCGGCGTATGCAGCCGTTCGGCGGGCATCGGCTTGTTGCGGACTTCAACGAGCAGGCGCGCGAGCTGGTCGCGGCGTAGTCGCCGGGATGCACGGAACGCCCCCCGTACGGCCACAGTCGGCCGTACGGGGGGCGTTGCTCATGCGCGGGTGGCAAAGGTCCAGAGGGACAGGGCGAGGCCGACCAGGGCGACCAGGGCGGCTACGGACGGGAGCGGCCAGCGGGCCCGTTCGAGGGCGTCGAGCCTGGCGTCGTTGCGCTTCTGGCGCTCGGTCTCGCCTCGCTCGACGGCGTCGAGGCGGGAGTCGTGGCCGTCGAGCTGTCGGGCGTGCGTCCTGATCGCTTCGTCGGTCTGGTCGTGGCGCTGGACGAGCAGCGCGAGGGCGCCGTCGGTGCGGGTGAACCCGACCTCGATCGTCCGCCGGATGCGCTCCAACTCCAGTGCGACCGCTGCCGGGTCGGACGGCGAGGGCTGGGTCGTCACGGCGCGGTGGTCTCCTTGTGGTCGTCGACCAGGCCGAGACCGAGCCGGTCGAGCAGGGCCTCGACGGCGGGGTGTGCCATGGCGCGGGCGACGACGCCGGCGACTGCGGCGGCCGTGGCGGCGGCGCCGATCAGCCACGGTGCGGCGGCGGCGAGTTCGCTGGAATCGGCGACGATCGCGGCGAGGGCGGGCACGACCGCGACGACTGCGGCGAACGTCTGGAGCGCGGTACGGATGCTGCGCTTGTTCTTCGGGTTCATGGGGGCCTCTCGGGGTGGGTGGGGCCCGCCCGGCGCGGTGCCGGGCGGGGTCGAGCGATCAGGCGACCAGGCGGCGCCACGTCTCCGGGCCGGGGTAGCCGTCGGCGTCGGCGCCGGTCCACCCCTGTGCGCGCTGGAAGGCGCGTACGGCGGTGCGGTCGGCGTTGGACCAGGACGGGCCGGGGCCGATCTTGTAGAAGCGGCCGTATCCCTTGGCGACCAGGGCCTCGCCGAGACGCGTCACGTGGGTGTTGCGCTTGCCGGGGCCGAACGCGCTACGGCCGGGGAAGGCGGGCGGCTTCGGCTTGGGCTTCGGCTTGGCCGTGGTGGTCTTGCCGGGGAGGGTGCCGAGCAGGGACCGGAGCGAGGATTCCCCCGGTACGCCGTCGGCGTCGTCGCCGCTGAATCCGAGACTGCGCTGATAGGCCGCGTAGTTCTTCGTATCGGCGTCGCTCCACTTGGGGCCGGGGCCGACCTCGTACGCGTCGCCGTGTCCCTTGGCGACCAGGGCCTCGCCGACGCGGGTCACGTGGCTGCCCTCGGCGCCGTAGCCGTAGGACAGGCCGTTGATGGTCACCTGGTAGCGGGCGACGCCCGTCGGCGCGGTGCCGCCGGTGGGCGGCTGGTAGCCCTTGGCGGGCATTCCGGCCTGTACCCATGCGTAGAGGCGGGGGCCGGGGCACAGGGTGGCGATGCCGTCGCGGTGGCCGCGCTTGGCGAGGGTGCGGCCGGTGCGCTGGCACGCCTCGTCGTACAGGGCGCGGCACGCGGCGAGGGCTGCCTCGCTCGGCTCCTGGTCGCCGCCAACGGCGATCTGTACGCCGATCCCGGACACGTTGAAGCCGGGGCAGTGCGCGCCCGTGCGGGTCCAGCCTCGGCCCTCGTAGATGTTGCCGGCCTGGTCGACGACGAAGTGATAGCCGATCCCGGACCACCCCTGTGCGAGGTGCTGCGCCTCAATGGCGCGGGGGATTGCGTAGCCGGTGCGGCCGACGTGGTGCGCTCCGTCGTAGTGCACGAAGAATTCGCGGCGGGCGGACAGGGGGACGTACGCCGGGCCGTCGCTGCGGGGGTCGTTGTCCCACGGCTTGGCGCCCCACGTGGCGCGGCCGATAATCTTGACGGACATGGGGTTGTCTCCAGACATGAGGAAACGCCCGGCGCGGTGCGCTCGGGCGTGCGGTGTGGGGCGTGGTGCGCGGGGGCGTCAGACCATGGCTAGGGCCATGATCGCGGGGTCGAGGCCGACCTCGCCGGTCGCCTGGTTGACGGTCGCCGGTAGCGAGGTCTGTCCGCTCGGGATGCACCAATGGCGCTGGAAGGCGGTCGCGCCGAGGAAGAAGTTCCCGGGGTTGGCGGGCGCCTCGTTCTGAATGTGCATGTAGTAGAAGTCCGTCGCGCCGCCGGCGGACATGAGGAACGCTGCCCAGTAGCGGCCCGGTTGCAGGGTCGCGGTTGCGGTGAGCGGCACGGGGACGGCGCCGATGTGGTTGTTCTTGGCGCCCGGCGCGGTGCCGGTGATCTGGCCGGCTTCGGGGAGGTTGGACACCAGGCCCGACGTTGCGATGCGTGATCCGGCCTCGTTGTAGATACCGGCGTAGAACCGTGCGGCCGGGACGAGTGTGGAGCCTCCCCACCCGCGCGCGTGGATCACCACCCGGTTGACCGGGGTCGGCTCCGTGATGTTGATCCCGGACAGGTAGATGCGGCCCACGACCGCGGCTTTCATGGCCGGGTTGGCGACGGCGGCGGGGTCGACCGACCACGCCTGAAAGCCGAGACTCTGCGGGGTCCATATGTTCTTGGGGGCGGCCGTCGGCATCTGCGCGATGGGGAGCCGGCTCCCAGCGTCGAGGGAGGCGACGCCGTTCGCGGCTGCTCGCGCGGTCGTGGCGATGGCGCCCACCTGGGCGGCGGTGTGCGTGTGCCCGGCGGTCGCCGCGCCCACGTCGGCCGCGTCGAGGACGACGACACCTGTCTCGCCGTTGACCGAGTCGACGGCGCCCCCGCCGGTCCCCTCGGGCAGCTGCGCGGCGGGCACCTTCCCGGCCGCGTCCAGCTGGGCGACGCCGTTCGCTGCGCCCGGCGCGGTGGCCGGTACGGCGCCTACGTCGGCGGCGCCGAGAACAATCGCGGCGACGGACTGCCCGTTGACGCTCTGGACGACGCCGGGCGCTCCGGCTGTACCGGCCGTTCCCTGGTCGCCCTTGTCGCCCTTGGGGCCCTTGAGGTTTCCGACGGCCGTCCCCCACCCGGCCGCCGTGCGCTGCCACACGTCGCCCGTGTCGACCCTGAGCAGCATGTCGCCCGGCTTCGTGAGGGTGCTCGCCGTAGTGCCGGTGTTCACGTACCAGGCGGCGCCGCGCACGTTCGGGGCCTGCTGTGCCCACGCCCCGGCGGTCTTCTGCCACACGGTGACGGTCTCGCTCGTGACGCCGAGGAACGTCGTCGACTCGCGCTGTACGTACAGGTCGCCGTCGAGGCCGAGGTCGGCCGTCGGCGCGGCGGTGCCGGTGTGGATACGGCTCCCGACCGGCCCTGTGTCGCCCTTGACGCCCTGGGGGCCGATCAGGGACGCGAGCCACTGGGACACGCTGCCGTTGAACCCCTGCTCGACCGCGACCTCGTACGCGCTGTCGCCGCGCACCGCCACGTAGGACGGCGTCGAGGGGTCGGTCGGCGCGATGTCGGCGAGGTCGACCTCGGGCGACTCGGCGGGCAAGAGAATCTGGTAGATCCTGTTCGCCGGTACGCCCGTGAGCTGTTCGGCGACTTGGTACGACCAGTCGCTCGGGTTCATGCCGGGGGCGTCGGTCGCGGGTAGGACGACCTCGAACGCTCCTGTGGAGTCGAGCGGCGCGGTAACGGGCCCGCCGAGGATCACGTCGTATTCGCCGAACGTGACCAAGGATGGGGCCCGTAGCACGATCTGTCCGGCAAGGGGGCGGCCGTCAGGGGTGAGGAACCGGCCCGTCAACGTGACGGTCGGTATCCCCTCGGGGAGCGGCATCGGTGGGTTCCTCCATCGTCGGCGGTACGTAAGGGTGGGGGTCGTTGCCCGGATCGGGCATCACGCCGCTGCTCGCGGCGTCGGGGGCGGGATCGGGCGCGGGCGTGGTCACGGGGCCTCCGCTGCGGTGAACGCGTTCCGGGTGTAGACGCCGAGACAGTTCGTCTGAATCGGGCCGTTGCCGGACCTGACGGAGTGCCGCACCCGGTAGTTGACGTGGTCCATGAATCCCTGCCGGACCGGCTTCGTGATCTGCCGGAGCGTCCAGCCGTTCGAGGTGTTGGCGACCCACGACTCGATCACGCCGTCGCTGTCCTCGAACTGGACATTGGCCGTGGTCCCGGCGGGGGTGTAGGTCTCGAACGCGGCGTAGAGAACGCTGTTCATGAGCCTGGTCGCGCCGGTCCATGCGGTTGTGGTGTTGGTGCTGGCGGTCTGCTGCCCGGCGGTCGACTGCATCGGGATGGGCATCGAGGGGCGGCCGAGGAACCCGTCGGCGTAGGCGTCATCCATGACGATGACCTCGCCGTCGCGCGACCACATGCGGATCATCTGCGCGTCGGCGCTGTTCACGTCGTCGCCGACGGTCAGGGCGGCGGTGCCGCTCTCGCGGCCTAGACCGACGCCCCAATCGCCCTGCGGGGTCTGGCCGACGATGAACGTCCGCTGTCCGCCCGGGGTCTGGGCGATCAGCTGCCCGCCCTCGCCGATCACCACGTCGCCGGCCAACACCTGATTGAGGGCCGGGCGCATCTGCGCGCGCCCGCGCAGCTGCCGTACCTCGCGTTCGAGTGCGGCGATCCGGTCGAGTACGTCCTGTGGGACGAACGGCATTACGGGGCCTCCAAGTAGAGCTGCGCGGTTTCGGGGCGCCCGCGCTCGGGCGGGCTCACGTTGATGCCGACCACGCGGTACCGGGCGTCGAGCGCGGTCGGGTGCCACACGTCGCGAATGCGTAGGCGGATGGTCGAGCCGACCAGGCCGGGCGTGATCGCGCCGCCGAGCAGGACCGTGATTTCGGGGATCGTCACCGGGATGCGGGCGGCGGCGTGGTCGGCGCGGGCGTAGGCGTCGAGGGTGCTCTGTCGCTCCACGGTGGTGTAGTCGCTCGATCCGTCCAGGCGCGGCCACCCGGCGGCGAGGTCGTCGTCGGCGACCAGCACGGGAGAGGTGAGGGGGAAGGAGTCGGCGGCCTGGTTGGTGTTGATGGACGCGCCGCGCGTCTGCCACGCGTTCGCCTTGCGGGTGGCGTCGACCGGCCACGTGTAGGACAGGACCGGCCCCGGATGGTCGAGGACGATCTCGGACGCGCCCGTACGGATCGTGGGGTGTCCCAGCTGCAACCGCTTGATGCGGCGGCCGTCGCTGTCGCGGAACGACGCGATGCGCCACTCGAACCCGTTCTCGACGGCGGCGAGGTCGTCGAGCAGGTCGCCGATGCTCGGCAGGTCGTAGCGCAGGAACGTGCGGTCACGTGCGATGCCGGACGGGTCGGCGTCGTACGTGATGCCGATGTCGCCGCCGGTCGTGCTCTGCGCGTAGTCGACCAGGCCGCGCGCTATGTCGAACTGGTCGACCTGCTCGGCGATCTGGGTGTCGTACAACAGGCGGCGGTACAGGTAGCTTTCCCACCCGCCGGCCTGGATCTGCGCGCCGAGGAAACCGCGGCTGTCCGATGCGAGGGCGAGCGTCCACAGGACTCCGCCCCACCACAGGTCGCGCCCGCGCTCGACCCATATCCCCGTACGGCCGGGCAGGATCGCCCGGCGGGCCCGCTCGGCCACGGCGCGGTTGGGGATCGGTACGGTGCCGGTGAACCGGCCGGTCTTGCCTATGTAGTCGTCGAGGCTGACGCCCTGTACGGGCAGGGCGTCGAGCAGCTGGTCGGATCGCAGGTCACAGAATAGGACCCGGTACGGGGGCGCGGCGCGCACGGCACCCCCCGTCACGGCAGCAGGAACGTGTGAGAGACCCGTATGTTCCGGTCGAATCGCATCGCACCGTTTCCGCTCCAGGTGCGCAGCGTGATCACGCCGGACGGGGATATGCGGGCGCCGCCCTGGCCGTACCCGTCGGATACCGAGACTTCCGCTTCGAGGGCCGGACGCCACCCGCTCGGCAGAGTGCCGATCGTCTCGTCGTTGATGTTCCCGTGGGCCGGTACGTCCATCTGCAAGCCCTTGCGGTTCACCTCGGCGACGAACGAGCACACCCCGGCGTCCGGGTTGCGACGGGCGGCGAAGCTGCTCAACACGTAGGTGGACGCGATGGCGAAACCGGTCGTGGTCGACTCGGTCCGGCGTGGTGCGCGGTAGACCTGCCACGCCCCGGCCGTCGCGTTCCAGCGTTCCAGCACGCTGCCGGTGTCCCGGTACTGGCCGTCGTAGGAGCCGGCGAAGTTGAGCCCCCACCCACGCGGGATGATGCCCCCGGCCGCCGTGGTGTAGCGCCGCCGGTCGCCGAGGGCGCTCGCCCAGTTGATCCCGCCGACGCCCGCCGAGGTGCCCGCCGGTACGGCCACGTCCCACAGGCGCAGACTCGCCGGTTCCAGCGTCGGCGCGGTCGGCGTCGCGTCCGGCTCGCCCTCGACGACCTCGATCCGGGCGAGGTTCTGCCCCTCATGGTCGAACAGGGCGTCGAGCACGCGCACGGCCACGGTGTCGATACGGGCGAACTGCGCGTCGCCGTCGGTGAACGTGACCGTTACGGGGCCGTCGTTGGCGATCGGGTACGCGCCCTGGGCGTCGGTGCCCTGGACGTACGCGCGCCCGGCGCCGATCTGGAGTTGCATCGCGGCGACGCCGGTCGCCGCGAACGCGTCGCCGCCGGGGAGAACGCCGTCGCGGACCCTGATCGGCGACTCGTGGGCGACCGGTGAAACGGGGGCGAGGCGGGTGTCTTCACGGGTCTGCGCCGTGGGCAGCAGCCATGCGGAACGCACGGTCACGGGGGTGTCTCCTTACCAGTAGGCCGGGCGAAACCGCACGGTCGCGGTCGCGGCGGGGTCGCCGGATGCGGCGCGGAAGTGCAGCTGTGTGGGGCCGGGCGGAAGCGTCCATGTCTGTTCGGGCACCGAGCGCGAGGTGACGGTGTAGAGCCGTGAGGCGGTGCCGTTGAGCGTGGCCGTGCCCGCTGCGGTGTCGACGGCGAGTACGTCCTCGGCGGTGAGCGGAAGGTCGTATTCGAGTACGTCGCCCGTGTCCACGTTGGTGAGCGAGGGCCGTTCCACCGGGCCCCGGAACTCGACGACGGGATGGGTGGGGGCGTCCCCGGCGTTGACGACCGACAACGCGCCGGTGCTGCCGGGGGTGCCGAAACTGAGCGGCCACGACAGGGCGCCGGACGGCGTGCCGATCAGCAGCGACGACGTACCGACCGGCACGGGCGAGGCGAGGGTGTCCGGCAGCAGTACGACCGGCTGCACCCATGCGGCCCCGGCGGGCGCGGGCGCGGCGAACGTGCCGTCGCCGCCGTCGCCGGTCGAGTCGGCGAGGTACGCGCCGGACGCGTCCCACCACCGGAGGATGATCGTCGCGCCCTGTGCGGCGGCGAGCGACGACGCGAACGCGACCTCGGCCCCGACGGACACCGGCCACCCGTAATCGCTGGACTCGGCCGACCAGACCAGTTCGCCGCCGGGGGTCTGGGGATGCACGCTGACCGTGCCGACGCCGTCGCCGGCGAGGGCAGGGTCGCCGTCGGTCCACCAGCGCCAGAGTTCGCCGACACCGGCGGCCTGGTCGGCGCTGAGCGCCTGCTCGGGGTCGGTGTCCCACGCGAGACCGCTCTCGGGAACGGGAAGGCTCGCGGGGGCGACCTGCTCGGCCAGTCCGTACCGGCGGGGGTCGGTCGCGACGAACTCAAGGGCGCCGCCCGTGATGGTGCCGAGCCGGTAGCCGAGCCCTGCCGGAATAGCCCGGCGGGTCGCCCTCGCCCATACGAGCAGGGGCCCCCGTTCGTCCAGCCAGGCGACGAGCGGCCGTTCGTCCTCGACCGGCACCGTGCCCCGGTTGAGGGCGGCGACAACCGCGCCGACGGATGCGCGCGGGGCCCGGATGACCAACCCGTCGAGGCCGATCGTCCGGGCCTGCGCGAGCAGGTGCCCGGGGAACGCGCCGTGCGCGTCGCTGCGCGCCACGGTTCCGGAGTCCAGGGCGGGGAGGTCTTCCCATCCCGTGATGGACCGCCACCCGTAGGGGGTGCCGGGGCCGAGCAACAGGTCGCCGTACTGGACGTGTCCGGGCCGGGTGACCTGGTCGCCGACAGCCATCGTCACCCCCTCGCCTTGGCCAGCCACGCCAGCGCGCGGGCGTTGTCGTCGGGGGTGCCGTTCTCTGCGGCGTGCCAGTGCTCGACGTGCACGGTCGCGCCGGATGACGCCCCGGCGAACGGGGAGCCGTAGGGAACCGCGCCGCCCGCGCCCGGCAGGGCGGGCACTGCGGGGGGCGTGACGAGCGTCGACATGACGCGGTCGAGGGCGCCCTGTCCGGAGCGGATACCGGCGACGACACCGGCAGGAATCCACCGGCCGATATCGCGCGCCATGACCTTTGACGGGCTATGAATTCCGAGAGCCTTAGCGATCGGCCCCGGAATCATGTTTTTCGCAAAGGAAATCAGCTGGCTTTTCAGCCACGAACCCATGGATTTGATGCCGTTCCACAGGCCGCGCACAACATCGGTGCCCTTGCTGTACAGCAGATTGTTGAGACTTCCGATCGCCGAGACGATTCGGCCGGGCAGGCCGCGCACCCAGTTGACCAATTCCAGGGCCTTGCGTACGGAACCGTCCTTGATGCTCTGCCAGTGCTTGACGATCAGGCCCGGCAACGTCCAGTTGAGGAAGAAGCCGACCAGCTTCCCGGGGAGTTTTTTGACCCACTCCACGATGGCGTTCCAGACGCGCACCGTCCCCGACTGGATCGAATCCCAATGCTTGATGATGATTCCCACAAGCGTGAAATTCATGAACAGGTCGAGCAGGAATTGACCAACGCTCTGGATCTTGTCCCAGACCCAATCCCACGCCGCGCCCGTGGCGGACACGATCGTGTCCCAGTTGGCGACGACCAGCGCGACCAGCGCGACCACGGCCGCGATGATCAGCCCGACGGGGCCCATCGCGATAAGCCACGCTGCGGCCATGCGCGCGGCGTGGATCATGGACTGTGTGCCCATGAGGAGCCACGCGCCCACCACCCGGGCGGCGGCAGCCACGGCCCCCGATCCCTGGGCTATCCACCCGGCGAGGATCGTCGCGTTCGCGGCGATGAACGCCCCGACCGCGCCCGCCCCGGCGGTGCTCTGGGCTATCCAGCCCGCGACGACCGCTGTCGTGGTTGCCCACGCCTGCACGCCGAGGGCGACCAGCGTCGGGAGGAGAAAGGCCGTAATCAGTCCGGCGGCGACCGAGAACGCGGTCGAGTGGTCGGAGACGAACCCGGCCGCCGTGGCGACGCCCTTCCCGAACTTGAGCGCGTAATCGGCTCCGGTGACCAGGGCCGGTACGACGTAGTCGCCCATGACGCCCACCAGGGATTGCATGGCGCCGCGCTTGAAAGCCTCGAATTTCATCGCGGCGTTGTCCCGCATCGCGTTTCCGGCTTTATCGGTCGCGCCCTTAACGTCGCCGAGTGCCTTTACTGCGGTTGAGGGGTCGAGTTTGAATAGCGCGCCTTGAAGGTCTTCGGCTTTCGTGCCGAAAAGGGCGACAGCTGTCGCGTTCCTCTTGGCGGGGTCCTCAATGGCCTTGATTTTCTGTAGAACATCGCCGAGTGCTTTACTGGCCTCGGGCCCGCCCTTTGTGAAGGTCTTCGCCATCACGTCGGCGTTAAGGCCGATATCCTTGAAAGCTGCAACGCTTCCGTCGGACATGTCCTTACTGCGGATCGCGAATTCCTTCAATGCGTCCGCGACTGTGTCCGCGTCGCGCGCGCCGCCCTGCAACCCCTGTTGCATGAGGCCCATTGCGGTCTGGGCGTCGAGGCCGAGGTCGCGGAATTGCGTCGGATATTCGCTGAAGGTGTCGAGCAAATCCTCGGCGGAATTGACGCCCTTCTGTGTTCCCTTGACGAGAACGTCCATCGCCTCATCCGCAGACGACGCGATGCCGGTTTTGAGCATGGTCCCGACGGCGCGGGACACCTTCCCCACGTCCTCGCCCATTACGGCCGCGGTGTCCGCGACCCGCTTGGACATGGTCTGTATCTGGGCCTGTGTCGCCTCGGGCGGCAGCAGCCCGTTTTGAGCAATGCCCTTGATGACCTCGGCGCCGTCCTCGACCGAGTCGACGATCGCGCCCGCGTACAGGTCGCCGGCGACCTTGCCGTACTTCGCCGCGACCGGTCCCGTGGTGCCGAGTTGGGCCTGTAGCTTGCCCTGCACCTTGCCCTGTTCGAGGGCTTGGCCGACCCCGGCCATGAGGGCCGCGCCGATCGTCGCGCCGACGGCGGCCCATCCGAACGCGGCGAGGGCGCTCGACCCTTGGGAGGCGGCGCCGTCGGCGCCGTCGGCCATACCGTCGCCGATCGCGCTCCCGGCCTGCTGACCGGCGCGGTTGGCGTCGGCGACCATCGTGTCGCCGGTCTGGCGCATACCGGTTTCTGCGCGCCGCATCCCGGCGGCGGCGGGGCCGTCGTCGACTGTGATCGTGGCGAGCAGTTCGCCGACGGTCAGTGCCACGCCGGATCACCTCCCATCGGGGGTCATCCGGCGCGGTGCCGGTGGTGCGGGCTACGCGGCGGGTATGCCGGTGATAGCGGCGATCTCTGCGGGGTCGGACACCTTGCGGGGGGTGCGCGACCAGGCGCGGGCGAACCGGGCCTCGCCGGACAGGCCAGAAATCAGGGCCAGGAACCGGCGGGTGGACAGGGCGGCGAGGTCAGGGGCGGCGAGTCCGTACTCGCGGGCGAGGTCGGCCTCGACGGCGTTCCAGTTGGTCAGGACCGACCGCCAGAACTCCCCGCCTTCTTCCCCTTCTTCGCCCTGCGCGCCGCCCTGTTCGGCGCTGCGGCTTTTCCCGCTTCCTGCTGCTCGTACAACTCGGCGGCGCGGCCCATGGTGCAGCTGCCCGGCTTGCGGATGTTGGCGGCCGAGTAGATGAGGACGACACCGAGTTGCCGGTCGGTCATGCCCGCTTCTGCCCACGTGTCGAGGACATCGGCGCCGTAGAGGGTGGCGAGCATCTTCCGCACGTCGTCGGGGTCGCTGGACTCCTGTACGCGCTCCATCTGGAGCGTGAACAGCAACGGCAGGCTTTCGGGCAGGGTGTACGTGTTCCCGAACAGGGTCAGCCGCTCGCGCGGCCGGGTGGCGGACTCCTCGGCGAAGAACGCGTCAAAGTCGGCGAGCTGGGCGGCGTCGAGGTGCTGCTCGCCGTCCTGGTCGAGGTCGAGGTCGGTCACGGGCTCACCACCGAGGCGACGGTCGGCGTCCCGCATCGCGTGATCGTGGCCGACCAACTCGTCTTGTCGTTGTTGCCCCCGCCCTGCTCGCCGGGCGTAACGGTGGACTCCCACACGACCCACTGCGTCTGTGACTCGTGGCGCCACCGCACGCGCCCGCGCGACTCGAATCCGAGACGGTTCGTCCACACGGTGTCGATGTACGCCTGTCCGGGGTCCTGGGCCTTGGTGGTCTTGTCGATGCGGTACTGACCCTCGACCGAGAGGGACGCGCCGCGCTGCATAACGTCCTGCTCGTACATGCCCTCGGACTCGAAAACGGTCGTCTCGACCGTCTCCTCGTTCTCACCGGGGTTGTGCGTGAACGTGTTGATACCGGCGATCGGGAGCCATGTTTCCGTTCCCGCCTCGGCGTCCTCGACCTCGAAAATCCAGCCGCGGGCGTCGATGGGGCGCGAGTTGCCTGCCATCGGGGGGTTCTCCTTACGTGGGTGCGGGGCCGGACACGTCGAGGTCGAAACTGACGACGTGCTCGTGTCGGCCGGTGAAATCTGGCCCCATCGGGGCGGGGGTGCCGCGCGCGGCGGCGAGGGTGAGCCACAGGCCGCCGGGCAGTTCCACGCCCGCGAGGCCGTGTACGGCGCGGTACAGGGCCTCGATCCGGTTGCGGGACTGGCGCGGGTCGGGCCCGCCCCGTACGCGGACCTGTAGACGACGCTGCTCGGCGTCGTCGCGCGCCTCGGGCGCGGGCCCGTCGTACAGGGCGAGCGATACGGCGGCGTCGGGCGCGGGCGGCATCGCCTCGACGAACAGGTCACCCGCGCGGCCGGTGGGGTCGTAGGTGACCAGGCCGAGGGCGTCGAGGTAGCGGGCGAGGCCGTCGAGCAGGTCAGCCACGGAGCGACCTCCGCACCTGGGCGGCGATGATGGCGGCGACCGCGCCGGCTTCCTCCGTGAGGGGCCCTTCGAGGTACTTCGCCATCCGGCCCCCGTCGTGCCGGTAGTGCAGGTTCTCGTGTTGGCGGATGGCGTATGGGGTGTCGTAGGACACGCCGGCGGTGAGCGCGCTCTCGTCGACCGACGCGACGCCGGACCGTTCGAGGGTGGCCTCTTCGATCGGCACCCGGCGGCGGGAGCGTTCGAGGACGTGCTCGGCGGCGAGGCGTAGGCCGCGTACGGCCCCGGCGCGGGTGCCGCGCAGTGCGGCGGCGCCGTTCCACGTGAGGCGGGCACGGGCGGTCACTCGCAACTCACCTCCGTACAGGCCGGAACGGGGAGCCCTGGCGCGGTGTGCTCGGCGGTCGCGATCGCCGTGGTGGTCCGCCCGTCGGGGAGCGTGATCCGGGAGCCGGGCGGGCTGTCGAGGCCGGGCTCGGTGATCACCTGCGTGGTGCTGACGACCTCGCGGCCGTCGGTGGCCCGGCGTACCTGCCGGACGGCGGCCGAGACCAGGGCGGGCACGTCCTCGACGGCCGGGCCGTACTGCGGCCCGTACGCGCCGTCGCCGAGGTAGGGCTCGACCTTGATCCGATGGCGCAGCAGGAAGCGGGGGACGCTCACCAGATCACCCCCGGCAGCAGTCCGGCGCGGTTGAGGGCGCGGTGCGCGCGGGGCGCGAGGTCCACGTCGCCCGCTGCCTGGGGGTTGTCGCGCCGGTCGCCGAGCGAGACAGGGCCGATGGAGACGCTTCCCCACTTCCCGCCGGCCCCGGTGCCGTCGTCGCCCGTGGCGAGCTGGTACTCGACCTGGGCACAGACCGCGTCGGCGAGGACGCCCGCGACGGCCGGATCGGTCGGCAGACCGGCGGCGTCGACCGCGTAGACGCTGGTGAGTAGGGCGTCGTCGATGTCCTCGGACGCCCGCGCGAGCAGCCTTTCGGCGCCCGGCGGGGCCGGGGTGCCCGTCCACGCGGCCAACTGCTCGGGGGTGGCGTAGACGCGGCCCACCGGTCACCCCCCGTCGGTCGTGCCCTGCTCGGCCTCGCGGCGCGGTGCGGGGCGCTTGCGCTTCGGTGCCTCGACCGGCTCGGTCGCGATGCCGGGGGCGACGGACTCGGGCCCGTGCGGGTTGACCTCGCCCGCCCCGGACGGTGCGCCCGTATCGCTCGGCCGCGGGTCGACCGCAGCATCGCGCAGCGCGGTGCCGACCTGCTCGACCTCGACCTCGCGCGGGTCGACCGGCTCGACCGGCTCGGGTTGGACCGGCGCGGACTTGTCCACGCCGTACCCGCGCCGGCGCGCGTACGCGATGACTGCCGGGTCGTCCGTGGTGGCCTTGCCGTTGCGGAAACGGAGACCGGCGGGCCCGTCGCCTGTGAACCCCTCAACGGGGCTGTGAAGAGTCGCCACGGGTCACGCCACCTTCACGCCGCGCAGAACCGCGGCGGCCTTGGTCGCCTTGAGAGCGACGCCCACCGGCCCCATCTCGACCTCGCCCGTCTTGACGGCGCCCGCGCTGGAGAAATCCGGAAGCCACTGACGGACCAGGGCACTGCCCGTGGTGCTGATGCCGTGGAAACCGTCGAGACCGATCCGCACGGCGTAGATGTCCGTGGTCCCCTCGACGGCGTCGGTCGGGATCACGGGGTCGTTGCTGCCTGCCTTGGCGCCGAGGTCGACCAGGGGCACGCCGCGCCACGTGGTGATCGTGCGACCGAAAGCGTCGAGGGTGCCCAGCTGCGACACAAAGTCGCCGATGGTCTCCAGCGCCGCGAGGGCGTCCGCGTTCATCAGGAGCGCGGTCGGGGCGCCGTCCAGCTTGGCGTACAGCCGGCGCAGGTGCTTGAGAGCGGCAATGCCGGTCACCTGCGAGTTGACGGCCGACCAGTCGTAGCCGGCCGCGGTGCCGAGGTCGAGTTCGGTCGTCGAGCCGGCGAGGGCCTTGTCGAGGCCGTCGAACGAGTCGGCATCGACCGCCGAATCGCCGTTGATCACGGCGTTGCTGAACGTCGCGTTCGCGGCCTTGATCTTCTGCGACATCTGGAGGCTGACCTCACCGGATGCGGCGGGGCCCATGTTCGCGAGGACGCGGTCGATCTGGAACGCGCCGCCCAGAACCTTGAGATCCGTGGTGTACCGCTGACGCGTCACCTCGGTCTTGTCGTACTCGCTGTTGATCGCGCGGAAACCGGCGGTCGGCTGCGTGATCAGCCGGGTGTACCCGTAGGTCAGGGTCGCGCCGCCCCCCGCCGGGTTGACCACGTCGTCGAACGGCAGATTGTCGAGCAGCCACGACGACTTGCGGAACTCGTCGATAACCATGAGGTCGACGTCGTCCTGTGTGTTGAGCTTCGCCTGAGCGAGGGTCACGGCCATGTGCGGTTACTCCTGAGGTGTCAGCCGCCCAGACGGGCGGCGATTGCGTCGGTGAGGGTGGCGGGCTTGCGGTCGCCTGCCGGTGCGCCCTGGAACTCGGCGCCGCCGCGCTGAGGCGGCGGGGGCGCGGCGCGGTAGAGGTCGGGGTCGGTGTTGACCTCGTCGGTAATCGCCTTCTTGAGCTGGTCGGCGAACCCTTCGGCCGTCGGGTCGAGGGCGGCGAGCTTGTCGACGAACGAGCGGGAGTTGAGCAGGCGCGAGGCGTTGGCGCCCTCGGTCCCGGCGGCGCGGTACGCGGCGAGTTCGGAGCGGGCGGCGCGCAGCTGCCCGGAGAGGTCGGCGACCTGCTCGGTCAGCTTCGCCGGGTCCGGCGGGCCGTCGTCCTGGACCAGGCCGAGGGCCTTCCCGATCTGCTGGGCGACCTCGGCGCGTGCGTCGTCGGCGGCCTTCTGCTTCGCCGTCACGCGGGTCTTACCGGCCTCCGCTCGGGCGTCGCTGAGTGCCTTCTGTGCCCACGGGGGAAGGGTCGTTTCGTCGCCTTCTGCGGGCTGCTGCTGAGGCGGTGCGGCGGGGTTCTGCTGGGGCGGGACCTGCCCGCCCGGCTCGCCTGCCGGGTCGCCCTGCTGGCCGGTGCCGGTGCCCTGTCCGCCGTCGCCGCCCGCGCCCCCGCCGTCGGCGTACAGGAAGGGAGAGAACGGGTTGAGCGCGTAGGGGTGGGACCACCCGGCACCGTCGAGGCGGCGGCGGGTGAGGGTGCGGGTGTTCATGGGGTGCACTCCTGGTGCGTCGGGCCCGCTCCTGGCGGGCGCGTTCGGGCATACGAAAGGGGGCCCGCTCCTGGCGGGCCCCCTTCGGGGTGGTGCTGTCCGTGGGCTACTCGGCGTCGGCCACGGGGCGGGCCTGGGCGTATCCCCTGATCCACGCCGTTCGCAGCAGGTCGCCGGACGGGTACGGGCACGTACGCAAGTCCGCTTCGAGGCGCCCGGCCTCGGCTCCCTGCTGCACTGCCCGTACAGCGTCTTCGCGCGCTCCCATGAGTCCCCCTACCGTTTGTTCTGGTGGTCGGACTCATTGTTGCGCGCTCCGGACGCCCACCGCTGGGTTTGTCCGGTTGCCTGTTCGATGAACTCAGCCTGAGTCAGACGGCCGTGCTCGGCCCACCACTCCTTGAGTTCGTCCGACGCGTTGGCGTAGGCGATCCGGGCGGGCCCGCTGAACAGGGTCACCGGATTGCGACCGGCGGCCTGGGCGCTCTTGCTGAGCAAGTAGCCGTTGCAGTCGAGTTCGGCCTGTAGGTACTGCCGGTAGACGTACTCGTCGTACAGGGCGCGCGCCTCGCGGCGGGTGAGCCGGGGCGCGGTGCCCTCGGCGACGGCGGCCTCCCGTGCGGACTGCGCGGCGACAAGCCTCGCCAACTCGTCGGCGAACTGGGTGTCGTCGGCGAGGGCGCCCCACTCGTCCGGCGGGGGTGCCGGGTCGAGCACGTCGGCGAGGGCGTCCCGGTCGGCGAGCAGGTCCGCGACCGCGTCGCCCGTTGCGGCGGGGGGCGGCAACTCGACGGCGTCGCGGCGGTCCATCTCGGCGGCGATCCTGAGCAGTTCCTCGCTGTCGGCATAGGTCATGCACCAGGCGAGGGCGTCGTCGCCCACGTCCGCGAGGTCTGCGGCGAGGTTCCCGCCGGGGAAGTACCGGGCGAGCAGGTCGCGCCGGTCGGCCTCGGCGGCGAGGGCCGCGAGGTCATCGCCCCCGGCCACGCGGGCGCGGACGGCGAGGTCGTGGTCGGAGAGACCGACCAGGTCGGCGCGCACGCCGGGCAGCCGGCTGGCGAGGTCGCGCCGGTGCATCTCCGCCATAACGCGCAGCGTGTCGCCGTCGTCGAGGTGGGGATACGCCCGTGCGAGGTCGTGGTCGCTGAACGCGAGCAGGTCGTCGGCGAGGCGCCCGCCGGGCCGTACGCGGCCGAGCAGGTCGTCGAGGTCGCGCCGGTCGGCTTCGCCCTCGACCCGCGCCCGCGCCTGCTTGTCGAGCAGGTTCGAGCGCATGGCGGCGGCGAGCTGGTCGTCGCTCATCTCGCGTACGGCCTGGTCGTCGCCCGACCACACGCGCGCGGCGTCGACCTGCTCGGCCGTGGGCGGGCCGGGTGGCTTGGGCGCTCCCTGCTTGCGGGTGCGCTGCTCGGGCGGGAGGTTGCTCGCGCCTTCCTGCTCGCGGGCGCGGTTGCGCCGTAGGTCGGGGTGGGCGGCGAGGTGGTCGCGCATCGCTGCTTGCCACTGGCGGACCTTGAGCCGTGCGGCGCGCAGTTCCTCGGGGGTGACGGCGGCGGCCTCGCGCTTCTTGTGCTTCCTGATGTTCCGCTCGATGGCCCGCTGTCGCTGTCCGGCCTCGTACCCGGCGGGGTCGCTCTCGGCCTGCTCGGCCACTGTCAGACCCGGGGTGTATGCCGACGTGCTGTGCCTACAGTTCGGGTGTTGCAGCCCTGCCCGGCGGGCCTGGTCGAGCGACCCGGCGACCTGCACGCGGACCATGAGGCCGTCCTCGACGGCGTGCTCGACCTCGACCTCGCGTGCGCCGTCGGGTCCGCCCACGGTCAGTACCCGTCCTTCCCAGTCGCGGCAGAGCGGGCATTCGCGCGGGGCGTTGGACACGATGACCAGGTCGACGCCGGCCTCGGCGAGGGTGCGCGTGTGCGCCTCGGTCGCCGCGCGGCCAACGGATGTCCGGACGGCCATTTCCGCGTAAGAGGTGAGCTGCCAACGGCGGCCGGAGCGGTCCCGGAACGACGTGATGCCCTGGTCGGCGAACCGGCGCATGGCGTCCTGTGTCGCCTGGCGTCGGGTGCCGGTGCCCAGTAGCGGCGTGGCGGTGACCTCGGCGACGACGCCGCGGTACCCGTCCTCGACGGTCCGCAGAATCGAGCGGTGTCGTTCGGTGAGCAGGTCGACCGTTTCCTGTGCGAGCCGGTCGACGGCCTGTGCGTTCGGCGTCACGTCGTCGACCAGGCGGCGCGCGTCGTCGGACAGGGCGCCCAACTCGGCGGCGGCGGCGCGGTGCCCGGTGTTGTACGCGTCGGCAACGGCGTCGAACACGTCGAGGGTCACGGCCTTGCCCAACTCGTCGACAACGGCCTGTGAGGCGCGGCGTACGGCCTGGACGGCGGCGAGCTTGCGCTCGGCCCACCCGGGCGCGTCGAGGCCGTCGGCGAGCTGCCGGGCGATGATGCCGAGTAGGCGTTCCTCGGCCCCCGCGTAGAGGTCGCGCGTACCGGCGGCGAGGTCTTCGACCATGCCCGGGTGGATCGGCACGGCTCACCCCCCCGGTCGGTCACGCGGCCATGGGGAAGTTCCCGACGGGGTCGGGCGCGGCTGCTCCGGTCTCGGCGAGGATCGCGTCGACCTCGGCGCGTACCGCCGTGTCGTCCCAATCGGGGTGCAGGATCTTGACCTTGGTCGAGGTCGATACGGCCCCGGCGCGGTTGAGCAGGTCGAGCGTGGTCGCCGTCGCCTGCTCGCTCTCGGCGACCCCGTCGCCGAAGTCGACGCGCGGGCGTACGGGGGTGATGCGGCTCCCGAACAGCTTCACGTCGAGCTGCAAGAGGACGTGGCACATATCGGCGACACCGTGTCGCCAGTACCCGGCCTTCTTGCGCCGGGTCACCATACTGCGCTGGTCGCGGCTGTCGACCTCGGTCGCGGTGACCGGCTGTCCCTCGCCGTCCAGCCCGAACGACTGGGGCGAGTAGCCGGCGGCCTGGGCGGCCTGACGCATGAGCGCTTCCGCGCTGCTGCGGTGCTCCTCGACCCGGATATCGAACTGGGCGAGGGTGATCCCCACGCCCTCGTTGGGCGGCATCTTCAGGCTGTGCCAGACCTCGCGGTCGTCGTCGAACGACGCTCCGCGTCCCGGCCCGTCGTTGCGCATGTACCCGTCGGGGATGATCAGGCGGGCGCGGGCGAGCCGGATGTCGCGCATCCACGATGTCCACACCTCGTCGAGGCTGTCGAACATGTCGTAGATCGGCGCGGCGTAGTCGCTGCGGCCGAGCGGGGAGCCGCGGTGCAGCCGGTTGGGCAGCATGTTGGGGATGTACGCGGCGGTGAGATCCCGGATGCCGGTCGCGATGCTGTCGCCCTCGCCGTCGGCGTCGAGCGAGCCGACCAGGTCGGCCGTGTCGGGGTGCTCGGTGAGCGGCACCCGGCGGCCGACGTTCTCGCCGCTCCCCTCGTACAGGGCGTGGACGATGCGGCCGGTTTCGTGCCGCTCGAAGTGGCGCCACACGGTCGACGCTGTCGACCCGTCCAGCTCGCGCCAGAAGTTCACCGCGCGCAGCATCCCGAACCGGAACTCGGGTACGGCGCCGTCGGGCTGCATGACAGTCAGTAGGGGCCGGTCGGTCAACTCGCGGTCCCACGTGACCCGGAGGAATACCCCGGACAGGGCGGCGGCCTGCTCGGCCGCGCCTAGAAACACCTGCTGCGCGCGGCCTTCGTCGAGCAGCAGGTCGAGGCGGTCCTGTGTGGCGGTGTCCTCGACCTTGACCGTCGGCATGTCCGCGAACAGCAGGTCGGCGCTGGTGCTCGCGATGTCGCCGGGCAGGGGGACGTGTAGGCGGTTGTCGCGCCGGTCGAGGCGGTGCTCGAACGACTTCCTTCCCCACAGCCGGCGGCGCTCGGCCGGGCGCTTGTGGTTCGAGTAGACCCGCGCGAGACGCTGCCGGTCGCCGCTGTACCACGCGTCGTCGGTGCGCATCGCGTCGTACAGCGGGGCCCACGCCGGGGGCGGCCATGCCGCGCCCTGGTCAGGGAGTGCCATCGTCGCCCCCTTCGTCGGTGCTGTTCTCGATCGCGTCGGCGGCCTCGCGGAACATCGCGGCGAGGGCGGGGCGCAGCTGCTCGCCGGGGGCGAGGGTGAGTTCGCCTACCTCGACGGTGTGCTCGCCGACGGTGAACAGCACGGGCAGGGTGAACGGTCCGGTCATGGGGTGGCGGTCTCCTTCGGCGCGGTGAGCAGGTGCCGCCACTCGTGCGCCGTGCTGTGGACGGCGTAGCGCAGTGCGTCGGCTGAGTGGTCGTCGACCTTGAGGGGGGCGTCTTCTCCGCGCTCGGTCGCCTTGGGGTTCCAGCTGTAGCCGGGCAGTTCGCCGAGCAGTCCCTCGCACGACTCGTGTACGAGCAGCCGGTCGGCGGCGAGCAGGCTCGACACGCTGCGGATGCCGTCGGCGACCTCGTTCGAGGCGCGGGCGAGGCCGGGGTGTCCGTCCTGCCACATCTGCGTTGAGAAAGAGGCGGCGCTCGGGTCGATGAACGTCCACTCGGGCGTGATGTCGAGGCCGTCGAGCCACGCCCGGACGGCGGTGCTGTACTGCGCGTCGGTCATGCTGCGGTGGGTGGCGCGGGAGTCGTGTCGCCACTCGGCGGCGGCGTACAGCCGGTTGTCGACGCCCTCGCCGAGCAGGATCGCCGAGAACGGGTTCGTGGTGCCGTAGTCGCACCCAAGCCAGTACCGGCGCATGTCCGGCAGCTGGGCGACGACGTGGCGCCCCTCGTCCCACATGTCATAGATGGCGCCCTCGGCGACCACCCATGCGCCGTCGATCATCCGGCGGCGCCATAGTCCGACGTACTCGGCGGCGAGGCTCGCGACGTACTCGGCACTCAGTGACGGGTTGTCGGACAGCTTGAAGTGCCATTGCGCGAGGTTGAGTTCGGCGGCGCGGTCGAGATAGCCGGTCTTGAGCCAGTGACGCGGGCTGTCGGGGTTCGTGGTCAGGTACAGGCGCGCGCCCGGCACGGAGAGGCGGGCGAGCAGCTGCGTGAAAAACCCCTCGGGCAAGAGAGTGCCCTCGTCCACGTACGCGAGCTGCGCCGTCAAGCCACGTAGGCGGCCCTCGGCGCGGGCGTCGGCGGCGCCGATCAGGTGGACGGTGCGGCCGAGGATCGTCGCGGTGGTCGCGCCCCTGGTGTGCACGATGTGCCGGGCGAGGGGCCCGAACAACGCGCGGTCTTGCAGGGGTTCGAGGCAGTTCCGTTCGATGGTTTGCAGCGACCGGCCACAGATGATGATCAGGCCGGACGGGCCCGCCGTGGCGACGGCGATCACGAACGCCAGCAGCGAGGCAATGGTCTTCCCGGACCTGACCGAGCCGTGCCATATGTTGATGCGGCGGGTGGCCTGACCGATGGAGCGCAGCTGCTTGCGGGACAGGGGCAGACGGTCGAGGTCGAGGTCGAGCACCGGCTCACCCCCCGTCGGCGCCCCCGTCGTCGGCGTCGTCGTCGCCGGCTGCGCGCGTCAAGGCGTCGCCGAGGGCTCCCAACATGCTTTTGACCTGCTCGACGCCCTCGCCGCCCTCGACCGGCGCGAGCTTGAGCGACTTCTCAATCGCCGTGCCGGTCGCCGCGAGGATGGCGCGTTGGTCCTGGAAGGTGGGCCGGTCGAGCCTGGTGTCGTTCCAGACGTTTTCTTTTCCGCCGAACGCCCCGATGGTGCACGGCTCCCACAGCTGCGCCCGCAGCCTCTCGGCGTCGTCTTGCAGCTTGAAAGCGAGGTCGGTCCGGCGCGACGCGAGGTCGGCCCGGCGTACCTCGGTGGCGACGGCGACCTCGCCCGCGCGATCGAAGGTGAGCGGGGGCTCGAACCCGGCGGCGATCTTGGACACGGTCGAGGGCGACCGGCGGATCGCCTTCGCGATGTGGTTCCGGCCCTTGCCCTGGGCGTGAAGGGTGCGTACCTGCTCGCGGTCGGTGTCGTCGATGGGTCGAGCCACGCGCGGCCACCTCCTCACCCGGACATGCGAACGCCCCGCCGCTGGGGGGAGAGCGGCGGGGCGTTCGGGTGGGGCGTCCGTTTCCGGGCACGCCGAGGTCGGTCCCGACTTTAGGTCACGAACCGATAACGGCGCAACCTGGATCGGTCACGTGCGCGCGGGGCCCGCCGCGTCCGGACGCGCGGGCGCCTCGGCGAGCAGGGCCTCGGCGTACGCCGGTCGCAGCTGACGGCCGGACGGCGGGCCGGGCAGTCGGACACCGACCGGCCGCGTCGGACGCAGCTTCGCGGGGTCCTCCAACTGGTAGGCGAGCAGGACCGGCGCGGCGTCCGGCGGGCACACCTGGTGCGCCCATGCCGTGCGGTAGGTGGTGGCGAGCTGTCCGACGGCCTGTCGGACGGCCTCGGTGAACGTCGGGTGCACGCGCATGATCGTGGCGAGGTCGGCGGCGAGGTCGTCGTCGATGCGCAGCGACGGGCGGTCGCCGGCTGCGGGCGGGCCGGTCTTCTTGGACTTCTGCCGGTCGGTAGGGTTCTCGGTAGCCATCGGTTGGGGTCGCTCCAATTCGGTGGTCAGGGCCCGCCCATACGGTTTGTGAGGAACCGGGCGGGCCCGCTGCATGTGCGGGGGTCTACTGGTCGCCGGCGGCCTTCCGGCGCTCTCGGTGCTCGCGCTCCGCGCGGGTGCGCGCGGCCCTGCTCTTGCGCTCGTGGTCCTCGACGATGCCGGTCATTTCGGCGAGCCAGTCCTCAACCGCGGCTGTTTCCTCGCCCGGCTCCTTGCGCAGAACGGCGTAGACGTGCGAGTCGGACACCTTGAGCAGCCGCGCGATGTCCGCCGGTTTCATGCCCTCGGCCTTGGCCCGCCGGATCATGACCGGCGTCGACTCGACCGCCTTCTCGCCGCTCTTGCGGGTCTCGGCGAGCTGGGCGAGGGCGTGCGCCATGGGGTGCAGCGCGACGGGGAACTCGGCCTCGATCATCGCGGCGCGCTCGGCGAGCATCTGGGACCGGCGGCCACGACGGAGCGTGCTCACGATGTCGAGCGAGGACATGGGGCGGCTGTCGGTGACGACCGCTCCGGACTCGACGGCGGCCGTCAGCAGGTTGAGGGCGAGGGCGGCGAGCTGCGGGCGGCCGTCGAGCAGCTGGTCGAGCAGTTCGCGGGCGTCGGGCGCGGGCTGGGCCTCGATGCCGCGCTCGGCGGCGTAGTGGCGCAGTGCGTCGGCCTGCTGCTCGACGGACGCCTCGGGCTCGGGGTCGTTGGTGCTCATGTGGTGGTGCTCCTGTCGGTGGTCGGGCCCGCCCTCGGGCGAGGGCGGGCGGGGCTGTCAGGCGGCGAACAGGGCGACCTGTTCGGGCTTGTGGGGCAGGCCGTCGAGGGCGAGCTGTACGGGCCGCACGGAGGCCGTGAGGGGCGCGGGGCGCGGCTCGGGCTGGGGGGCCTTGGTGCGCCACTGGGCGGCGACGGCGGCGGCCTCGGCGCGGTCGCGGGCCTCGGCGCGTACGCATCGCTTGCACAGGCGCCACCCGCGCACCACGGCGAAGATCCCGTTGCGCCCGCCCGCGAGGCGACCGCAGAACAGGTCTCGGGTTCCGGGGCGGCGGTAGTGGCCCGTGGTCTTGAGGGCGGCGCCGCGCACTGCGTAGGTCTCCACTGGGGGTGTCTCCCTTGGCGGGGCCCGCCCTCGGTGGGCGGGCCCCTTCGGCGGTGTCAGGCGGCGGGGACGATCAGGACCAGGTCGGCGGCGGGCCACGGGTCGCACACGTTCCACGGGTTGTCGTCGCCGAGGTTGGCGACGGGCCCCTCGTGGTCGGCCATGGTGGCGCACGCCCCGCAACCGCACGTCGGGTCGTAGGGCATCGGGCGGGCGGCGTACTGCTCGTTGAAGTAGTCGGCCCTCGGCATCCGCTCGCCGACGGCGGCGAACGACGCGAGGACGGTGTCGCCCTCGACGACCTGCTCGGCGCGCACGATGCGGGCGGCGGCGGGGTCGACCAGCAGGGGGGCGTGATCCTCGTCGGCGGGGAGCGCCGTCACGACCACGGGAAAGAACTCGATCATGGTGTGTCCCTTCGGGGTTGGGGGGCGCCCGCGCGGGGCGCCCCCTCGGTGGTCGGTCAGGCGCGGTTGTCGATGATGTGGGCGCGGACGGCGGCGACGGCCTGCTCGTAGAACGTCCACTCGCCGTCGAGGTCGTGCTGTACGCCGTCGGTGCCCGCGACGCTGGCCTCGATCGGGCGTCCGGGCCACACGATGCCGCGCTCGACGCCGTCCTCGAACACGACGACGTAACCCGCCGTCGACCACGCGCAGACCCACCCCTTACGCGTTACGAGCGGGTACTCGTCGTAGTCCTGCTCGTCCTGATCCATCGTGATCGTGCGGTACCGCTGGGGCAGGAAGGTGATCACGGCGGTGGGGCGCAGCTTCTCGACGGAGCGGGCGAACGCGCTCTCGGCGGTCTGCTGGCCGTTGAACAGGTACTCGCGGAACTGGAGCTGCGACCCGTCGGCGGCGACGCGCTCGACGGTCCAATACCCGTCAAGGGGCTTGCCCGACGTGTTGAAGATCCGGTACTCGGCGCCGAGGAACTGGAAGGCGTAACGGCCCTTCTCGTCGGTCTCGGTGAGCTTGGGCTCGGGCGCGGCCTCGCGTTCGTGGGTGCCGTTGCACTCGTCGGCGCGGTCGGTCTCGGCGCAGTCGCACGGGCAACCGCAGTCCTCGACGGCGCGCACCCAGAACGTGTACGCGTCACAGGTCCACTCGCCGACGATCTCGGCGTCGGGCAGCTGGTCGAGCTTGGCGAGCAGGGCGTCGAACTCGGTGTCGTCCTCGGCGTCCTCGGCCGTGTTCGAGATGTCGGCCTCAAGCCACGCGCGGGCGCCGTCGAGGGTGGGCAGGCACTCGATCCGGTACTGAGGGTCGAGGCCGATCTCGTTCATGCCGACGTGGTATCGGGTCCGGCTGCTGGCGTTCATCGGGGGTCGCTCCCTTGGTCGGTGTGGCGGGTGAGGGCCGCCGTCGTTGTGTTGTGGGAGCACTGTAACCACTTCTGAAGTCACTTCACAAGTCGTTTCAGAAGTCGAATCACAAAGGGGGTGCCGAGCAACTGCCCGGCACCCCCGGCCCGTTGGGCCCGGCCCTACGCGGCAGGCTGCTGCCGGGCGGCGGCGAGGGCGACCCACAGGGCGACCAGGTCGGCCCCCCGCCACTCTCCCGACCGGCGGCCCTCGGCGGGCGCGGTGCACGCTGCGCCGGTCGAGCACGCGACGACCGGCTCGCCGCCCGGACGGGTCCGGCCGGTCAGGCACCCGGCGCACCACGGGCACGGCTCGGCGAGCGTCGTCGACCGGCCGTCGCGGCCGAGGGCACGCTCGACGGTCCGGCGCGACCGGCGGGCGGCCGTGGCGACCTGGTCCAGCATCCGGACCGGCATCGGTACGAACAGGTCCCCCGCCGGTTCGTCCAGCGCCCGGCCCTCAAGCCACACAGCAGCCCAGTGCAGACCGAACGCGCGCGAGCCGGGCGAGGTCTGCGCCTGGTAGTGCCATCGGGCCGGGTCGGCGGCGTCGGCCTGGTCGGCAACGGACCGGCCCCGGCTGTCGCGCGCCGGTCGTATGGGGCGCTGCACGTACTCGGCGACCGCGTCGGCGAGGCCGAACAGGTCGCGCTCGACCTCGATCGCGGCGTCGAGGGCGTCGAGGTTGAGCGGGGCCGGGTGCTCGCGCAGGATCAGGGGAAGCCGGCCGACGGTCGCCGCCGGCTGCTCGTCCTCGACGGTGTCGGCCTGCTCGGCGAGGTGTCCGTCGATGTACGCGCGGGAGTCGCGCGGCGGCCACTCGGCGGCCGGTCGGCGGCCGATCGCGGCGAGCAGGTCGCCCCACTGCTCGCGAACGGCGGCGAGGTCGACGGCGGCGCGGCTGGCGACCGGCGGCGCGGTGTGGTCGAGGGGGGTCGTCATGGGTGCTGCTCCTGTGCTCGGTGCGTACGGCGGGGCGAGGGCGGGGTCGCCGGTCAGGCGGGGACCTGGTTGAGGACGTGCCGCACGCGCTCGGCGAGGTCGTGGCGTCCGTTGGCGTACGCGAGGTCGGTCGGCAGGCCGAGACGCGGCCGGGGTTCGTCGGGCAGTGCGGCCCGGACGGCGGCGAGCTGCTGCTCGGCGGCCCTGGCGCGCGCGTACTCGGCGCGGGCGTCGGCCCCGTTGTCGCGCGCGTCCTTCTCCAGGCGGCGTATGCGCTGCTCGGCCGTGGCGAGGGCGATGTCGTGGTCGCGCTTCTGCTCGGCGAGGCGTGCCGCGGTTGATTCGGCGGCCTCGGCGAACGCTGCGTGCATGGCGATCTGCCCGGCGTTCAGGGCGTCGGCGTCGTCGTCGAGGGCCTGCTCGATGCGCTCGGCGTAGACGGCGGCGGCGCCCATGGGGGAACCGGCGCGCATCCGGTGGGCGAGGTCGCGCACGCGGTCGAGGGCACGCTCGGCGGCGGCGCGGTGGCGCTCGGCCTCGTTGCTGCACTGGTGCGCGGCGCGCGTTATCTCCTCGGCCTGCTCGGCGCGCTGCTCGGCCTCGACGATCGCGGCGTCGGCGGCGGCCCGGTTGCGGGCGAGGGCGCGCGTCGACCCGGCGTTCGCCTTGCGCGACTCGTCGGCGGTCCGCTGCTCCTCGACGACGTATTCGCGCAAGAGGGCGGCCTCGTTGCGGGAGAGGGTTCCACGGTCGAGGCGGGCGAGCAGGATGTCGAGCCCGGCCCGCCGGTCGCTGCGCTCGTGGTCGCGCCCCTTGGTGCGGGAGTGCCGTCGGCGTCGCGGCGCGGTGGTGGTCATCGGTCGTTCTCCTCGGTGTGCTTGGTGAGCGCTCGGCATGTGGTGCAGCTCGGGGGGCAGGCCCGGCCCTCGCCGCGCGCGAGGCGGGCGAGGGCGCGGTCGGCGCGGCGGCGGCGCTGTCGGGCGGTCCCGAACGGCACGTCGAGATAGAGCAGGCTCGGGGACAGCAGCAGCCCGGCGCGGTGGGCGTAGTACCGCCACCCCTGCCCGCGAACCATGCGCGGGCGAGGGCGGGCGAGGGGGCCGGGGGCGCGTCGGCACGCCCACCGGCCGAGGGGCACGCCCGACGCGAGCAGCAGGGCGACGACGGCCGCCCACGCCGGGCCGTTCACTCGGTGACCTGGGCGTCGAGGCCGGTCGCGTGCCGGTCGAGCAGCCTCCGCGTGTGCTGCATACCGGTGAGCAGGCCGCGCGTACCCCGGTTGACTCCGTGCTCGTCGCGGTACTCGTCGGTGTCGCGCTGGGCGAGGTCGGACAGCTCGCGCGTGTGAGCGGCGAGCAGGACCAGGGCGGCGGCGAGGGCCTGCTCGGGGGACCGGCGGACGTCGTCGAGCAGTACGTCGCGCAGCGTGATGACCACGGGGTGACCGGCCTCGGCGTTGAACGCGAGGGCGCTCCGTACGTCGGCGACCCAATCCGTCGCCGGCTGCGCCTGGTCGCGCTGCTGGGGTGTGGTCATGGCGGCGAGGCCGAGGGCGGCGAGGCCGGGGGCGTCGTCCGGCAGCTGGTCGGCGACGGCGGCGAGCAGGTCGTCGAGGCTGGTCGGGCGCGGTACGGGGGCGTCGTGAAGGGGGCACGGTGCGCCGGTCGCGAGGGAGGTGTCGCACGCCCCGGCCGGTCCCTCAAGCGAGGCGGCTATCTGGCGCAGGACGTTGGCGGCCACGGGGCGGGGGAGGTTGCACGCCACGTCGGCCGGTCCGCTGTTCGGCACGGTGACGATCAGGCGGTGAGTGTCGAGCGAGGCGACGGCGACGGCGTCGGGGATACGGGGCATGGGGTGGTGCTCCTGTCTCGGGTCGGGTGGAACGGTGCTGACTTCACGGTGTTGGCGGTGAACCACTGCACGTCGCTCGCGCGCGCGGGAGGGCCCGCGACCGGACGCGCGGCCGGTCAGAACGGGGGCTCGGTGTGCCCCTGAGTCGCCCACGGGTCGCCTTGGGGCTGCTGGCCGTATCCCTGGCGCTGCTGCTGGCTGTACGCCTGCTGGTGGCCCTGCTGGCCGTTGCCGGTCGCCTTGGTGACAGCCGCGGTTGCGCGGAGCAGCGACGGCGCGACCTCGTCGGCCTGTATCTCGTAGCTGCTGCGCTTGCTGCCGTCGGTGGCTTCGTACTGGCGCTGGGTGAGGCGGCCGACGACGATCACGCGGTCGCCGCGCTTGATGGACTCGGCGACGTGCTCGGCCTGCTGGCGCCATACGGCCACGCCGAGGAACAGCGGTTCGCCGTCTTCCCATTCGTTCGTCTGGCGGTTGAACTTCCGGGGGGTGTTGGCCATGCGGAAGTTCGCGACGGCGGCGCCGGACGGGGTGAACCTGAGTTCCGGGTCGGCAACCAGGTTGCCCGTGAACGTGATGGTGGTGTCGCCACTCATGGTTATGCGGCCCTTTCGAGGGTGGGAGCGGTGCGGGGGCGGATGGGCGCGACAGTCGCGAGGCGGTCCTCGCGGGCTCGGGCACGGGCGGCGCGGGCGGCGGCGTTCTTGCACGCCCGGCACTTCCGGGTGTTGTCCTTCGCGCGGATGGTGTTCGCCTGGTCGTAGGGGTGACCGGCGGGGCAGTGCGTGACGGCGGCTCGCTGCGCGACGTGGTTCGTGGACCTGAGCACGTTCTCGCGGTGCGTGACGGCTTCGAGGTGGGCGGGGGCGACGCATTCGCGGCGGCGGCATCGGTGGTCGACTTCGAGGCCGGCGGGTATGGGCCCGTTGGCCTGTTCGTAGGCGTAGCGGTGGGCCTTGGCGGTGCGGCCGTTGATCCAGAACGAGCCGTAGCCCTTCTCGTTCTGCGCTCCGGTCCACAGGTGGCAGGGGCCGGGGCAGTCCCGGCGGGGCGACCAGGGGCCCGCCGGGTTCACGAATGCGGCGAACCGGGCGGCCGGGGTGGGCCGGTCCATGGATGTACCTCCGTCGGGATGTAGGGCGTTTCACGGATGGTGCAATCCATCCATGGATGGAAGGTAGCGCACAGGGGGCGGCGCCGCCCATTCGGATACCGCCCCCATCTGCGAGCTAAGCGGCTGCTGGGGCGTCCGATTCGGGCTCGTCGAGGGTCAACGTCCACCCCACGGCGGTGAGTTCGTCCGCGACAACCTCGGCCACGTTCCCGGCGTCCTGCACGCCGTTGCTGTGGGCGACCTCGACGGCGGCCCGGATGGCGGCGAGGGCGGCGTCGGGAATCATCGCTGCGCGCCGGTCACGTGGCGTGCGTCGCGCCGTCCGCACTGCTCGCGGGCGACCGGCGGGCGCACCATCATGCGGGCAAGGGCGTCGAGGTCGCGCTCGGACCGTTCGGCGGCGGCGCGGCGATCGGCGGCGGCCTGCTCGGCTGCGCGGCGCTGCGCCTCGGCGCGGTCGCGCTGCTCGGCCTCGGCGGCGAGGCGGGCGGCGAGCTGGGCGGGCCCGTCCACCTCGAACCACGTCACCCACCGGCCGAACCCCTCGTGACGCTCGACGACCACGTACGCGCCCTGACCGGCCATGTCGCGGGCGATGCGGCGGGCGGCGCTGCGGTCGCTGGTCGGCTTCACGGCGGGCCGGTCGGGCCGGTCGTCCCACGATCCGGTGATCCGGTAACCGGTCGTGTTCTTCGTGCGGTCGGTCGCCCTCGCGCGGCGGCGGTGCGGTGCGCGGTCGGGGTTCTTCTTGTTCCGGTTCATGCGGCCGGCTCCTTCGGGGCGTAGTGCTGGGCGGTGGCGAGGTCGAGGCGGGAGGGGTGCGGCTCGGCGCGGTCCCGGCGGCGTTTCCCGCCCTGCTGGCACGGCTCACCGGGGCGGGCGCGGCACGTCACGTACGGGCACGTCACGTCGAGCGGGTCGGGCAGGTTCGCGGCGGCGCGGCGCTCACGCTCGGCGCGCGTCTTGCGGAAGTCGGCGAGGGCGTCGGCGACGGCGCGCGGCATGTACTCGACGCCGAGGGCGGCGAGGCGGGCGGCGGCGAACTCGTCGCGGGCCTCGCGGGTACTTCCGCCG
The DNA here is from genome assembly GCF_055568375.1 of Streptomyces sp. NPDC026062. Lineage (NCBI taxonomy): Bacteria > Bacillati > Actinomycetota > Actinomycetes > Kitasatosporales > Streptomycetaceae > Streptomyces > Streptomyces sp. NPDC026062. Next base: position 48,861 of record NZ_JBVHOQ010000043.1, read on the forward strand.
GTCAGCTCCCGGTACACCGACGGGGCGGCCTGGCCGGTGGCTATGGCCTGCCTGGTTTCGGCGAGGACGGCGCGGTACGCCCGGTGGTCGTCCGGGTCGACCGGCGGAACGGGGTCCGTGTGGCGGCCGAGTACGTCCGTCTTGAAGGCGTGCCACGGGCGCGATACGTCGCTCGGCTGGATGCGGTACGCGCTGGTCGCGATGTGGTGGCGGACGACGTGACCGGCGTGCCAGTCGCGGCCGTCGGGGTGTGGGGCCGTCGTCGGCACGTCGGCGAGCAGGTCGAACCACTGGTCGAGGCGTTCGTCGGCCTCGGCCTGGTCGGCGGGGGCGAGGCGGGGGTCGAGACGCACGGCGTAGGCGAGCAGGGCGGCGACTTCTTCGACCATCATCGGGCGTTCTCCTGGGGGTTGAGGGCGGCGGCGAACATGTCGGCGGCGCGCGCCACGCGGCCGGGGCGGGCGGCGTCGAGGGGGATCACGTCGGCGCCGGGCGAGGTGGGGGCGCCGTCGGGAACGGGCGGGAGCGCGGTCCAGCCGGGCAGGAAGTACCGGACGCTGCGGGGGCGGGAGCGGGCGCGGCCGAACTGCCCTCGGGCGTGCTCGACCAAGGCGGCGACGGATGTCCTCGCGACGATCGCCTCAAGGCGGAACCACTCGGCCGTTTCGAGGGACCACTCGACGACGATCCCGGCGGCGGTGAGCGCGTCCCGCAACGGGACGACGTTCGGGGGGACGGCGGGGGTCGAGTCGTAGCTAGCTAGCTGTACCTCCGTAGGAGGTACAGCGGGACGGGACGGGTCGGGACGGGGGGACCGTGACGCATCCTCGCCGTCACGGTGTGACCCGTGCCCCTGACCTGCGATGTCGTCGGGAAACTCGATCTGATTCGAGAACGGTTCGCGCTTTTCCGGCGTCGGATCGTCGTCGATTCGCGGACGATTCGCCGACGGATCGCGCGGATTACGCTCCTGGTTCCGCTGTTCTGCGGCCCGTTCGCGGGCGCGTTTCTGGCGCTCGGCGGCGGCGGCGCGGTCGTCCTCGACGCGGGCGCGGGTCGGGTTGTAGGTCAGGAAGTCGTGCATCACGTAGTCGCCGGCGGGCGGCTGCTCGCACCGGGCGCAGCTGTGGCCGTGGGTGTGCCACAGGCCGGACGCGACCAGCTTCCGGGCCTGGGGCGCGGTGCCGTACAGCTGGGCGACGACACCCGGTATGACGCCCTCGGTGAGGTGCTGGGCCGCGTAGGCGCCCGCGCGGACCCACAGGCCGAGGGCGGCGTTACCGGCCTTGAGCAGCTTCGGGTTCGTGTGCGCCGTGTCGTCGACTTTGAACCAGGTCACGGGGGTTGTGCTCCTGTCGGGGATGGGGCTCCCGGGGCGAGGGGCCGGTCGGCTCGTCCTCGCCCCGGGGCGTTCACTGGGCGCGCTGGCGCTGGAAGTAAGGGCGGGTCCGCGCGGGCTGGTGCTCCTCGCACCGCCACCCGCACACGTACGGGCGGACCGGCCGCGCGCCGCATCGGGGGTTGCCGTGGTCGCACGCGGGCGGCGGCGGGGGCTCTGCGGCGCTCACGCGGCGAGGCCGAACCGCTCGGCGATTCCGGCGCGGTGAAGCAGGAACCGGATCGCGTGGGCGGCCTGCTGGGGCACGACGCCGTTCCCCAACGCCTTGAGCTGGGCCGGGCGGGACAGGCCCGGCACGCCGGTCACGTGGCCGTGGGGCAGACCCATCATCCACTCGACGAACTCGGCGGTCAGGCGGCCTCGATCGTCAGTTGGCCGGGGTGCCGGTCGGCCCGTCGCCGCTTCCCACCGTTCGACCGCGGGGCCGTACTGTCCCCAATCGAGGCCGCAGCGTTCGCCAGTGTCGGCGTCCCATCCCCGTACTTCTGGTTCGGGCTCGCCTTGGTTCCGTCGCTCGCCCTCGGCGTCGGGAACATCGGCAACACGACCTCCGACAGCGGCGGCCGAAACCCCTCGCTCGACCGGCGTCCCGGCGTCCCTGTGTCGCTCGCCCTCGGCGTCGGCAGCAGGGGCGCGGCGTCCGTCAACGTCTCCCCGTACCCCTGCCCGTACGGCGTCCCGTCCTCGCGCCGGTTCCTCGACCCGCGCGAGTCGGCGGCCGTCGGCGTCGGCAACAGGTGCTCCACCTCGTCCGCGAGCGTCGGGCCGTGCCCGCCCCGCTTCCTCTTCTCCGGATGCTGCGACCCCCCGTTCACCGCGAGCTGCGCCGTCGGGGTCTTGAGTAGCCGCACGACCGCCGGTAGGCCGTCCTCGAACCCGACTCCCTTGCTGTCCCTCGCCCTGGGCGTCGGCAGCTGCGCGATGCGCGCCCGCAACGTGTCGTTGCGGTTCCCGTCCGGGGCCCCCGGCCCGTTCCACTCGCTCGTTGTCGGGGTCGGCAGCAGACCACGCGATGATGAAAACGCGCTCACGCTGGTGCGGGGCCCCGACTTCGGATGCGCGCTGCACGTGCCATTCCGCATCGAGCCCGAGGTCGGCCAAGTCGCCGAGAACGGCGCCGACAGCTCGAAGAGTGTCGGCGTCTCCGTCGTCCTCATCCACAGGCGCGCCGTCGAGTCCCAGACTGCGAACGGCCTTGGCGGAGAGGAGTCCGCGAACATTCTCGATCACTACCAATCGGGGTCGGAGGATGGCTATCGCGCGGGCCACGTGGAACCACAGGCCGGACCTGGTGCCCTTGATCACGCGCTCGGGCGGCGGGCCCGCCGGGTCGGCGAGGTCGCGGGCGTTGAGTTCGGCAACCGCGGCGGCGGCGGCCATGCCGGACAGGCGCGACGGCACGGCCCCCGACGGCGAGGCGGCCTCACACGTCGCGTGGTCGTGGTCGCCCCACCGGCAGTTACCGCAGAGCAGGGCGCCCGCGGGTATGACCTGGTCGCCAATGACGCCCGCCCGCTTGCCGGCGAGGCTCACGTCTTGGCACGGGAAACCGGCGCACAGGATGTCGACCGGCTCGACGCTCGACCAGTCGACGCGGGTCACGTCGCCGTGGTTCGGCACCTCCGGCCAGTGGTGCGCAAGGATGCGCGCGGCGTACTGGTGCTTGTCGTCCGGGTCGTACTGGCAGTGCCACGCCACGGTTGCGCCGAGCAGGCCCATAACGGCCATGTCGAGGCCGCCGTACCCGCTGCACAGGGAACCGATCCGCAACCGGTCGGACACGTCGAGGGCGAGCTGTCCGGGAACGTCGGTGAACCGCTCGGCGATCAACTGCTCGGCGCGGTCGAGGGTGCGCGTCATACGGCCTCGCCCCCCGCCGTGATCGCGGCGAGCTGCTGCGCGAGGGCACCGGAACGCCACGCCTCGGCGGTCGTGTCCTTCCCGCCCTTGCGCCACGTGATCGCGTACGTGCGCGCCCTGGTCGGCTTGATGACGACGCCCGGCACGTCGAGGACTTCGCCCGTGGTCTTGTCGACCAGCTTCGCGGCCTCGGCCGCGTCCATCTCGGCGAGCAGTTCCGCGAGCTTCCACGGCTTGACCTCGCGCACGATCCGGGTCGTGGTCCACTCCTCGTCGGGCCACTGCTTCCGGACCCACCGGGCGAGGGCTTCCTCATCGGTGACGACCGGCCCCGTCTCGCCCTTGCGCAGTGAGATCGTGGCGACCTGCTCGCCGGTCGGCAGGGACGCGACGACGCGCTCGGTCCCGTCGCGCTTCTCGGCGGCGTCGAGGGCCCGCTGTGTGCGCGCCTTCACGTCCTTCTGCGCGGCGGCCACCCGCTCGGCGAGCAGCTTCAAGACGGCGGCCTCGGTGGCGAGGTCGCGCAGCGACTCAGTCGGCTGCGCGACGGCGGGCTCGGCGTCGAGCGGCTGCTCGTCGAACGTGGGCTCGCGACCGGCGGCGGCGTCGGCCTCGGCGGCGAGCCGGTTCATGCCGATGCGCTCGGTAATCGTGTCGTAGTGGTGCTGATCGATCGGGCTGTCGAACGTGGGCGCGCTCATGCGGTCGCCGCCTTCGCGGCGTCGAGCAGGTCGTCGCGCATCTCGCGCAGCTGCTCGACGGTGCCCTCGGCGGACTTGCGCCCGTACTTGGAGCTGAAAAGCTGCTCGACCTCGGCGCGGTCGGTCACGCCCGCGCTGCGGGCGGCGTCGTACAACTCGCCGATGGCTGCGGCCTGTTCCTGGTCCGGCTGCTGCGGCTTCTGCTGTGGGCCTGGGGCCTGCTGCTGACCGGCGGGCGCCTGCTGCTGCGGCTTCTGGGCGGCCTTGCGCTTGGCCTCGGCGATCCCGTCCAGCTGTGCGACGACCTCGGGCGGGGCCCCGGCCGCGACGGCGGCGGCGCGCACCTTCGCGAACGCCTCGGGCGTCGGCGCCTTCTTGGCCTCGGCGAGGAAGTGCTCGCGGCGCTGGCCCGGCTGCTGCTGGGCGGGCGCCTGCTCCCACGGCCCCGGCTCGGCGCGGCTGCTGCGGCGGGCCTGCTGGCCGTTGCGGCCCTGGCGCTGCTGCTGGCCGTTCCGGCCGTTGCGCTGCTGCTGCTGCTGGCGCTGGGGCGGCGCGGTGGGTATCGGCGCGGTGTCCTGGTCGCTGTCGTCGATCGACCGGGAGTCGACCGGGATCATGAACACCCAGAAAAGCATGTACTTGAGGGCGGCGGACATCGCCTTGTTGGTGCTCTTGTCGCCGCTGTCCATGGCTTCGCCGGGCATGGTTACGAGCAGACAGTCGCCGGCGGGACCGTAGATCCGGTAGAGCATCGTGAGGTTGGTGTGCGTGCCCTTCTCGCCGCGCGGGCGCTGCCGGTGCTCGACGATCTCGGGCGCGATGAAACAGCCGTGGTTGCGCATGGGACCGGCCATCGCGCTCATCGCGTCATCGACGCCCCGGAAGGCGTAGTTCTGCTGGGTGTTCTGCTGGTCCTTCCCGATCGGCATTACGTCCTGCATGACGGCGTGAATGACCTGGAACACGCGCGGCAGATCGGTAGGGGCACCGGACGGGGCGGGCTCGTAGGCCGTCCGGGCGGGCCCGGCGGGCGGGGCGGCCACGGGGGCGGGGGCAGTCTGGTTCGGGTGCAGCTGGGTGACGGTCACGGGCGCGTGCTCCTGGTCTTGCGATGCCGGATGCGTCCGGCCAGGCGGGTGATACGACCGGCGAGAGTGATCGCCGTGTCGGGGTCGAGCAGGTCGTCGAGGTCGGCGGCGATCGGGGCCTCGGCGGCCAGTGCCTCGCGGCTCCCGTCGGCGGCGGCGGCGCGCATCGCCCGTTCGTACTCGGGCACGTCGTGCCCGTAGATCGCTCGGTCGAGGGCGGCGACGTTCTCGCCGTGGTGGGCGAGCAGGGCGCCGAGGTCGTCGGGGGCCTCGACGTAGGCGAGGGCGAGGTCGTCGAGCAGCTGCTCGGCACGGGCGGCGATCGGCAGACGGACGGCGAGGCCGTCGGCCGTGAGCTGGGGGCGGATCACGGGTGCAGCTCCTCGGGCAGGGTCGGCGCGTCGAGGGAGAGGTCGCCCGTCGCGGCGTCGTAGGCGCGCGGGCGGGTCCAGTCGGCGGCGGGGAACGCCCGGCGCAGCAGGCCGAGGGCGGCGCGGTGCGCGGAGTGGTCGGCCTTGAGCGGCAGACCGAGGGCGTCGTCGAGGGCGACGTACATCGCGACGCGCTGCTCGCCGTCGCGGTCGGTGTGCACGGGGACGATCCGCACGCGGACGGTGCCCGGGGCGATCTCGTCCAGCTGCCGGGCGAGTACGCCGGTCAGGGTGAGTCGCTTCCGGGCGGCGAGGGCGCCCGCGATGGCCTCGGCGGCGCGGGGGTGGGCAGTACGCTGGGTGGTGTTCACGATCGGTACCTCTCGGGGTTCGGTCGAGGCGGGCCGTCCGGGGTGCATCCCGGACGGCCCTCGGCGTTTCAGGCGGCGGCGCGGTGCTCGGCGCTGGGCGCCTGGTCGCGCTGCTGGCGTTCGAGGCGGCGCAAGATGAGTTCGACCTCGGGGGCGAGCCGACCGGCGGCGCGGTCGCGGTCGCGGCGGGCGCGGGCGGCGTCGATGACCCGGCGGGCGTCGGCGAACGCTTGGTCGCGGGTGACCTGCGGGGCGCTCACGCGGCGGCTCGCTTGACCAGCTGGCCTGTGGAAACGCCGTAGTGGAGTTCAACAGCGGCGGCGACGGCGGCACTTGGTGCCGTGTGTCCGTTCCACAGTCGCCATGCGGTGTTTCGTGCAACCTTCAACCGGCGGGCGGTGTCTGACGGGTTACGGTCCCCCGCTTGATTCGCTGCGGTGACCAGGGCGGCGCGGTCGTACATACGGGCATCGTCCTTCCGTGGATGACGTGTTCCATCCATGGATGGAACGTTAGCACGACGGAAGGGCGTTCGATCGGCATATGCATTTGGAGTCCGGGCGTCCGAAAGCGCGTTGACAGCTGGCATATGCGCGGCAACAATCGGTCATCTGTTCGACTGCATCGGCGCAGCTCAGGGGGGTGAACCGTGTCATTGGTGTGCGTACCGGACGTAATCAAACGATCATGTGGTACTGACGGTCCACGCGCGGTAGGTTCCATCCATGGAACGAACGAACCCCCACAGGAACGACGGCGACCGGGCCACGCCCGAAGAGTTCGCCGCATGGCTGAGAGATCAGCTCGAACGCCGCGGCTATGACCTACGACCTAGGGGCGGCGGGCAAACCCGCTTCGCCGCCGACTCGGGCATCGGGCAGGCATCCGTCAGCCGGATGCTGCGGGGTCAGGGAGCACCGGAGACGCGCGTACTCGAAACGCTTGCCGTCACCCTCGAACTCCCCCTCGCCGAGGTACTGGTCGCCGCCGGCATCCTCACCCGCGACGTGCTGCAAGCCATCCGCCAGCAGACCCCCCGTACAGACCCGTTGACCCCGGAGGCGGCAGCCGCAGAACTGGGCATCACAGACCCCCAGGGAATCGAGCTGTTCGTGTCCTTTACCGAGACCCTGCGAAAGCAGCGAGCCAAGAACGGCGAGGACCGTATCGCCGAGAACTAACCAGCACGGAGGCACAGTGACCCGCCGCTACATGCCCATCCTCGCTACCGGCCTCCTGCTGGTGGGACTGTCCTCGGGCGTCATGGGCCTACTGGGCACCAACGACCATCTATGGCGGGCGGGACTCTTCTGTGTCCTCACGGCCGTGCCCCTGTTCATCATCCGAGCCGTCCACGACTCCCACCAGGTCAGCGACGAACGCCTCGCCACCGCAGACCAGGCCGGCTACATGCGCGCCCTCGATCACGTCGCGCGCGGCCTGCTCGACGTACCCCGGACGCCCCCCGGCGGCCAGCGCGACAACCGCGCCGAGCAGGTCGCGGGCAACGTGATCCCACTGCGCCCGCACCACCACAGCCAACCCGAACGGAAGGCACAGTGACTCAACTCGACCTCCCGGCAACCTTTCGAGGCTCGCCCACGGATGAGGACGGCGAGCCGTGGCTCGCGTACATCCGCGTATCCACGTGGAAAGAAGAGAAGATCAGCCCGGAACTACAGCGGGACGCAATCGCCCAGTGGGCCCGCCGGACTGGGCGCCGCATCATCGGGTGGATTGAAGACCTCGACGTATCGGGGCGCCACTTCAAACGCAAGATCATGACATGCATCGAGCGCGTCGAAGCAGGCGAAGCGCGAGGCGTCGCCGTCTGGCGGTACTCACGGTTCGGCCGCGACCGCACGGGCAACGCGATCAACCTCGCCCGGCTCCAACAGGCCGGGGGAGAACTGGAATCGGCAACAGAGCCGGTCGACGCCACAACAGCCATCGGCCGGTTTCAGCGCGGCATGATCCTTGAGTTCTCCGCGTTCGAGAGCGACCGCGCCGGCGAGCAGTGGCGCGAGACGCACAACCACCGAAAGTACAAGCTCCGGTTGCCCGCCCAGGGGCGGAAACGGTGGGGGTACGTCTGGCACCGCCGGTACGACGCCGGAACGGGCAAGCTCCAAGAAGAGAAGTACGAGCCGGACCAGACCACCGGGCCCGTGTGCGCACAGCTGTACGCCGACTACGCCGACGGCACCGGATTCAGCGCTCTATGCGGCAAGTTGAACCGCGCCGGGCACCGCACCACGCAGGGCACCATGTGGAGCACCGAGACCCTGAGCCGCTACATGGACAGCGGATTCGCCGCCGGTCTGCTCTCCGTCCACGACCCCGAATGCCGGTGCCGCAAGACGAACGGCACGTGCAAGAAGCACGTGTTCATTCAGGGTGCCCAAGAGGAACTGATCGATTTCGACCTCTGGAAGAGGTACCGGCAGCGGCGAAAGGAGGTCGCAGCAACCGCGCCACGCTCCCGCGTCGGAATCTACGAACTCACCAGCCTGGTGAAATGCGCTGGATGCCGACAGGGAACCAGCCTGAACACAAGCAAGCGGGAGGGCCGCAACGTCACAGGGTTCGCCTACCGGTGCAGCAAGCGAGCCAAGTCCGGCGGCACCGCGTGCGTAGGGATTCTCGTCGAGCGGGACTACGTCGAGAAGGAAGTGTTCAAGTGGCTGGAGCAGGAAGCCGCGGCGGGCATCGACAAGGCGCCCGCGACCAAGGCCACGCCCGAACAGGACCGTGCGAAAGCCCAGGCCGCCAACATCACGGCCCGCGCCCGCGCACAGACCGATGTCGACAAGCAGCGCCAGGCACTCGCGAGGCTCCGAGCCGAGCACGCAGCGAACCCGGACGATTTCGGAGAGGGGGAGTACGAAGAGGCCGCCGACCTCATTCGCAAGAAGCGGGCCGAGGCACAGAAGCTACTCGACAGCATCCCCGATGTTGTGCCGCTTCCTCGCCGGTCGGAGTTCGTTCCCTTGGTCGTCGGCATCGTCAAGGAGTGGAAGACGTTCAGCGTCGCCGAGCGCAACATGACGTTGCGCAAGATCATTCGGCGGGTTGCGATCACCCGGCATGGTCCGGGAGCCGAGCACCACGACGTGACGATTCACCCACTCTGGGAGCCGGACCCATGGCCGGACCCGAAGAAGAAAGCTACCGAGAGGTAGTGACATACCAAGTGGTATGTGCGCAGAATCTTCCCACTTGTCGCGACGTGGCGACGGCACCCCCGGGAGGATGCTGTGTACGGCACCATGCAGGATGTACCGCTTCTGATCAGCCGGATTCTGGAGCACGGGCGAACCATCCACGGACGGTCGACCGTAACCACATGGACCGGCGAGGAAGAACCGCACCGCCGTACCTTCGCTGAGATCGGCGACCGCGCCGCACAGCTTGCCAACGCCCTACGCGACGAACTCGGAATGACCGAGGGAAGTGTTTTGGGGACGTTGATGTGGAACAACGCGGAGCACGTGGAGGCATACCTCGCGATTCCCTCCATGGGCGCCGTCCTCCACACCCTCAACCTCCGGCTTCCCGCCGAGCAACTTGTCTGGGTCGTCAAGCACGCCGACGACAAGGTCGTCATCGTCAACGGCTCCGTACTGCCGCTCCTCGCCCCGCTGCTGCCCCAGCTGACGTCGCTGGAGCACGTGGTCGTCGCGGGTCCCGGTGACCGCTCGGTGCTGGACGGTGCCGCGGTGCGGGTGCACGAGTACGAGGAGCTGATCGCCGGCCGCCCCACCAGCTACGACTGGCCCGAGCTGGACGAACGCCAGGCCGCCGCCATGTGCTACACCTCGGGCACCACGGGGGACCCCAAGGGCGTCGTCTACTCCCACCGTTCGATCTACCTGCACTCCATGCAGGTCAACATGTCCGAGTCGATGGGCCTGACCGACAAGGACACCACCCTGGTGGTCGTCCCGCAGTTCCATGTCAACGCCTGGGGTCTGCCGCACGCCACGTTCATGTCCGGCGTCAACATGCTGATGCCGGACCGCTTCCTCCAGCCCGCCCCGCTCGCGGACATGATCGAGCGCGAGCGGCCGAGCCACGCCGCGGCCGTTCCCACCATCTGGCAGGGGCTGCTTGCCGAGGTCACGGCCAACCCTCGCGACCTCACCTCGATGGCCAACGTCACCATCGGCGGTGCCGCCTGTCCGCCCTCCCTCATGGAGGCGTACGACAAGCTCGGCGTCCGCCTCTGCCACGCCTGGGGCATGACGGAGACGTCGCCCCTCGGCACCATGGCCAACCCGCCCGCCGGTCTGACCGAGGAGCAGGAGTGGCCCTACCGCATCACGCAGGGCCGCTTCCCGGCCGGTGTCGAGGCGCGGCTGGTGGGCCCGGCCGGTGAGCACCTGCCGTGGGACGGCGAGTCGGCCGGTGAGCTTGAGGTGCGCGGCGCCTGGATCGCCGGTGCGTACTACGGCGGAGCCGACGGTGAGGCGCTGCGGCCCGAGGACAAGTTCAGCGAGGACGGCTGGCTGAAGACCGGCGATGTCGGTGTGATCAGCGCGGAGGGCTTCCTCACGCTCACGGACCGGGCCAAGGACGTCATCAAGTCCGGCGGCGAATGGATCTCCAGTGTCGAACTGGAGAACGCGCTGATGGCGCACCCGGATGTCGCCGAGGCGGCGGTCGTGGCCGTCCCCGACGACAAGTGGGGCGAGCGTCCGCTCGCGACCGTCGTCCTCAAGGAGGGCGCCACTGCCGACTACGAGGTGCTGAAGGCGTTCCTCGCCGAGTCGGGTATTGCCAAGTGGCAGCTGCCGGAGCGGTGGTCGGTCATCGCGTCCGTACCGAAGACGAGCGTCGGGAAGTTCGACAAGAAGGTCATCCGCAAGCAGTACGCGGCGGGCGAGCTGGACATCACCCAGCTCTGACAGCAGCGCCGAGCCGAGGGCCGTCCGTGGCCCCGGGACATGACGGTGGACATGACGAGGGCGGTACGGGAACTCCCGTACCGCCCTCGTAGCCGTAGCCCGACAGTCGTAGCCGACAGTCGTTCAGTTCGTGCCGATCTTCGCGAGCAGGTCGACGATGCGGGACTGCACCTCGTCGCTCGTCGAACGTTCGGCCAGGAAGAGGACGGTCTCGCCCGAGCTCAGCTTCGGCAGCTCCGTGCGGTTGATGTCGGCCGAGGTGTAGACGACCAGCGGGGTGCGGTTCAGCTGGCCGTTGGCACGCAGCCAGTCGACGATTCCGGCGCGGCGGCGACGTACCTGCATCAGGTCCATCACAACCAGGTTCGGCCGCATCCGGGTCGCGAGCGAGACCGCCTCGCTGTCCGTGGCGGCGCAGGCGACCTGCATGCCGCGCCGCTCCAGGGTCTGCGTCAGCGCGATCGAGATCTCCTCGTGCTCCTCGATCAGCAGGACGCGCGGCGGATGCTGCTCGCTGTCGCGCGGGGCGAGTGCCTTGAGGAGTACGGCGGGGTCGGCACCGTACGCCGCCTCCCGCGAGGCCTGTCCCAGACCGGCGGTCACCAGGACCGGCACCTCGGCCGCCACCGCGGCCTGGCGCAGCGACTGCAGGGCCTTGCGGGTGATGGGGCCGGTCAGCGGGTCCACGAAGAGCGCAGCGGGGAACGCCGCGATCTGCGCGTCGACCTCCTCGCGGGAGTGCACGATCACCGGCCGGTAGCCGCGGTCGCTCAGCGCCTGCTGGGTGGAGACGTCGGGGGCCGGCCAGACGAGCAGTCGGCGCGGGTTGTCCAGCGGCTCCGGGGGCAGTTCGTCGTCGACGGGCTGCGGGGAGGGGCGGTTGGCGACCTCGACGGCGCCGCCGGGTCCGTCGAGCGGCTCCGGCCCCTCGGCCGCGCCCTCGTCGGGCGCGCCTATGGCGTACGCGCGTCCTTCGGCCGCCGGAGTGGCGAGCAACTGCCCCGAACCCTGGCCCTGCACGGTGCCGCCCGTGCCACCTGGCCCGGTCTGCGGGGTGGGCGGCTGCGGCGGGGTGCCGGCCGGTGCGGAGGCCGACGGCGGCAGCGCGCCGCGCTCGTCCCGGTCGCCCTCGGGCGGCGCGGCAAGCTTGCGGCGCCTGCCTGCCCCACCGACGCCACCGCCACCGCCACCGCCACCGAGTGTCTGGTTCTGCTGGTGGGCGATGTGCTGGGCGAACGGCACGCCCTGGCCCAGCGTCCGCACGCTGAACGCGCGCCCCTGCGTCGAGTCCGGCGAGCCGGGCATCGGCGCTTCGGCGGGCAGCGGCTGCCGCCGGGAGTCCGGACCGGGCGAGAGCCGCCGAGGCCTGCTCCCGTCGTGACCGGCCGGGCCCGCAGAGCCATCAGCGCCCTCGGGAGCGGCGCCGCGGGCGTTGCCGACCGTGGTGGTACCGGTGGTGTGCGTGGTCCGGCCGGAGGCGACCGGGCCGGGGAGATCGCCGTCCGGCGCTTCCTGGAGGGCGGGGCCCTGACCCGATGCGTCGTCGTTGCCCCAGCCGACGGGCGGTGCGGGCTGGGCGGGCGGCGCGGTCGGTGAGGGCTGCGCCGACTGTGCCGACCGCGAGGGCGGCGAGAGCTGATCGGACGGACCTGCCGGAGCGCCGTGTTCACCCGGCCCGGTCTGCCCGCCTTGGCCGAAGCGCCCGCTCTGCTCGGGCAGGCCGAACGGCGCGGCCTGCTCCTCCTGCTGCGGCTCCTCATGTGGCTGGGGCTGCGGCTGGGGCTGAGGTGCATCGGCGTGCCGGGCCCGGCGCCGCCCGGTCGGGAGCGGGTGAGCCTGCGGCGGGGTGTGGTCGTGCTCCGGCGCGTCGGCCGCCACGTCATGGCGCCCCGGAAGCGAGGTGTCGGCCGCACCGGCGGGGGGCGTCACCCGGTCGGCGTCGGCGGGCGGGAGCGCGAACGGGACGCGCGGGCCCGCCTCGGCCTGGGCGGCCCGGTCCTGGGCGGCCGACAGGGGGCGACGGGCGCGCCGGCCGTTCGGCTGCTGTGGCTGTGGCTGTGGCTGTGGCTCCTGCGCCGGCGCGTTGGCCGGTGCGCCGGGGGACGCCTGCCCGGAAGCCGCCGCCTCCTCGTATGCCGGAGCCTGCCCGTGCGCCCGAGCGGGGTCGTCATGGCCGGGGAAGGCCGCGGGTCCCGCGACCTCCACAGCGGTGCCGGCGGTACCAGCGGTGTCGGCAGCGCCGTTCCCGGCGGCCGGAAGCGCCAGCTGGTTCTCGCCGCCCCGGTGCGCCCGGTGCCCGTCCGTCGGCATCGACATCGGCGCCTCGGCCGGCACTCCTTGCGAAGGCACTCCTTGCGAAGGCACCCCCTGCGAAGGCATACCCAACGCAGGAGCCCCCTGCGACGAAGCATCCAACGCAGGAGCATTCTGCGAGCTAGCACCCTGCGGCGAGGCTCCCTGCGACGGAACACCCTGCGGCGGAACGGTCTGCCCGAGCTGCGGACGGCCACCGGCCCCCTGGGCGCCCTCGGCGGCCGTCACCACGGACCCCTCCGAAGGCGAAGGCGAAGGCGAGGGCCCTGCGGGCAGCGCGAGGGCCTGCCCCGGCCCCTGCTGCCCCGCGACCGCCAGTTCGCCGCTCTCCGCCGGACTGGGCCGCCCGCGCCTGCGCCCGGAGCCCCCGCCCTGCGGGACCGGACCGAGCTCGTGCGGGCCCGCCGCGTGGGCTGCGGCCGCGTCGACGGACCCGGGAACGGGACCGGTCCCGGCCTCCCGGCGCGCACGCCGGCGCCCGGTCGGTTCGGGCGCCCCGGTGCCCGCGACCGCGGACTCGTCGGCCCCGGGCCCGCCGGTGCCGTCGGAGCCGCCCACCGGGCTCTCCAGGAAGGCATCGGTGGAGCCCCTGCGCGCCCGGCGCCGCCCCCTGCCGCCCTCGGTGACCGGGGGGACCTCGCCCGACGGCCCGGAGGCGTCCTGGGCCTCAGGAACCGGCGGAGCCACAGCGGCCTCGGGAGCCACCGGCGGCATCACGGTCCCCGAACCCGCACCGAGCGGGACCTCGAGCACATACGCGCTGCCGCTCATGCCCGGCATCTCATGCGTCTGGAGCACACCGCCGTGCGCCCGCACGATCCCGCGCACGATCGGCTCGTGCACCGGGTCTCCCCCGGCGAACGGCCCGCGCACCTCGATCCGTACGACGTCACCACGCTGCGCCGCCGCCACGACGACCGTCGAGTCGACATACCCGCCGCCCGGCACCAGCCGGGCCTTGCCGGTCGAGTCGACCCCGGCGACGTCCGCGACCAGATGCGCGAGCGCGGTCACCAGCCGTCCCGCGTCGACCTCGGCCTCGATCGGCGGCGCGTGCACGGCGAACTGGGCCCGGCCCGGACCGATCAGCTCGACAGCGGCGTCGATCCCGGCCGTGACCACACCGTCGAGCAGCACGTTCGCCTTGACCAGCGCCTCGGCCCCGGCGTCCAGGCGCTGGTAGCTCAGCACGTTGTCGACGAGCGTCGTCATACGCGCGTAGCCGGCGGCCAGGTGGTGCAGGATCTGGTTGGCCTCGGGCCACAACTGGCCCGCGGGGTCGGCGGCGAGCGTGGACAGCTCGCCGCGCAGCTCCTGGAGCGGCCCGCGCAGCGACTCGCCGAGTACGGCGGTGAGCTGGGTGTGCCGGGCGGAGAGGTCCGCCAGCCGCTGCGCCTGCTCCTCCAGCTCGGCGGCGTACCGCTTGGTGCTGTCCGCCAGTTCGGCGGTGTGCTGTTCCGTCAGCCCGGTGACCTCGGCGGTGTGCCGCTCGGTGAGTTCCGCGACCTCGGTGGTGTGGCGCTGGGTGAGTTCCGTGACCTCGGCGGTGTGGCTCGCGGTCAGCTCGGCGGTCTCGGTCCTGCGCCGCTCGTCGAGTTCCTCGTACGGCCGACGGTCGGTGAACGTCATGACCGCGCCGACCAGCTGGTCGCCGTCGCGCACGGGCGCCGTGGTCAGGTCGACGGGCACCTGCGCACCGCTCTTGGACCACAGGACCTGCCCGCGTACCCGGTGCTTGCGCCCCGACTTGAGGGTGTCGGCCAGTGGCGATTCCTCGTACGGGAACGGCTCGCCCTCGGCCCGTGAGTGCAGGATCAGCGGATGCAGCTCCTGACCGCCCAGGTCGCTGGCGCGGAAGCCCAGGATCTGAGCGGCGGCGGGATTCACCAGGACTACCCGGCCGTCCGTGTCGGTGCCCACGACGCCCTCGGCCGCAGCCCGCAGGATCATCTCGGTCTGCCGCTGGGACCGGGCCAGCTCGGCCTCGGTGTCGACGGTGCCCGACAGATCGCGCACGACGAGCATCAGCAGCTCGTCACCCGTGAAATTGCCGCTGTACGAGCCCTGGACGTCGGTGTACGCCGCCTGCCCGTCCTCCAGGCTGGCGCTCGTCACCTCGACGGGGTACTCGTTGCCGTCGGTACGCCGCGCGGTCATCCGCGTGGGCTTGGTCCGGCCCCGCTCGTCCGCAGCCTCCGGCCTCCGCATCGACCCCGGGATCAGCTTGGAGTCGAACTCCGGCAGCAGATCGAGCAGTCCGCGACCGACGAGCGCGGTGCCCGGGGTCTCGAACATTTCGAGGGCGATGGTGTTGGCGTTGACGACCGTACCGTTGCAGTTGACGAGCAGAAGCCCGTCCGGAAGGGCATCGAGTATGGCTGCGAGGCGAGCAGCGCCTCGGGATGGCCTGCTGCTCACGACGACGCTTCCTCCCTGATTACTGCACCTTGCCGACAGCGGGCCCCATCTTGCCCCTCGGGCCGCAGGCTGTCACTGGAGGAGTCTAAAGGCTGGGGAGGGACAAGGGGCGGCGGATGAGGGGGAGCTCTCACCAAGGTTCTGTGCATTCGGTGTACGGCTCTGGCCCATTACGTGACCCGCGAGCTGCCCCGGATCCGGCGCAGCCGCAGCTCACCGGACGTTCGGGAGCACCGGCCGCAGGTTGTTCCAGCGTCCGATCTCGCACCCGTTGGTCCGGTCGAACGTGGAGTCGACGCTTCGCCCCTGCCACGTCCCGGTGATCCGTGCGGTGGCCTGTCCGCCGAACTGCTGGGTGCACATCGTGCCCCGGGGCACCGGCGCGAACGCGTCCCCCTTCTCGCCCGGCAGCTGCGCCAGCCGGTCGCACGCCTGCCGCGCCACCGGGTGGCTGCCGCCCGCCGGGTCGCAGTCCAGCTCGTACCTCCCGTCGGCCTCCGGGTTCCCCGATCCCGACACGACCACGGTGAGGTGCGTGCCGTCGTCGTCGTTCTGCAGCACGGGCAGCGGCAGCGGCAACGGCAGCGGAAGAAGACCGCCCGCAGCGGTCGCCGCGGGCGTGGCGGCGGACAGGGCCGCCAGTGACACGACGGCGGTGAGGGCGAGGCGACGCATCATTGCGGACTCCTGTGGTCGTACGTGTCGCCGGCACCGGCGGGCGACGAAGAAGGACGAAGAAGAACGAAGGGCGGGTGCCCCGCCCTGACTAACGCTCCGAACGCCACGGCGTTGCGCAACCGCAGGCGCTTTGCCCTCGCGGCCGACTGCCTAGTAACGTAGGCAGCGATTGGTGACAGGGCGCTCAGCTGTGTCATCATCTGCACGCACCACTCGCGCTCGCGCGGGGTGTGCTGGAGGCGTCGCCTAGTCCGGTCTATGGCGCCGCACTGCTAATGCGGTTTGGGTCTTAAAGCCCATCGAGGGTTCAAATCCCTCCGCCTCCGCTTCATCACCGAAGCCCCGAGCCACTGGCTCGGGGCTTCGGTCGTTCCTGCGTCGAGATGGGACGAGACGAGACAGGGCGAGGCGAGGCCGGCTGGGGCAGCGGCTGGGGCGAGGGCGTGAGCGGGCCGGGACGGGACGGGCTGGGACCGGGCCGGGACTGGGCCGATCGGGGGTGTCTCGAACCGGTGATCCCGCAGGTCAGCAACGGTGCGGCTAATGGATTTCGCGTCACGGCGCAGGTCATGTAATGTTGTTCTCGCAACGCCGACGGGGCAGGAAAAAGCCCGGGACGCACAAGCACTCGTAGCTTAACGGATAGAGCATCTGACTACGGATCAGAAGGTTGCAGGTTCGAATCCTGCCGAGTGCACAGCAAGCAAGAGGCCCTCAGGAGAAATCCTGAGGGCCTCTCTCGTGTGCGCGGTTCGGTTGCCGCTTCTCAGCTCAGCTGCTCGGCCAGCCCGACGATGATGCCTTCCGGCCCGCGGAGGTAGCAGAGCAGATAGCTGTCCTCGAACCGGGCGATCTCGCCGACGAGCTCGCCGCCGTGAGGGCGCAGGCGGGCCACCGTGTCCTCGATGTCGTCGACGGCGAACATGACGCGGTGCGTGCCCAGGATGTTGTGCGGCCGGTTTCGGGGCTCGTCGCTGATCGCTGCGGGGGTCCGGTACTTCGCGAGTTCGAGCCGGCTGTGGCCGTCCGGGGTCCGGACCATCGCGATGTCGCAGCGGACGCCGTCCAGTCCGGTGCACCGGTCGGCGAAGAGGCCTTCGACCGTAGCCCTGCCCTCCAGCTCCATGCCGAGCTCGACGAAGAACGCGACGGCGGCGTCCAGGTCCTCGACGACGATGCCGACGTTGTCCATCCGCTGAATCGCCATGCGGGCTTCTCCTTCTATCTTGTACGGCCGGTGGTGGCCGGTTGCCCCTGATGCTGCTGGACGGAGCCGGTGGCACGTTCTCGACATCCCCATCCCCGGAACGCCGGACGCCGAAGAATGCGGCTCGTCCCGCAGACAGGATTCGTCCGGATGGAGGTACCCGCCCGTTCCTTCGGGCAGGTGCCGTGGCTTCGTAGGCCCCACTGATTCCGCGTAGCTGCCATGGCGGCGTGTTGAAGCTCCTATTGCTGTCAAGCGGTCTGGAGCCAGTCGCGGTAGGCAAGGGCGAGGTCGTCGTCTCTGCTGAGTCCTCTTTCGAGCCTGGAGA
>NZ_JBVHOQ010000044.1:0-65064 GCF_055568375.1 Streptomyces sp. NPDC026062
CCAGCGCATGAGGCAGGTCGAGTGCGGCAGGATAGAGAACCAACAGGGCTCCATTGCTGCTGAGTTGAGACGTCGAACACCTCCCTCAACGGCACTGGGCCCTGTCCGTTGCCCATCCCGACCTCACACCGGCCCGTCACCTGATCAGTGGCCACACTGAAAATGCTCAGTGAAATGAACCTGGAGGGAATCGAGCGGTGGACCGAACTGGAGGAACTTCGCATCGAAAGCTCCTCGCAGCTTCAGTACATGTCCGCAGCGCCGTCCCGGGACCGTCTTCACTCGCTCACTCTCGACGGTCTGGACGACCTGGACCCGGCCGCGCTGAGCGGCTTCACCTCGCTCAGAAGGCTGGAGCTCTTCCGCTGCCGGCTGTCCGGGGAGCTTGCGTCCCTGGGAGAACTCATGGAGCTGACCGAGCTCTCTCTCCACCCCCGGACCGAGGGAACCCCCGACGACGTCGCCGGCGTCCTCGACCTGACCCCTCTGGCCCCTCTCGACCGTCTCACCATCACCGTCGGCAGAGACACACGGACCGTCGGGGACGACCTCTTTCCGCCCGGCCGGATCGTGCGCCCGAGCTGACCGGAAAACGTCCGGGCTTGCCGATGGCTTCACTTCCTCCGTGTCACCGACAGCGACACGGAGGAAGTGCATGCCATGTCCCGGTCCCTCAGGAGGGCTCGCCGGATGCCTTCCCGCCCCGGGACAGGCCCTGCTCGCCGAGGGTCCTCGCCAGTTTCGCGCCTGCTCGGGCTCAGACCGTGTAGGCGGTCCAGCCGACGGTCTCCAGCCCGTGGGCCCCGTTCGACTTGGTCCCCGCGCCATAGAGTTCGTTGAAGCGGATGAGGAATCCGGTCTCGCTCACGTCATGGATGCGGATGCCCGGAGTGTCGGGTGCGTTGAAGGTCTGCGTCGTGGCGTGCACGATCACGTCCGAGCCGCTCGGGAAAGGGGTGGGGAAGTCGACCCGGTTGAAGGTAGAGGTATTGCCGGGCTGTGTCTCGACGGGTTCCGTGGAGCGCAGTTCCAGCTTGCCGGTCAGAATCATGCTCATTGCGGTCTCCTCTGCCTGGTGCCACTTCGGGGTGCCACAGCGTCGTGTGCACGATCACCGCGCACCTGATCATCAGCCTGTCCACCAGGACTTCCGAAACCACGCGACAAACTGCACATGGCGCGAAACCTGCTGATATGTCGAACAGCAGTCACGGCGTGTCAGACATGGATGGAAGGCGCTCGACCCGACGCGGCCTGCGGTTCCCATTCGCCGGGCGATGGTGTCCTCGCACAGCCCGGTGGTTCATCCGTCCGGAAGGCGGGCCATGTAGCGGCTTACCTGCGGATTTGGCTGATTCGCCGTCGCTCGGCCGCAAAGTACCGGCCTGCGTTCGATGCACGCGGCTGGACGGCAGCCGCATCACGTGTGCCCGGCGGCCCCGCACACATTCCGCTTCGCGAGGCAGCCCCTGGGCTGGACACCCCGAAATTCCGTCAGACCCCCGCCGCCCCCAGCAGTTCCCCCGCCGCGTACGTCACGGCCATCGCCACCGCTCCCCCGCCCATGTTCCGCAGCACCGCCCGGCCCACCGCCGCGTCGCCCAGCCGGGCGCTCCACCAGCCCGTCAGGGCCAGTGCCGCGAGCACCGACACCACGGTCACCGGGAGGCGGACCGACGACGGCGGCAGCACGATCGCCAGCAGGGGGAGCAGCGCGCCCACCGTGAACGCCAGGAAACTGGCGCCCGCCGCGTGCCAGGGGTTCGTCAGGTCGTCCGGGTCGATGCCCAGCTCGACCTCGGCGTGAGCGCGCAGCGCGTCGCGTTCGGTGAGCTGGACGGCGGCCTCGCGGGCCACCTCCCGGCTCAGCCCCTTGCCCTGCAACAGACCGGTGAGCTCCACGAGTTCCGCCTCGGGGGCGTCCTGGAGCTCGCGCTTCTCCGTCGCCAGCGCGGCCCTCTCCGAGTCGCGCTGGGTGGAGACCGACACGTACTCGCCCGCGGCCATCGACATGGACCCGGCCAGCAGCCCGGCCAGGCCCGCCGTCAGGAGCGTGCCCCGGTCCCCGGTGGCCCCGGCGACGCCGACGACGAGCCCGGCGGTGGACACCACACCGTCGTTGGCGCCGAGGACCGCGGCACGCAGCCAGTTGAGCCGCGCCCCCAGGCCGTTGCCGTGCGGTTCGTCGTGTGCGGGAGTGTCGGTCATCCGGGGATGATCTCACCTTTGGTGTCATTCGCGGCGAAAGACCCCGGCGTCACCAGACCCGTACCGACCCTCCGAGTGCGAAGGCGGGGCTGGTGGCGTCCTGCGGCACCTCCTTCAGCGGTTCGGCTATCTCCTCCACCGTCGGGCCCACTCGCGCCGCGATCCGGTCCAGCGCCGTCAGGTCGAATCCGTAGACGCGGGCCGCGTTCCCGCCGGTCATGGCCGCGATCTCGGCCGGGGGCAGTCCCGCGTACGCGATCCGCAGGCCTTCCCGGGAGTACGGGGCGGTGCCCTCGTCGTGCGGGTAGTCGCTGCCCCACATGATCTTGTCGAGGCCGATCCGGTCGCGCAGCGGGACCTCGTGCGGCCGCATGAAGCTGGCGCCCACGTAGCAGTTCTCGCGCCAGACCTCGCTGGGGGGCGCGCCCATCGAAGCGGCGAGTCCGGCACCGAACTTGGACTCGGCGGTGGCCGCCCGGGACGCCGCCGCGACCAGCCGTCCGTGGTAGTAGTCGAGCATCTCCACGATGCCGGGGATCCAGCCGGAGCCCTGTTCGGTGAGGACCAGTTTCAGTCCGGGGTGGCGGCGGAACGCCCCGCCGAAGATCAGGTGCCACAGCGCCCGGTGCGAGAACCAGGTGGTCTCGACCATGAAGACGGCACGGGCCGCCGGTTCGTCGCCCAGCGGCGGGGACGCGGAGCCGCCGTGGTGGTTGACGGGGATGTCCAGCTCCGCGCAGACCGCCCAGAGCGGGTCGTACGCGGCGGAGTACAGCTCCGGGACGCCGGAGCCCGGCGGGGCGCCGGGCAGCAGGATGCCGCCGGTCAGGCCCGCCTCCTTGGTGCGGCGGACCTCGCGGACCGCCTCAGCCGGGTCGTTGAGGAGGATCTGGGCGACACCGGCCCGCCGGCCGGGCGCTGCGTCGCAGAAGTCGGCGAGCCAGCGGTTGTGTGCGCGCAGGCCGGCCCAGCGCTGTTCGTACTCCTGCCGGGAGGGGGCCGGGGCCATCAGGGAGGCGGAGGGGAAGAAGGGCGGGATGGTGTTGGGGAAGACGACCTCGGCGACGATGCCGTCCGCCTCCAGCTCGGCGAGGCGGCGGTCCGAGTTCCAGTTGCGGTCGGCGGTGTCGGCGACCAGGTCCTCGTACGGGTTGACGTAGGCCGCCGCCCAGGCGTCGAAGTCGTCGTGGTGCTTCGACTCCAGGTACGGCCGGTAGTCGAGGAGGTCGGCGCCTGCGTGGCAGTCCGCGGAGATGACGGTGTAGCGGTCCGTCACGATGCCCCCAGGACCGGGAAGTCGTGGTCGGTCAGCCAGTGCCGGCCGACGTCGCGCGAGCGGGCCCAGGATGCCTCGACCGCGCTCTGGTCGGTGCTCTGGCCCAGGTCGGCGGGGGTGGGGCCGATACGGGCGGCCAGTGGGGCGAGCTTGTCCGTGTCGAAGCCGAAGACCTCGGCGGCGGCCAGGCCCAGCATCACGCGGGTCTCGGCGACGGGGATGTCGTGGAAGGTGTCGCGCAGCCAGTTCGCGGTGTTGGGCCAGGTGCCCTCGGGGTGCGGGAAGTCGCTGCCCCACAGGATGTTGCCGACGCCGATCTCGTACCGCTGGGCCAGCTCGCGGCGTTTGGTGTTGGTGGCGCAGACGAACACCTGCCGGTCGAGGTACTCGTGCGGCGGGCGCCGGAGTTCGGCGAACGGGGAGAGCTTCTTGCCGCCGTGGGCACCGAGGTAGAGCCGGTCCATGAACCACAGGAGGTTGGGCAGCCACCAGCAGCCGGACTCGGCGACACCGAACTTCAGCCCGGGGTGGCGTTCGAAGGCGCCGGACCAGAGGAGGAACCAGAGCGGGCGGGACGGCCACCAGGTGACCTCGGAGACGTAGATGCCGAGGTGGTCGCCGTACTCGTGGCGGGGTGCCGCGCCGGAGTGGGTGACGACCGGCATCGCGGTCTCGGCGGCGGCCGCCCACACGGGGTCGTAACGGCGGTCGTGGTACGGAGCCTTGTCCACCCACATCGAGGGGATCATCAGGGCGCCGAGGCCGGACTCCTTCGCCCGGTGGATCTCGGCGACGACCCGGTCCACTTCCCCGGTGACGGGCAGCAGGGCGACTCCGCAGTGGCGTTCGGGGTGCTGCGAGACGAAGTCGGCGAGCCAGCGGTTGTGCGCCTGGGCGCCGGCCATGCCCAGCTCGGGGTGCTGGTCGCCGGAGAGACCGAGGCCGACACCGAAGGGGGCGGCGGTGCGGCTGTCGACGGCGTCCGCGTCGGGGAAGACGACCTCGGCCGCCACCCCGTCGCCGTCCAGTTCCTTGAGACGCTGAGTGGTGTCCCAGCCGCCCTTCAGTCCCTCCTCGTTGTCGTGGAACCACTTGTCGGCGAACGCCTCGTTGCGCACGCCGAGGCGGGTCATCTCCTCGCGGCGGCGCCCGCGTCCGGCCAGGAAGTCGTCGAACTCACGGTGGTAGCGGCGGTCGAGGTAGGGCCGGTACTCCTCGGTGGGGAGTCCGGCGTGGCAGTCGGAGGAGATGATCAGGTACGGGTCGTCGTGGGTCATCGCTGGGTCCTGTCCCCTCAGTCGAGTATGAAGTTCTCCAGGTAGGACGGGTCGGACCGCTCCAGCATCGAACGCGACCTGGCGCGGATCTGCCGGTCGCTGTGCTCGCTGTCGGGCAGCATCCAGAAGCGGCCGGAGCGGATCCCGTCCACGACGGTCGCGGCGACGTCCTCCACCGGTGTGAACTCCACCTCGTGGCCCGCCGACCTCATGGCGGTCTCCCACTGGTCGAGGCTGCGGTACGGGGTGCGGCGAGGGCGCTCCTTGGCGTACCGCTCGGGCCGGTTGCGGTGCGACTCCCACAGTCCGGTGCGCAGCATGTGCGGGCCGGGGAAGAGGACCGAGGCACCGACCGCCGCGCCCTCCGCCTTCAGATGGGCGTACAGCGATTCGGTCATCGTGACGACGGCGGACTTGGTGACCGCGTACACGGACGCGGTGGGCAGCGGGGCGATCCCGCCGTCGCCGGACGAGGTGTTGACGACGTGGCCGGGCGCGCCGCCGGCCAGCATGCGGGGCAGGAAGGCCTGGATCCCGTGGAAGACGCCCCACACGTTGACGGCGAAGGCCCACTTCCAGTCGTTGGGGTCGTGTTCCCACATCCGGCCCTCGGCGCCGGAGCCGACCCCGGCGTTGTTGCACAGCACGTGCACGGCACCGAAGGTGTCGTACGCGGCGTCGGCGAGTGCCAGAACGGATTCGCGTTCGCCGACGTCGACGCGGTGGGCCAGCACCTGTGCGCCCTCCGCGCGCAGTTCACCGGCCGCCTTGTCGAGCGCGCCCTCCTCCACGTCGGCGAGCACGACCTTCAGCCCCTCGGCCGCGAACCTCCGGGCCATCGCGAGGCCGATGCCGCTCGCGGCGCCGGTGACGACGGCGACCTGTCCCTCCTGAAGCCTCATCGGACACTCCCCCGCGGCGGGCCGTCATGGATCTGCTGCGGGTCGTCGTAGCGCTGGTGGATGTACGGCAGCAGCGCGTCGGCGCTCACGCGCTCGACGGCCCGGCCCTGCTGGTCGCTGGTCTTCTCGCCGATGGTGAGGTCGACGACGCGGAGCACGGGGAGGTCGGCGACCGGGTCGTACACGGACTCGCGCAGCACCACGTCGCCGGTGATCCGCTCCAGCCGGCGGACCTTCTCGTGGCGGGTGCAGTGGATCAGGACGGGACCGGCGTCGAAGCCCTCACCGTCCACGGCAGGCAGGAACTTGAAGTAGAAGTCGAGCTTGGTGGCGGGCGCGGGCAGCGGAAGCGGTTCGGCGACCGCGCCGCGGACCTCGACGAAGGCGATGCCGTGGCGGGCGAGCGAGGCCCGCACGACGAGTCCCTCGCGCTCCACGCTCACCTCGCCGAGCTTCTTCGGCTCGCCGAACACCTCACGGCCGCCGGTCAGGGCCCGCTCATGGGTCATCGGCATGACCAGCGGGTACCAGCCCTCCTGCCCGTCGTGGACGGCGGAGACGGCGACGGAACCGGCGCCGAGGGGGTAGCCGGGCAGGTCCACCTTGCTGATGCTCGCCCTGACGAGCGGGCGCCCGGAGGGTTTCAGCGGCGGCGGGAGGACGGCCGCCACCGCGTCGGGGTCGCTCTCCCAGACGGCACTCACGCCGGTGGACCAGATGTCGGGGAGCCGGGACCGGGCCTCGCGGGCCGCCGATATCTCGGCCTCGGTGCGCGCGCCGTACCGTACACGTGCCATGCGGTGCCACCCTTCTCGGTTGTCCGTACCGGGTTCTGTAACACAGTTACACCGGAGCTCGCGAAGGGTAAATAGCCGTGCGTGTAACGGAGTTCGGGATGCTGGAGGAGCTGTGACGCGATCGTCGCTGACCCGTGAGGAGGTCCTCGCGACCGCTGCGGATCTCGTACGGCAGCACGGCCCGCAGGCCCTCACCATGCGCAAGCTGGCCGCCGAGCTGGGCACCGCCGTCACATCGATCTACTGGCACGTCGGCAACCGCGAGTCGCTGCTGGACGCCCTCGTCGAGCGCACCGTGCAGGAGATGGGCACCCTGCGCCCCGCAGGCCGCACCCCTGCCGCCCGGATCGTCTCCGTGGCCCGGGGGCTGCGCCGCGAACTGCGCGCCCGCCCGCATCTGATCGCGATGGTCCACGAACGGGGGCTGACGGAACAGATGTTCCTGCCGGCCCAGCGGGCGCTCGTCCACGAGGTCCACTCAGCGGGGCTGCGCGGCGCACGGGCGGCGGAGGCGGTACGGGCGGTGCAGTTCCACACCGTCGGCTTCCTGCTCGTCGAGCGCAACCGGGAGCGGTCCCCAGTCCAGTCGCCCGCGGAGGGCGATCTGTGGTCCCTCTCCACGGCGGACGACGATCCGGCACTGGCCAGGGCGCTCGCCCGGCCCGCCGACCCGGACCGGCTGTTCGCCGCCTCCGTACGGGCCCTGGTGGACGGGCTGCTGGCCGGCTGCGGAAGCCGGGCGGACCGGCCCGGGGCGGCCCGGGGCGGACCGGGAGTGACGGCCGAATAGGGGACTGTCGGTGGCGGCCCGTATTCTCTGTGACCATGCTCGACGACCGCCAGACCGCAGCACCGTGGCCGACCGCCTACCCGCAGGGGTACGCGGTCGTCGACGTGGAGACCACCGGACTCGCACGGGACGACCGGATAATCTCCGCCGCCGTCTACCGACTGGACGCGCAGGGCAACGTCGAGGACCACTGGTACACCCTCGTCAACCCGGAGCGCGACCCCGGCCCCGTCTGGATCCACGGGCTGACGAGCGATGTCCTGGAAGGCGCCCCGCTCTTCCCCGAGGTGGCCGCCCAGCTCTCCGAACGGCTCGCCGGCCGCGTCCTCGTCGCGCACAACGCCGCCTTCGACTGGTCGATGCTCGCCCGGGAGTACGCGCGGGCCTCGGTGACCGCCCCCGTCCAGCAGCGGCTGTGCACCATCGCGCTCGCCAAGGAGCTGCGGCTGCCGCTGCCCAACCACAAGCTGGAGTCGCTGGCCGCGCACTTCGGCGTGGTGCAGCAGCACGCGCACCACGCGCTGGACGACGCCCGGGTGCTGGCCGAGGCATTCCGCCCGAGCCTGCACGCGGCGGCGCGGGGCGGAATGCGGCTGCCGCTGCTGGAGTGCCGTCCGCTGACGGAGTGGTCGGACTCCCCCGTCACGCCTCGGGTCGGCTACCAGTCCTCGTACAGCGGGCAGAACAGCTGGCGCCCCTCACGCAAGCGCCCGGCCTGCCCGTATCCGAATCCGGGACGGTACGAGAAGGACAAACCCCTCATGCAGGGCATGCGGGTGGCGTTCTCCGGGGACACCTCGATCGACCGCGAGCTCCTGGAGGACCGGGCCGTGGAGGCGGGGCTGCACGTGGCGACGAGCGTGTCCCGGCTGACGAGCCTGCTCGTCACCAACGACCCGGACGCGGCGACGTCGAAGACGGTCAAGGCGAAGTCGTTCGGCACACCGATCCTGGAGGAGAGCGCGTTCACGCATCTCCTGCGGGACGTGGCCCCGGCGAAGAAGGTGCCGGCGCCCACGCCGTCATCGGAGTGAACCGGGGCGACTCGCCCGCCCGCCGCTCGCCCGTCGCAGCCCCGGCGTCCCACCCTGTGGCGCATGGCACGTTGCGAGGTATGCGGAAACGACTACGGGATGTCCTTCGAAGTGCACGCGCAGGGCGCGATTCATGTCTTCGACTGCTTCTCCTGCGCCATCCACCGGATGGCGCCCATCTGTGAGCACTGCCGGGTCCAGGTCATCGGCCAGGGCGTCGAGGTCGACGGACACTGGTTCTGCGGCGGTCACTGCGCCCGCGCGGAGGGAAAGGTGGGCATCATCGACAAAGTCTGAGCGCCGGGCGCCGCCCCTTGCCCCCACCCCTCCGCGATGCACCCCATGACGCAGTTGTACCGTCATGGGGTGTACCGCTTCCTGTTGACCCGGCAGTGGCTGATTCTCGCCCTCATCGCCCTCGTCCTGATTCCGACGATGGTCGAGCTGGGCTTCTGGCAGCTGCACCGGCACGAGCACAAGGTCGCGCAGAACGCCCTGATCTCGCGCAATCTCAAGGCGGACCCCGTCCCGGTCGCCGGGCTCACCTCCCCCGGTCACGTCGTTCCCCGCTCGGACTACTGGCGTGCGGTGACGGCCACCGGGACGTACGACGAGAAGCACGAGGTCGTCGTACGGCGCAGGACCGCGACCGACGGCTCCATCGGCGTCCATGTGCTGATCCCGTTCGATCTCAAGGGCGGCGGCACGGTCATGATCAACCGCGGCTGGGTCCCGTCCGCCGCCGACCAGCACGCCTTCCCCGACGTGCCGGCCGTGCCCAAGGGCGAGGTGACCGTCACCGGGCGGCTCAAGGCCGACGAGACGACGGGCAGCAGCGGCATCAAGGACATCTCGGATCTGCCGGACCGCCAGGTGATGCTGATCAACAGCGCACAGCAAGCGGAGCTCCTGTCCCGGCCGGTGCTGGGCGGCTACATCGAGCAGACCGGACCGGCGCCGAAGGGTGACTCCCCCGAGCTGATCGAGGCTCCCGACGACGGCTCCATCGGCCCGCACATGGCGTACGCCGTGCAGTGGTGGCTGTTCGCCGCCGGTGTCCCGGTCGGCTATGTGGTGCTGGCCCGCCGGGAGAAGCGCGACCGGGCGGCGGCGGCCGAGGCCGCCGCGCAGACCGATGCGGCGGAGCCCGAGCCGGCAAAGGCCTGACGGCGCGTACGGGCCCGCGGTACGGGCCGGCGCGCACGGACCCGCGCGCCCGTGCACGGACCGGCGACCGCCGGGGTGACTCCCGACTCTCCTGACACCGTCGCTGCTTAGCGGGGGCCAGGTTCGGGAACACGCCACAACGTGACCCCACGCATCGAGGACTACGCCCTCATCGGCGATCTCCAGACAGCCGCCCTGGTCGGCAGGAACGGTTCTGTCGACTGGCTCTGTCTTCCCCGCTTCGACTCGGGCGCCTGCTTCGCGGCACTCCTCGGCGACGAGGAGAACGGCCACTGGCGCATTGCCCCGAAGGGCGCGGACACCTGCACCCGCCGCGCCTACGCCGGTGACTCCCTCGTCCTGGAGACGTTCTGGGAGACCCGTACCGGCACCGTCAAAGTCATCGACTTCATGCCGCAGCGCGACCACGAGCCCGATGTGATGCGGATCATCGAGGGCATCAGCGGCACGGTCGACATGGCGTCCGTGATCCGGCTGCGCTTCGACTTCGGCTCCGTCGTGCCGTGGATGCGCCGCTCGCAGGGCCACCGGGTGGCGGTCGCGGGGCCGGATTCCGCCTGGCTGCGCAGCGAGCCGCCCGTCAAGACCTGGGGCCAGCAGTTCTCCACGTGCTCCTCCTTCAGCGTCTCCGAGGGCGAGCAGGTGGCCTTCGTCCTGACCTGGCATCCCTCCCACTCGCCCCGCCCCGATCTCGTCGACCCGTACGAGGCGCTGGAGAACACCCTGTCCGACTGGGCCGAGTGGTCCGCCCGCTGCAAGTACCAGGGGCCCTACAGAGAAGCCGTGATCCGGTCGCTGATCACGCTCAAGGCGCTCACGTTCGGCCCGACCGGCGGCATCGTGGCGGCCCCCACCACCTCGCTGCCGGAGCATCTGGGCGGCGTAAGGAACTGGGACTACCGCTTCTGCTGGCTGCGGGACTCCACCCTCACCCTGGGCGCGCTCACCTCGGCCGGCTATCTGGAGGAGGCCGCCGCGTGGCGGAACTGGCTGCTTCGCGCGGTCGCCGGGGACCCCGCCGACCTCCAGATCATGTACGGGCTCGCGGGCGAGCGCAGACTGCCCGAGGCGGAGCTGCCGTGGCTGCGCGGCTACGAGAACTCCGCCCCGGTCCGGATCGGCAACGCCGCGGTCCGCCAGCGCCAGCTCGATGTGTACGGCGAGGTCATCGACTCGCTCCGGCTGGCCAGGGCCGCGGGTCTGGACGACGCCCCGCACGCCTGGAGCCTGCAGCTCAGCCTGCTCGGCTTCCTGGAGTCCACCTGGCGCGAACCGGACGAGGGTCTGTGGGAGATCCGGGGCCGGCGCCGCCACTTCGTGCACTCCAAGGTCATGGCCTGGGTGGCGGCCGACCGCGCGGTGCGCAGCCTGGAGGAGGACCCGTCGCTGTCCGGCGACGCGGACCGCTGGCGTGCGATGCGGGACGCGGTGCACCGGGAGGTGTGCGAGAAGGGGTACGACCCGGTGCGCAACACCTTCACCCAGTCGTACGGCTCACGGGACCTGGACGCCTCGACGCTGCTGATCGCCAGGACCGGGTTCCTCCCGCCCGACGACCCCCGTCTCATCGGGACGGTGGACGCCGTCCTGAACGAGCTGGGCAGCGACGGGCTGGTGCGCCGCTACAGCACCGACGGCACAGCGGTCGACGGACTGCCGGGCACCGAGGGCGCGTTCCTCGCCTGCTCGTTCTGGATGGCGGACGCGTTGCGGATGACCGGACGCACCGACGAGGCCACCGAACTCTTCGAACGGCTGCTGTCGCTGCGCAACGACGTCGGGCTGCTCGCCGAGGAGTACGACACCGCCGCCATGCGCCAGCTCGGCAATTTCCCGCAGGCCTTCAGCCACATCGGGCTGGTCGGTACGGCGGTGGCGCTGGCCGACGCGCAGGGCGCCGAAGACACGGCCCGGGGCGAGACGGCAGGATAGGGCCATGGATCTTGGACTGAAGGACCGTGTGTACATCGTCACCGGAGCGACCCGGGGACTGGGCAACGCCACGGCGCGCGCGCTGGTCGCCGACGGCGCGAAGGTGATCATCACCGGCCGTGACGAGAAGAGCGTCCGCGAGGCCGCCGACGATCTGGGCCCGGACGCCGTCGGCCTCGCCGCCGACAACGCCGACCCGGAAGTGGCGCAGCGGCTGATGGAGTCCGCGAAGGAGGGATTCGGCCGGCTCGACGGCATCCTCATCAGCGTCGGCGGTCCGGCGCCCGGCTTCCTCGCCGACAACACCGACGCACAGTGGCAGTCGGCGTTCGAGTCGGTGTTCCTGGGTGCGGTACGGCTGGCACGGGCCGCGGCCGCGGCGCTCGGCGACGGCGGGGTCATCGGGTTCGTGCTCTCCGGCTCCGTCTACGAACCGATCGCCGGACTGACCATCTCCAACGGGCTGCGCCCGGGGCTGGCCGGCTTCGCCAAGTCGCTGGCCGACGAGCTCGGCCCGCGGGGCATCCGGGTGGTGGGCGTGCTGCCGTCCCGGATCGACACGGACCGGGCACGTGAGCTGGACGCGCTGTCCGGCGACGCGGCGGCCACGCGCACCGCGCACGAGGCGCGCATCCCGCTGCGCCGCTACGGCACCCCGGAGGAGTTCGGCCGGACCGCGGCGTTCCTGCTCTCGCCGGCGGCCTCGTATCTGACGGGCATCATGGTGCCGGTCGACGGCGGGTCCCGGCGCAGCTTCTGAGTCACCCGCCGAACGCGGAGCGCGCCGAGGGGCCGGAGGTTCGCGGCGGATTCCATCGGCCGTCGGCGCGCGAGCGCGGCCGTCCGGCCCCTCGGCACGTGGCGTACCGCCCGTCAGCTCACCCGCTCCGCCCGGTGTTTGACCGCCTTCAGCCGCACCTCGGCGGGCAGCTCCGCCAGTCCGGCCGAGTCCCTGGCATGGGCCAGCGCCTCGTCGGTCAGCCGGCCGAGCGCCTCGCCGGGCGCGGCGTGCGGCTCCATCAGCAGCCGGATCCGGGCCTCCGGCGCGTTGCGCCGGCCGGTCAGCGCGACCTGGGCGCGGGCCACCCCGTCCAGGGCGCCCGCCTCTCCCTCCAGCACGCTCTCCAGGGCGCGGCCGCGCAGCAGCGCACCCTCGCCGTCGCCGCTCTCCACGAGGATTTCGGAGAGGCGGGCCCGGCGGAACTGGGCCAGCAGCCACCACAGCGCGAGTACCACCAGGACCGCGAGGACCGCGATCACGACCGGCCACCACCATCCCTCGGAGCGCCAGCGGTCCCGGTCCGCCTCGCTGAGCAGCACGTCGTGCTTGCCGTACCAGGGCCACCAGGACGGCACGGAGAGCCCGAGCGCCGCGGCCAGTACTCCGCCGCCCACGCAGACCAACACCAGCCCGGCCAGACCGAGCAGTACCCGGTTGACGGTCCTGAGCATGGCCCTCACCCCTTCCTCGCCGGACGGCGGACATGGACGGACAGGCTCGGCTGCCTGGCCAGTCCGAGTTCCTTGATGCCGGTGGAGAGCACGGTGTCCAGATCGGCCCGTACGTCGTCGAGTTCACGGAAGTGCGAGACGGCGCGCACCCCCACCTTGCTCCGGCCCATCCGGACCCGGACCGACTGCACACCGGACACCTCCACGGCCCGGTCGCGCAGGACCATGGCCGCCGCGGTCCGGTCGAGGCCGGCCCGTACGCCGGGGCGGTCCCTGCGCATCGGCAGCAGGTCACGCAGTCCGGGAGTGAGCGCGAGAACGATCAGCCACAGCCCCAAGGCCACCGCGACGGAGGCGCCCGTCAGCACCCAGACGTCGTCCAGGGGGCGTTCGGCCAGCTCGTCGGCCAGCGTGCGGCGCCACTGCATCGCCGGGTGGTCGGCGCGGACCGCCGCGACGTCGTAGAGAAGCAGTCCGGAACCGCCCAGGACCACCAGGGCGGTGACGGCGGCGGGGATGCGGCGGGCGGACCAGAACCGGCCAGCTCCGCCCTCGCTCCGTTCCTTGGCCGGGACCGGGTCGTACGCCGCGGACGACGCCGACTGGTCGAGTGCCAGCACGTCCCCGTGCTCCACCGGCCCGGCGGTGGGCAGTCGCTGTGTGCCGTGTTCCGGGTTCTGGGGCTCGGTCATCGGATCCTCCCCTGCGCCGCGAGGCTCGCTCCTGAGGGGTGCAGGCGCTCGACCTGTACGACCACTTCGGGCACCTCCATCCCCGCCAACGCCTCTACCCGTTCCGCGACCCGGCGACGCACCGCACCGCACTGGCGCCCGATGTCGCTCGGATATCCGAGCTCCAGACTCACCCGTACGCGGGCCGTGTCGCGGTGCACCGTGACCGTGGCCCGCGGCGACGCGGCGTCCTTCGCGGGCTCGTCGACCGCCTCCTTCGCCGCCTGCGCGGCGATCTTGGCGACGACCCGGTCGGCGATCCGGGTCTCCCCGCGCTCTGCGGCGGCGACCCGGCCGCCCGC
Source organism: Streptomyces sp. NPDC026062 (assembly GCF_055568375.1). Classification (NCBI taxonomy): domain Bacteria; kingdom Bacillati; phylum Actinomycetota; class Actinomycetes; order Kitasatosporales; family Streptomycetaceae; genus Streptomyces; species Streptomyces sp. NPDC026062. Next base: position 13,890 of record NZ_JBVHOQ010000044.1, read on the forward strand.
CCCCGACAACGCCGTCACCGCCGTCGGTCGCCGCGATCGCGACTCCGGAAGAAGTCGCCGGGCTCCAGGTCACCGTCGAGGAAGCGACCGGCGATGAAACCGATCGCTCCCAGGGCGGCCACGAGCAGAAAGGCACCGAACCCGCCGAAGTACCCGGCGAACCCGAGCGCCATGCCGGCCACCATGCCGGCCACAGCCATGCTCATCTGCGCTCCTCAACTGCCTTTGACGGGAGGACTACTGGACACGTGGCTCGGACTGGTCCTCGTCGTCCTCCTCGTCGGGCAGCTTCACATCGCTGACCGCGATGTTGACCTCGATGACTTCGAGACCCGTCATCCGCTCGACCGCCGCGACAACGTTCTCCCGCACATCGCGGGCGACGTCGGCGATCGACACGCCGTAGTCGACGACGATCTCCAGATCGAGGGCCGTCTGGGACTCGCCGACCTCGGCCTTCACGCCTCGGGTGACGGACTTCGAGCCGCCGGGGACGCGGTCGCGCACCGCTCCGAACGTCCGTGAGAGGCCGCTGCCCATCGCGTGCACACCGACCACGTCGCGCGCCGCCATGCCGGCGATCTTCTCGACGACTCCGTCGGCGATCGTCGTACGGCCGCGGGTGCCGGGGGCTCCCCCGCCGCGCTTGGTCAGCTGGCCGCTCCTGCTGTCGCTGCCGGCCGAGTCCTTGTCGAGGCCTTCGGGCCGGTTCCGCTGTGGGGTGTCGGTCATCGCCGTTCTTCCCTTCGGGACAGATTGGACTTCCTTGCCCACATTAAGTGCGCTTGCCCGGTCTCGCGCCATGGATGCGGCAGGGTGGAGAGATGACGACGGCTGACGGCTCGCACAGGGCCCAAGGATGGACGGCCGCGGTCCGGCAACGGCTCGGCCTGGGAAGGCTGCTCCCGCTGGGCGGTCCGGCGGACGGGGCCTGGATCTCGGAACGGGCCGCGGTCGGCGCGCTGCGCCGTGCGGTGGACGGGCCCGGTCCGGTGCTGCTGGAGCTGCGGATCGGCGTGGCCGATGCCGACACGGCTCCCGCCCCTCAGGTGCCGCCGCCCCCGAGTGCCCTGCCGCCGGGCCCGCTGCGGATCGAGGCCACCGTGGCCGCTACGGCGCACCAGCCGATTCCGGACGCCGCCGCGGCGCTGCGCTCGGCCCTGCTGACGGCGGCCGCGCGGCGGCTGGGGCTCGCGGTCGACGAGGTCGATGTCCGGGTGACGGAGCTGCTGGACGCCGAGCCGGAACGGGCCGAGGCGCCCCCTGCGGAGGTACGCCCGGCGGAGCCGGAGGGCGCGGCAGGCCGTGCGGCCGCTGGAGTGACGGGGGTCGCGACGCTGACGCGGGTGCTGGGCGCGTCCGTGCACACGGGCGCGGATCACGTACGGGTCGAGCTGGCGACGGACGGCGGCCACCGGACGCTGGACGTGGCCCGTGCGGTGCGGACGGCGGTGGCGGAGGCGGTCGACGGGCATCCGCCGGTCGCGGTGCTGGTCACCGCGGTGACGGCGGGACCGGGGCCCGGGGCCCCGCAGAACGGCTGACGCGGCACCGGGCCCCGCTCGGGACGTCCGGTGCGGCGTCTGCGGCGGGTCGGGATGTCAGTCGGCCGTGCCCGAGAGGTCACGCAGCCGACGCCCCTGCGCGGCACGCTCGGCGGCGCGCTGCTCCTCGTACGTACGGGAGACGGCACCGCTCAGCAGGGCCTTCGTCTCGATGACGGCGTCGCGCGGGGCGGCGATCAGGGCGCCGGCCAGATCACGGGCGGCTCCTTCGAGCTCCGCGGCGGGCACCACGAGGTTGGCCAGGCCGGTGCGGCCGGCCTCTTCGGCGTGCACGTAGCGGCCGGTGGCGCAGATTTCGAGCGCGCGCGCGTACCCCACCAGGTGCACCAGGGGGTGCGTACCGGTGAGGTCGGGCACCAGCCCGAGGCTGGTCTCGCGCATGGCGAACTGCACGTCCTCGGCGACGATCCGCAGATCGCAGGCGAGGGCGAGCTGGAAGCCCGCGCCGATGGCGTGTCCCTGGACGGCCGCGATCGACACGATGTCGTTGCGGCGCCACCAGGTGAACGCCTCCTGGTACTCGGCGATGACCGCGTCGAGCTCGGCCTCCGGGCCGCGCCCCATGTCGAGGAACGACGGCTCACCGTCGAACCCCTCGGGGGTGAACGCCTGACGGTCGAGACCGGCGGAGAAGGACACACCTTCGCCGCGCAGCACGACGACCCGCACACTGCCGGGCAGGGCCCGTCCGGCCTCTGTCAACGCCCGCCACAGAGCGGGGGACTGAGCGTTGCGCTTGGCCGGATTGGTGAGGGTCACCGTGGCAACCGCGTCGTCGACGGTGAGTCGTACGCCGTCCTTGTCGAGCACAGTGTCGAGCGAGGTCATGGAGCGCCTCCGGATCGGGTGCAGTCAGCACATGAAGCTAAGTGACTGAACAGTAACCACCCGATCGACCGCACGATCGACCGGGTGGCCACTGCCGAACCGGTGAGCCCCGGGACAGGTCCTGCGACCGGTCCCGATCCGCGGCTCAGGCCGCCGCGGCCTTCTTGCCTCGTGTCGCGCCGCCACGTCCCCGCAGCGTCACTCCGGACTCGCTGAGCATCCGGTGAACGAATCCATAGGAGCGGCCGGTTTCCTCGGCCAACGCCCGGATGCTCGCACCGGAGTCGTACTTCTTCTTCAGGTCTGCCGCGAGCTTGTCGCGCGCGGCGCCGGTTACCCGGCTGCCCTTCTTCAGAGTCTCGGCCACCCGTGCCTCCTCATGGGAAGTGCGCTCTGGACTCTCATGATCACCCCTCGGGGCCGTCCTGGCCACCCATTCGGCAAGGTCCGTGCAAGCGGACCGAGGGCCCAGGAAGGCACCTACACGATCGGAATCAAGCATTCCGTAGGGCCGTCGAGCCAACGGGAGAACAACACCGGAGGAACGTCCAGGTCAGGGCCGCACCGGAAGCGGGGCCCCTCATGCGTGCACCCGGCAGCCATCCGCCGGGTGCCGCGCCGGGGTACGAGACGTCCTCACACAGATGGTGGATCACCCGTAGGCCGAATGATCCAGCGCGAGTGGATCAGCGGGCCTCGGCGGCCGGGATGCGGTCGCCGTGCGCGGAGCCGGCGCACGGCGACCGCCACGGGTCAGGCCAGCGAGACCAGGTCCCGGTAATCGGCGCCCCACAGGTCCTCGACGCCGTCCGGCAGCAGGATGATGCGCTCGGGCTGGAGCGCCTCGACCGCACCCTCGTCGTGCGTGACGAGGACGACCGCGCCCTTGTACGTACGCAGCGCGCCGAGGATCTCCTCGCGGCTGGCCGGGTCGAGGTTGTTGGTGGGCTCGTCGAGCAGCAGCACGTTGGCGGAGGAGACGACCAGCGTCGCCAGGGCCAGACGGGTCTTCTCGCCGCCGGAGAGCACCCCGGCGGGCTTGTCGACGTCGTCCCCGGAGAAGAGGAACGAACCGAGCGTCTTGCGGACCGCGACCAGGTCGAGGTCGGGTGCGGCGGAGCGCATGTTCTCCAGGACGGTGCGGTCCGGGTCGAGGGTCTCGTGCTCCTGGGCGTAGTAGCCGAGCTTCAGCCCGTGACCCTCGACGATGTCGCCGGTGTCCGGCTTCTCCGCGCCGCCGAGGAGCCGGAGCAGCGTGGTCTTGCCGGCCCCGTTGAGGCCGAGGATGACGACCCGGGAGCCCTTGTCGATCGCGAGGTCGACATCGGTGAAGATCTCCAGCGACCCGTAGGACTTGGAGAGGCCCTCGGCCATCAGCGGGGTCCTGCCGCACGGAGCGGGGTCGGGGAAGCGCAGCTTGGCGACCTTGTCGGAGACCCGGACGGCCTCCAGGCCGGAGAGCAGCCGGTCGGCACGCTTGGCCATGTTCTGCGCGGCCACGGTCTTGGTCGCCTTGGCGCGCATCTTGTCGGCCTGGGCGTTGAGCGTCGCGGCCTTCTTCTCGGCGTTCTGCCGCTCGCGCTTGCGGCGCTTCTCGTCGGCCTCGCGCTGCTGCTGGTAGAGCTTCCAGCCCATGTTGTAGACGTCGATCTGCGAGCGGTTGGCGTCGAGGTAGAAGACCTTGTTGACGACGGTCTCGACCAGCTCTTCATCGTGGGAGATCACGACGAAGCCGCCGCGGTAGTTCTTGAGGTAGTCGCGCAGCCAGACGATCGAGTCCGCGTCGAGGTGGTTGGTGGGCTCGTCGAGGAGCAGGGTGTCGGCGTCCGAGAAGAGGATCCGCGCCAGCTCGACACGGCGTCGCTGACCACCGGAGAGCGTGTGGAGCGGCTGGGCGAGCACCCGGTCGGGGAGGCTGAGGGCCGCGGCGATGGTGGCCGCTTCGGCCTCGGCCGCGTATCCGCCCTTGGTGAGGAACTCCGTCTCCAGGCGCTCGTACTTCTTCATCGCCTTCTCGCGGGTGGCGCCCTTGCCGTTCGCCATCCGCTCCTCGTTCTCCCGCATCCTGCGCAGGATCTCGTCGAGACCGCGGGCGGACAGGACGCGGTCCCGGGCGAGTACGTCGAGGTCGCCGGTGCGCGGGTCCTGCGGGAGGTAGCCCACCTCGCCGGAGCGGGTGATGGTGCCGGCGGCGGGGGTGCCCTCGCCCGCGAGACACTTGGTGAGGGTGGTCTTGCCGGCCCCGTTGCGGCCGACGAGGCCAATGCGGTCGCCCTTGGCGATACGGAAGGAGGCGGATTCGATGAGCATGCGGGCGCCGGCGCGCAGCTCGATGCCGGAAGCGGTGATCAAGGGGAAAAACTCCAGAGCGGTATGGACGGCGGAGGAACGGCTAGCGATTCACGACTCGACGCCGTTACTCACGCACACGCACAAGGAGAATTGCCATGGGAACCAGTCTACTGGCGGTGTCCAACCACTTTCCCGCCCGCTCCTGCCGCGATTGCCGAAAGTCGACCCTGTGCGCCCGGCCCGCTCCCTCACTTCAGAAAAAAACGGGCATTGCGGTGTGAATTATCCGATACTCGGCGTATGGCTGTGTGGCAGCCGCGCGCGGAGCAGAGGGTGGTGCCATGCGGTTCGACGACGACGCCGGTCTGGACACGTCCGAGGTCCGGGACACGCGTGGCAGCCGCGTTCCGGGCGGCAGGGCCACCGTGGGCGGCGGGATCGCAGGGGTCATCGCACTGATCCTGGGGCTGCTCTTCGGGGTCGGGCCCGATCAGCTCGGACTCTCCTCCGGCGATTCGGGCACGACCGCGACCGCCTCGTCGGCCGCACAGGTCGAGCAGGACTGCCGGACCGGCCGGGACGCCAACACCAAGGACGACTGCCGGACGGTCGCGGTGGTCAACAGCGTGCAGGACTACTGGGGCCAGGAGTTCCAGCGGCGCGACGCCACGTACGGGGGCGCCCGCACGGTCCTGTTCACCGACCGGGTCAGCACGGCCTGCGGCTCCGCGACCTCGGCCGTGGGGCCGTTCTACTGTCCCGGCGACCGGCAGGTCTATCTGGACCTGGGCTTCTTCGACGAGCTGCGGACCACGTTCGGGTCGAGCGGCGGACCGTTCGCCGAGGCGTACGTCGTCGCGCACGAGTACGGACACCATATCCAGAACCAGATGGGGACCCTGGCCCGCGCGCAGGACGGGCGGACCGGCGAGAACAGCAACGCGGTGAAGGTGGAACTCCAGGCGGACTGCTACGCCGGAGTCTGGGCGAACCACGCGACGACCACGCCCGACGAGTCGACCGGCCGGCCACTGATCACCGAGCTCACCCGGGCGGACATCCGGGACGGGCTCGACGCGGCCGCCTCGGTCGGGGACGACCGGATCCAGGAGAGGTTCCAGGGCCGGGTCACCCCGGAGTCCTGGACACACGGCTCGGCCGCACAGCGTCAGCAGTGGTTCACCACCGGCTTCCGCAGTGGCGACATGGCCGACTGCGACACACTCCGCTGACCTGCGCGCACGGCACCGGCCCCGCGCCGCGCAGGGCACGGCCGGCGCCCGGTGGAAGACTGAGACGCAGATCACATGCGGGCCCTACGGGGTCCGGCGCGGCAGGAGAAGCGGGAGAAGGGGCTGAGCACGATGGCAGACGCGACAAAGGCCGCTCCGACGGTCTTTCCGACGATCCTGTACGACGACGCGAAGGCCGCGATCAGAACGCTGACCCAAGGCCTCGGCTTCACCGAGGAAGCGGTCCACGAGGGCGAGGACGGCACGGTGACGCACGCGGAGCTGTCCTGCGGGAACGGCAGAGTGATGCTGGGCTCCAGGGGCCGCGACGGCGTCTTCGCCACGGCGATGCGGGGAGCGGGGCCGGCCGGCGTCTACGTCGTGGTCGACGAGGTCGACGCCCACCACGCGCGGGCCGTGGAGCACGGGGTGGAGGTCCTGATGCCCCCGACCGACCAGGACTACGGATCCCGGGAGTACATGGCCCGGGACGCGGAGGGCAATGTGTGGAGCTTCGGGACGTACGCCCCGGGGGCGGCGGGCTGAGCGGGACCCGGCTTCGGGACGTACGCCTCCGGGGCGGCGGGCCGAACGGGAGCCCATCCACCTCGGGGGGATGGGCTGCCCAGAGGGACGGATGAGCTCCCCCGGGGTGCGGCCCGTGGCCGTTCGGCGGTGAACCGGGCCCGGCCCGGCCCGTTTCAGGCTCCGCCGGTGTGGACCTGGAAGGCCGCCTTGCGGACCGCCTTGGCGAGTGCGGGGTCGGGGTGCGCGGCGGCCAGGGCCACCAGGACCTGGACGGTGCGCGGGTGGCCGACGGCCCGTACCTCGTCCAGCAGCGCGGGGACCGTGCCCTGCACCGCCGAGTCGAGGTGGCGGACCAGCAGTCCCGTCTCGCCGTGGTCGGCCACGGCCGCCGCGGTGTCGACCCAGAGCCAGGTGGCCTCCTCCCGGCTGAGGACCTCCTGCGCGTCCTCGGGATCGGCCCCGTCGTACTCCGCGAGCCAGAGCAGCGCGTAGGGGCGCAGCGACGGATCGGCGACGACGGACCGCACCTCGGGCTCCGCCGGTGCGCCGACGACACGGAGCGCCTCGAAGGCGAGCCCGCGCAGCAGGGCGTCCTCGCCCCGGGCCACGCCGAGGAGTTCGGCGACGGCGCTGCCGACGGGGCGGGCGGCGAGCCAGGCGCGGTATTCGGCGCGGGCCGGTCCGGGGGTGAGGCGGGCGCAGCCGAGCAGCATGTCGGCGGCGGACTGCTCGATGTTCCCGGCGGGGCTCTGGGCGGCGACGCAGATCTGTTCCAGTTTGACCCAGACCGCCCAGTTGCCGAGCGGGGTCAGGGTCGCGGTCCCGGCGCCGAGGGTGAGGGCGCCGACCGCGGCCAGCCCCTCCAGAGCCCAGTCCAGCAGGAGTGCGACCAGCGCTGCGGGATGGGCGGTGGGCGCGGGTGCGGCGGGCGCGGGCAGCACCTGGGGCCCGTACGGGACCTCGCAGCGCTCCTCGTGCAGTTCCGCCACGCGCTGGCCGAGCAGGTCCAGGAGGGCGGGCACGGTGACCGGGCCCGCCGAGAGCTGGAGGAGGGAGAGCACCTGGGGCACGGCCTCGACGGCCTCGGCGACGGCGGTGGACTCGATGTCCCGCGGTGCGGGGTGGACGAGCGACCAGGCGTCGAACAGCGCCACCCAGCCTCGGAGCACGGCGGAGTCGTCGCGGTCCCAGGCACGCAGCCGCCAGCCGGGGCGGGCGGTGTCCCCGTGCAGTTCCACGAGTCCGGCGAGCCTGGCCCGGTCCCAGCCGGAACTCACCTGGGCCGGGGAGAGTTCAAGTGCGGCCGCTGCCCGTTCGAGCGCCTGGGCGGCCAGTGGAGGTGTGCCGGAGCTCGCACCGCCGGCCGCCCAGCGGGCGATCCGTACGGCGTCGGCGAGAGCGGCCCTGGCCTGGCGGGCCAGTTCCGCCCTGGGCGGGGTGCCCTCGGGCGGGCGGGGCGCCGGCCTGGTGCGCCGGGTGGTCACGGCCTTGCGAGCGGTGGCGAGGGGTCGCGGGCGGACAAGTCGCAGCCTGGAGTCGCGCGGGGTACGGGACGTCACGGGGAGCAGTCTTGCCTCTGACAGCCCGAAAGCCCAAACGGAACCCGGATCACCGGTGCCGGGGCGCGGCCGTACCGGCCGGGACCAACCGGCCGAAGCGGCACATCAGCTCACATCAGGGGCGTGAGGAAGCGCCGCAGCGTCTCTTCGTAGTGAGCCGGGTCGGCATTCCACATCGCCGCATGCGGAGCCTGGGGTACGGCGTGCAGGGCGACCAGGTCGGGGCGGCGGGCGGCGAGCTCCCGGGACGGCTGCCAGGGGGCCAGGGTGTCGTCGGGTCCGTGGAAGATCAGTGTCGGGACATGCAGGGTCGCGGGGAGCGAGGTGTCCAGGAGCCTGGCTCCGCGCAGTCCGGTCTGTCCCTGGGCGGCACGGACGGCGAGGGGCAGCACGGCGGACGGGACGCCGTTGGCCGCGGCCAGGGCGCGCAGGGTGGTGGCCCAGTCCAGCACCGGTGAGTCGAGGACGAGGCCGCAGATCCGGTCCCGCAGCGCGGAGTTGGCGCAGGCGTGCAGGGCCATCGAGGCGCCGGTGGACCAGCCGTGCAGGACCACCTTCTCGGCTCCGTAACGCACGGCGAAGCGGATGGCCGCGTCCAGGTCGCGCCATTCGGACTCGCCGAGGTGGGCCAGTCCGTCCGGGGAGCGCGGTGCCCCGGCGTCTCCCCGGTAGGCGAGGTCGAGAACGGGCAGCTGCTGGCCGTGCAGGAAACCCGTCACGTTCAGAGGGTGTTCCCGGGTGGTGCCGAGCCCGTGCACGGCGATCACCCAGGTGTCGCGGGGGCCCGGCACGAACCAGGCGGGCAGGCCGCCGAGTTCGCCGGGGATCTCCACCTCGCGGAAGTCGAGGCCGAGGGCGGTGGCGGGGTCACCGGTGTGGACCTCCGGCGTGATGCGGACCTTGGCGCCGGGGCGCAGGGTGCCGCGGTTCACGCGTTCCAGTCGGCGCACGACGGTGTCGGGGGCCTGGTGGGCCTGGTCGGCCACCGGTCCCACCACGGCGTGGACGTCGTCGCCCACCAGTCCGTAGGTTCCGGGGCGCAGCGACGTGAAGGACCGGGTCAGGGTGACCTGACCGGCCGCCGTCGCATGCACGGTGAGTCTGCGGTCGGCGGGCAACGGGCGTCCGGACGGCGTCTTGAGGGCGACGCCACCGGCGTACCGGCCGGCCGCGACCGCTGCCGCGCCGACGCCGAGGATGGAGGTGACGGCAGCTGCCGTTGCTGTAGCGGGGCGCACGGCTTCAGTCTCCGGGGCACCGCCGCACGCTGCCAGCGGACGGGGGCCGTCCGGTGGGCCGGCCGACACGGGGGCGCCCGGCCGGGGGCCGGGTGTGCGGGGCCGGGCGGCGGGCGGGGCCGGGCGGCGGGCGGGGCCGGGCGGTCCCCGGCCTGGCCCGGTCCGTATGTGGTTCAGTCCGGCCGCTGTCCGTACCCCTTCAGTGCCTCCTTGACCTCGCCCAGCTGTTCCGGCGTGAGCAGCGCCGGGGTGCGGCCGGGTACGGAGCTCGCGGTGAGCCAGAGGCGGCACAGCCATTCGAGCTGGGCGGTGCGGTCGTACGCCTCGTCGAGGGTGGCGCCGTAGGTGACCGTGCCGTGGTTGCCCAGCAGACAGCCGGTGCGGTCGCGCAGAGCGGCGAGCATGTTTCCGGCCAGTTCCTCGGTGCCGTACCGGGCATACGGAGCGACCCGGACGGGGCCGCCCAGCATCGCGGCGGCGTAGTGGACCGACGGCACCTCGGCGACCAGGGTGGAGACGGCCGTGGCGTGCACCGCGTGGGTGTGTACGACGGCCGCCGCGTCGGTGTTCCGGTACACCGCGAGATGGAGCGGGAGTTCGCTGGTGGGGACCAGCTCACCGAGGACCTGGTTCCCCTCCAGATCGACACCCACCAGGTCCCCGGGACGGAGCCGGTCGTACGGCACTCCGCTCGGGGTGACCAGTACGGTCGCGCCGACCCGTGCCGAGACGTTGCCCGAGGTGCCCACGACCAGCCCTTCGGTGGCCGTTCTGCGGGCGGCGGCAACGACCGCGTCCCAGGCCTGTTCGATCGAATCCCGCCACTCGCTGCTCATTCGAAGATCCTTTCCACGGATGAGCGGCCCGCTGCCGCCCCTCCCCCGAAGGCCCGCCCGGACTCCGGATCCCGGGCCCACACCGGCCTGTAGCGGAATCACGCCGTCGCACGGCGGACACATGGGACTGCGCCGCCCCGGTCGGGGTCACCGCAACGCCCTGCCCAGTTCATCTTCCGTTCACCCAGATTGCCTACGGTCCACGTGCCACTGACGTCGAACGATTGCCTGGGTAAATGGAACACATCACGCTGCTGCTCGCGATTGTGATCGTGACAGCTCTAGTGTTCGATTTCACGAACGGTTTCCACGACACCGCCAACGCGATGGCCACAACCATCTCGACCGGCGCACTCAAACCCAAGACCGCGGTGGCCATGTCCGCCGTTCTCAACCTCGTGGGCGCCTTCCTGTCGGTGGAGGTCGCCAAGACGATCTCCGGCGGGATCGTCAACGAAGACGGGCTCAGAACCGAGGTCATCTTCGCGGCGCTCGTCGGCGCCATCCTGTGGAACCTGCTGACCTGGCTGGTCGGCCTGCCGTCCAGCTCCTCCCACGCACTGTTCGGCGGCCTGATCGGCGCCGCGGTGATGTCCGCCGGCTGGTCGTCGGTCGACGGCGGCACCGTCGTCACCAAGGTGCTGCTCCCTGCGGTCGCCGCCCCGGTCGTCGCCGGTGTGGCAGCGCTGCTGGCCACCAAGCTGACGTACCGCATCGGCGGGAAGGTCACGGGCGGCGCCCAGGAGAAGGCCACCGCGAAGGGATACCGCGCCGGGCAGATCGCCTCCGCCGGGCTCGTATCGCTCGCCCACGGCACCAACGACGCCCAGAAGACCATGGGCATCATCACGCTCGCCCTGGTCACCGGTGGCGTCCTGGCCCCCGGCTCCAACCCGCCGGTCTGGGTCATCGTGTGCGCCGGTCTCGCCATCGCACTCGGCACCTACCTGGGCGGCTGGCGCATCATCCGCACCATGGGCAGTGGCCTGACCGAGCTGAAGCCGCCGCAGGGCTTCGCCGCCCAGACCAGTGCGGCCACGGTCATCCTGGCCTCCTCGCACCTCGGCTTCTCCCTCTCCACCACCCAGTCCTGTTCCGGTGCCGTCATGGGCGCGGGCCTCGGCCGCAAGGGCGGTGTGGTCCGCTGGTCGACCGCCACGCGGATGTTCGTCGCCTGGGGTCTGACGCTGCCGGCCGCCGGTCTGGTCGGTGCGGGCGCGGAGTTCCTCACCAAGCAGGGCACCTGGGGTGTGGTGGTCGTCGCGGCGCTGCTGGTCGCCGGCTCCGGTGCGATCTGGCTGCTGTCGCGGCGCAAGCCCGTCGGCCACGACGACGTCGCCCCGGCCGCCGCGGAAGCCGAGCCCGCAGGTGTCGTCACCACGGCCATCGCGGCCGTCAGCCCGCCGCCCACCGCGGCCGCTCAGCCCCACGACCTCACGGCCACCATCCCGGCCCCCGCCGGTCCGGTCTCCGACCCGGCCCGACCCGCCACGGTCTGAACGACCCACCACGGTCCCAGAGCCTCCGGTAAGGACAGATCACCATGAACATCGACTGGGCAGCCCTCGGCACCGTCTTCGGCGTCTCGCTCGTCGCCACCGTCGCCCTGGTGGGCCTCTTCACCCTCGGCATCGTCGGCCTCTCCAAGCAGCCGGAACCGGCCGCCCAGGGCGGCCCGGCAGGCGGGCCGGCGGGCACATCGCTCAGGCTGGCCCGCGCCGGCGGGTACGTCTGCTTCGGACTGTGCGCCGCCGCGGTGGCCTACGGCATCTATCTGATCGTCGCCTGACGTCACACCCGCCCCTCCCAGCTCACCCGCATCGGGCCGGACGCACTTCGTGCGCACCCGGCCCGATGTGCGTCTGCGCACACTGCACCTCCGCAGGTCAACGGCAAGTTGACGGACGTTCGCAGAGCGTGGTGGACTGCCGGAGCCATTACGGCGACAGCAGAGGAAGCCGGTGCGAATCCGGCGCGGTCCCGCCACTGTCACCGGGGAGCAGTCCCCCACCACGGGAAGTCACGGTCCACGCAAGCGGACTGGAAGGCCGGGGGAACTGCGGATCCGGAAGCCAGGAGACTCTCGTCGCCGTCACGTCGAACCAGGGCGCGGACCCTGAGTGAGGACATTTCGCCATGCCCGGCTGCCGTGCGTTCGCTCCTGTGCAACTCAGAACAGGCCCCAAGGTCCTTCGAGGCGCAACGGCCGGCTGACCCGTGCGTGCCGATCGCATCTTCGCGTACGGCGCCACGGCCGGTCTGATCGGCGATCTGCTGCTCGGTGACCCCCGCAGGGGGCACCCGGTCGCCGCCTTCGGGCGGGCCGCGGCAGGCGTCGAACGCCGTCTGTGGCGCGACCACCGCGGGTGGGGCGCCCTGCACACCCTGGTCTGCGCCGGAGGCGCCGCCGGGGGTGCCGCACTGGCCTCCCGCGCCCTGCGCCGCCACCCCGCCGGGTCCGTCGCCCTCACCGCAGCCGCCACCTGGTCCGTCGTCGGCGGCACGTCGCTGGGCCGCGAGGCACGGTCCATCGGCGATGCCCTGACCGCCGGGGACATCGAACTGGCCCGTGAGCGGCTGCCGCATCTGTGCGGCCGCGACCCGCAGTCCCTGGACGGGCCGCAGATCGCCCGCGCCGTCGTGGAGTCCGTCGCCGAGAACACCTCGGACGCCGTCGTCGGCGCCCTCGTCTGGGGTGCGCTGGGCGGGGTCCCCGGACTCGTCGGATTCCGCGCCGCCAACACGCTCGACGCGATGGTGGGCCACAAGTCCCCCCGCTACCTGCGCTACGGCTGGGCCTCGGCCCGCCTCGACGACCTCGCTGGCTGGCCGGGCGCCCGGCTGACGGCCCTGCTCGCCGTGGCCGCCGGGGGGCGGCCACGGGAAGCGGTGCGCGCCTGGCGGGCCGACGCGGCCAAGCACCCGAGCCCCAACGCGGGTCCGGTGGAGGCCTCGTTCGCGGGCGCGCTCGGCGTACGCCTCGGCGGAACGCTCGCCTACGGCGGCCGGGTCGAGCACCGCCCGGTACTCAACGGGGAGACGGGCCGCGCGGTGGAGCCCGGGGACATCGAACGGGCCGTACGGCTGTCGCGCCGGGTGAGCGCCCTGGCCCTCGGCGTGAGCGTGGCCGCCCGTCTGGGTGCGGGGCTCGCGGCACGAAGGATCGCGGGGACCCGCACCGCAGGCACTCGGCTCCCGGGGTCCCGGCCCTCCGGAGCGCCACTCCCACAACCCCGACTCCCCGAACGGAGACCGACATGAGCGGCGGGCTGCTGGTCGCCGGGACCACCTCGGACGCGGGCAAGAGCGTCGTCACGGCCGGCATCTGCCGCTGGCTGGTACGCCGGGGCGTGAAGGTGGCGCCGTTCAAGGCGCAGAACATGTCACTCAACTCCTTCGTCACCCGCGAGGGCGCCGAGATCGGCCGTGCCCAGGCCATGCAGGCCCAGGCCGCCCGGGTGGAGCCGACCGCACTGATGAACCCGGTGCTGCTCAAGCCCGGCAGCGACCGCTCCAGCCAGGTCGTCCTGATGGGGCGTCCGGTCGGCGAGATGAGCGCGCGCGGCTACCACGGCGGCCGGCAGGAATCGCTTCTGTCCACCGTCGTGGACTGCCTGGAGCAGCTTCGGGGCACGTATGACGCGGTGATCTGCGAAGGGGCGGGCAGTCCGGCCGAGATCAATCTGCGGCGCACGGACATCGTGAACATGGGCATCGCACGGGCGGCACGCTTCCCGGTGGTGGTGGTCGGCGACATCGACCGGGGCGGGGTCTTCGCCTCGTTCTTCGGTACGACGGCGCTGCTCTCGGCCGAGGACCAGTCGCTGATCGCCGGCTACCTGGTCAACAAGTTCCGTGGCGACGTCTCGCTGCTGGAGCCCGGTCTGGACATGCTGCGCGATCTGACGGGCCGGCCGTCCTACGGGGTGCTGCCGTTCGCCCACGGTCTCGGCATCGACGAGGAGGACGGGCTGCGGGTCTCGCTGCGCGGCGCCGTACGGGAGTCGGTCGTCGCGCCGCCGCACGGTGAGGACATCCTGCGCGTCGCCGTGTGCGCCGTGCCGCTGATGTCCAACTTCACCGACGTGGACGCGCTGGCCGCCGAACCGGGCGTCGTGGTGCGGTTCGTGGACCGGGCCGAAGAACTGCACGACGCCGACCTCGTCATCGTGCCCGGCACCCGGGGCACCGTGACGGCGCTGGCCTGGCTGCGCGAGCGCGGGCTCGCGGACGCGCTGCTGCGGCGCGCCGCCGAGGGCCGTCCCGTCCTCGGCATCTGCGGCGGCTACCAGATCCTCGGCGAACACATCGAGGACGACGTGGAGTCGCGCGCCGGGCAGGTCGAGGGGCTCGGGCTGCTGCCCGTACGCATCCGGTTCGACCGCGAGAAGACCCTCGCCCGGCCGGCCGGCGAGGCGCTCGGCGCTCCGGTCGAGGGGTACGAGATCCACCACGGGGTCGCGGATGTGCGCGGCGGCGAGCCGTTCCTCACCGACGGTGGCGGACAGCGCCTCGACGGCTGCCGGTCCGGCAGCGTGTGGGGCACCCACTGGCACGGCTCGCTGGAGAGCGACGCCTTCCGCCGCCGCTTCCTGACCGAGATCGCACGGGCCGCCGGCCGCCGCTTCGTCCCCGCCCCCGACACCTGCTTCGCCGCGCTGCGCGAGGAACAGCTCGACCGCCTCGGCGACCTCGTCGAAGAACACGCGGACACCGATGCGCTGTGGCGACTCATCGAGTCGGGCGCACCGGCAGGACTTCCCTTCATCGCCCCCGGAGCACCTGGAGCACGCGCATGAACGCCCCGCTGACCGCCCCGCTGAGCACCGTGCTGCTGTTGTCGACCGCCGACACCGACCTCCTGGCCGCCCGTGCCTCGGGCGCGCCGTACCGGATCGGCAACCCGACCCGTATCGACGTCCATGAGGAACTTCCCGCGCTGATCGAGGGCTCCTCCGTCGCCGTGGTCCGTCTGCTGGGCGGCCGACGTGCGTGGGAGGACGGGCTCGCCGCACTCAGGGCGTCGGGCATCCCGACCGTGCTGCTCGGCGGTGAGAGCGTGCCGGACGCGGAGCTGATGGCCGAGTCGTCCGTACCGGCCGGGGTCGTCGCCGAGGCGCTGAGGTACCTGGTGGAGGGCGGCCCGGGGAACCTCGTCGAGCTGGCCCGCTTCCTCTCCGACACCGTCCTGCTCACCGGACACGGCTTCGCCGAACCGGAGAAGATGCCCGAGTGGGGGCTGCACGGCAGCCGTACGTTCACCGAGGGCCGCCCGACCGTCGGCGTGCTCTTCTACCGGGCCCACCACCTCTCCGGCAACACCTCGTTCGTCGACGTCCTGTGCGACGCCGTGGAGGCGCGCGGCGCCAACGCCCTTCCGGTGTACTGCGGTTCGCTGCGCGGCGCCGACGCCGGGCTGTACGAGCTGCTGGGCCGGGCCGACGCCCTGGTCGCCACGGTGCTCGCGGCCGGCGGCACCCGCGCGTCGGACGCCTCGGCCGGGGGCGACGACGAGGCCTGGGACATCGGTGCGCTCGCCGATCTGAACGTGCCGGTGCTGCAAGGACTCTGCCTCACCTCCTCCCGTGCCGCCTGGGAGGCGTCCGACGCCGCACTCTCCCCCATGGACGCGGCGATGCAGGTCGCCATCCCGGAGTTCGACGGCCGGCTCGTCACCGTGCCGTTCTCCTTCAAGGAACAGGGCCCGGACGAGGTCCCCGTGTACCGCGCCGACCCCGAACGCGCGGCCCGCGTCGCCGGGATCGCCGTCCGCCATGCCGTCCTCAAGCACAGGACGAACGCCGAGAAGAAGCTCGCCCTGGTCTTCACGGCCTACCCCACCAAGCACTCCCGCGTCGGCAACGCGGTCGGCCTGGACACGCCCGCCTCCGCCGTCCGTGTCCTGGACGCGCTGCGCGATGCCGGTTACGGCGTCGACGGCCACCCGGACAACGGCGACGAGCTCATCCACCGCCTCATCAACGCCGGCGGCCACGACGTGGAGTGGCTGACCGAGGAGCAGCTCGCCGCCGCCCCCGCGCGGGTGCCCCTGGCGGACTACCAGGAGTGGTTCGCGAAGCTGGACCCGGCGATGCGGGACTCCATGCTGGAGCACTGGGGCGAGCCGCCGGGCTCGCTGTACGTGGACGGGGACGACATCGTCCTCGCCTCGCTCCGGTTCGGGAACGTGGTGGTGCTGATCCAGCCGCCGCGCGGATTCGGCGAGAACCCGATCGCGATCTACCACGACCCGGACATGCCGCCCTCGCACCACTACCTGGCCACCTACCGCTGGCTGGAGAACACGTTCGGCGCGGACGCCGTCGTCCACATGGGCAAGCACGGCACGATGGAGTGGCTGCCCGGCAAGGGGCTCGGCCTGTCCGCCGGCTGCGGCCCGGACGCGGTCCTCGGCGAACTGCCGCTGATCTACCCGTTCATCGTCAACGACCCGGGCGAGGGCACCCAGGCCAAGCGCCGGGGCCACGCCACGGTCGTGGACCACCTGGTCCCGCCGATGGCCCGCGCCGACACCTACGGCGACCTCGCGAAGCTGGAGCAGCTGCTCGACGAGTACGCGCTGGTCAGCGACCTCGACCCGACGAAGGCACCTGCGGTGCGGGCGCAGATCTGGACGCTGGTCAAGGCCGCGGAGCTCCATCACGACCTGCATGTCGACGAGCAGCCGGGCGACGACGACTTCGACTCGTTCGTCATGCACATCGACGGCTACCTCTGCGAGATCAAGGACGTCCAGATCCGCGACGGTCTGCACGTCCTGGGCGGCGGCCCGGTCGACGAGGCCCGGGTCAACCTGGTGTTGGCCGTGCTGCGCGCCTCGCAGGTGTGGGGCGGAACGGCGAACGCGCTGCCGGGGCTGCGGGCGGCCATCGCCGAGCACTTCGGGCTCAGCGAGAAGGAGCTGCTGGGCGAGCCGGGCGCGGTGGTGAAGGTGCCGGCCGAGCTGACGGCGCTGGTGGACGGCCCCGCGCGGACGGGCGCGGACGCCATCGACCTGCTGGAGCAGCTGTGCCGCCGGCTCGCCGAGGGCATGGAGGCGCGCGGCTGGGAGCTCTCGGAGGTGGCCGGCCTGGCACGGGAGGTGCTGGGCTTCGAACTCCCGGACGCCGTCGCCGTCCTGGGCTTCGCCTGTGAGGAGGTCGTGCCCCGGCTGGCCCGGACGACGGACGAGATCGACCACATCCTGCTCGCGCTGGACGGCGGCTTCGTCCCGGCGGGCCCCTCGGGCTCACCGACACGCGGGCTCGTCAACGTGCTGCCGACGGGCCGGAACTTCTACTCCGTGGACCCGAAGGCGATTCCGTCCCGGCTGTCGTGGGAGGTCGGCCAGTCGCTCGCGGACTCGCTGATCGCCCGGTACCTCGCGGACACGGGCAACTACCCGAAGTCGGTCGGCCTGACCGTGTGGGGCACCTCGGCGATGCGCACCCAGGGCGACGACATCGCGGAGATCCTGGCGCTGCTGGGCTGCCGCCCGGTGTGGGACGACGCCTCGCGCCGGGTGACGGGCTTCGAGGTGGTGCCGGTGAGCGAGCTGGGCCGGCCGCGCATCGATGTGACGGTCCGCATCTCGGGCTTCTTCCGGGACGCGTTCCCGCATGTGGTGGGCCTGATCGACGACGCGGTACGGGCGGTGGCGGAGCTGGACGAGCCGGCCGACGCCAACTACGTACGGGCGCACGCCGACGAGGACACGGCGGAGCACGGCGACCGCCGACGGGCCACGGCACGCATCTTCGGCTCGAAGCCGGGGGCTTACGGGGCGGGCCTGCTGCCGCTGATCGACGCGCGCAACTGGCGCTCGGACGCGGACCTGGCCGAGGTGTACGCCGTCTGGGGCGGTTACGCGTACGGGCGGGGGCTTGAGGGGCGGGCGGCGCGCGGGGACATGGAGACGGCGTTCCGGCGGATCGCGGTGGCGGCAAAGAATGTCGACACGAGGGAACACGACCTCGTCGATGCCGATGACTACTTCCAGTACCACGGCGGCATGGTCGCCATGGTGCGGCATCTGACCGGGGAATCGCCCGAGGCGTACGTGGGGGATTCGGCGACGCCGGATCAGGTGAAAACCAGGACCTTGTCCGAAGAGACACACCGTGTCTTCCGGGCGCGGGTGGTGAACCCCCGGTGGATGAGCGCCATGAGGAGGCACGGGTACAAGGGCGCCTTCGAGATGGCAGCGACCGTGGACTACCTGTTCGGGTACGACGCGACGGCGGGGGTGGTCGACGACTGGATGTACGAGAAGTTGTCGGCGGAGTACGTGTTCGACCCGGAGAACCGGGAGTTCATGCAGAAGTCCAACCCCTGGGCGCTGCGCGGCATTTCGGAGCGGTTGCTGGAGGCGGCGGAGCGGGGTCTGTGGGCGGAGCCGGACCAGGAGACCCTGGACCGGCTCCGGGCGACCTACCTCGAACTTGAGGGTGATCTGGAGGGGGACGGGTGAGCTTCCCCGACATCCCCGCGTCCGCGGGGAGCACGCACGCGAAGGCCGCGAGGGCAATCTCGTGCTCGGGACATCCCCGCGTCCAGGGGGAGCACACGCTCGCTCTCGCCGACATCGCGTCAGACCAGCGGCCATTCGCCCCGGAATCACCTGAAGGAGTGATCATCGCGTGAGTGTTTCGTATCCCTTCACCGCCATCGTCGGACAGGACGACCTGCGGCTCGGGTTGCTCCTCAACGCCGTCTCACCTGCCGTCGGCGGCGTCCTCGTCCGCGGCGAGAAAGGCACTGCCAAGTCCACCGCCGTGCGCGCGCTGGCCGCGCTCATGCCTGAGGTGTCCGTCATCCCTGGGTGCCGGTTCTCCTGTGCCCCGGACGCGCCCGATCCGGCGTGTCCCGACGGGCCCCACGAGGCCGGCACCGGCGTGTCGCGGGCCGCACGGACGGTCGAGCTGCCCGTCGGCGCATCCGAGGACCGACTCGTCGGGGCGCTCGACATCGAGCGGGCGCTCGCCGAGGGCGTGAAGGCCTTCGAGCCGGGGCTGCTGGCCGACGCTCATCGCGGGATCCTGTACGTCGACGAAGTCAATCTGCTGCATGACCACTTGGTCGATCTGCTGTTGGACGCGGCCGCCATGGGCGCTTCGTACGTCGAGCGCGAAGGCGTCTCCGTACGGCATGCCGCGCGCTTCCTTCTTGTCGGGACCATGAATCCCGAGGAAGGCGAGTTGCGCCCCCAGTTGTTGGACCGCTTCGGGCTGACCGTCGAGGTCGCCGCCTCCCGTGAGACCGATCTGCGGGTCGAGGTCGTGCGGCGTCGGCTCGCGTACGAAGACGATCCGGCCGCGTTCGCTGCCCGGTGGAGCGACGAGGAAGGCGCGTTGCGGGCCCGGATCCTCGGGGCACGCGCGCTGCTGCCGCAAGTGCGTCTCGGCGACGGTGCCTTGCGGCAGATCGCCGCGACCTGCGCTGCCTTCGAGGTCGACGGGATGCGAGCCGACATCGTGATGGCCCGGACCGCCACGGCGCTCGCCGCCTGGGCGGGGCGTACGGACGTGCTCGCCGAGGACGTGCGGCAGGCCGCTCTGCTCGCGCTCCCCCACCGGCGTCGGCGCAACCCGTTCGACGCGCCGGGGCTGGACGAGGGCAAGCTCGACGACACGCTGGAGCAGAACAGTGGCGAGGACGACGATCCGGACCCGGACGGGCCCGGTGGCGGCGGCCGGCCGCCGGAGGGCGACGGGCCGGACACGCCGCCCCGGAGCGACGGCGGGGCCGACGACACGCCCGCGCGGTCCGTGCCTGAGCAGGGCGGGGAGAAGGAACAGGGACAGGCCGGCGGAGGCGGCGAGCAGCAGCCCGTCCGGGCCGGTGAGCCGTTCCGTACGAAGATGCTGAGCGTGCCCGGTCTGGGCGAGGGTGCGGCCGGGCGGCGGTCCCGCGCCCGCACCGAGCACGGGCGCACGACCGGTGCGCGGCGTCCGCGGGGTGTGCTGACCAAGCTGCACCTGGCCGCGACCGTGCAGGCCGCCGCCCCGCACCAGCGGGCGCGGGGCCGTAAGGGAACCGGACTTGTTCTGCGTCATGACGACCTCAGGCAAGCGGTACGAGAAGGTCACGAATCCAACCTCGTGCTGTTCGTCGTGGACGCGTCCGGGTCGATGGCGGCCCGCCGGCGGATGACCGCCGTGAAGGGTGCGGTGCTGTCCCTCCTGATGGATGCCTATCAGCGGCGCGACAAGGTCGGGCTGATCACCTTCCGGGGCAAGGACGCCGAGGTGGCGCTGCCGCCGACGTCGTCCGTGGACGCCGCCGCCGCTCGGCTGGAGACGCTGCCGACCGGTGGGCGCACCCCGGTGGCCGCCGGGCTGCTGAAGGCCCGTGACGTGCTGCGGGTGGAGCGGCTGCGCGATCCTTCGCGGCGGCCGCTGCTGGTCGTGGTGACCGATGGACGGGCGACGGGCGGGCCGGAGCCGGTGGCGCTGGCCTCGCGGGCGGCGCGGCTGCACGAGGCCGAGGGCATCGCGTCCGTCGTCGTGGACTGCGAGTCGGGGCCCGTACGGCTCGGGCTCGCGGGCGGTCTGGCACGCGATCTGGGCGGTACCGCCGTCACGCTCGACGAGCTGCGGGCCGACTCGATCGCCGGGCTGGTCAAGGACGTTCAGGGCTACAGCAGGAAGGCCGCTTAATGCCGCAGGGACAGCCGGTCAGCGTGCCGGACGACGGGCTCACCACGCGCCAGCGCCGCAACCGGCCGCTGCTGGTGGTGCACACCGGCATCGGCAAGGGCAAGTCGACGGCGGCCTTCGGGCTGGCGCTGCGCGCCTGGAATCAGGGGTGGCCGATCGGGGTCTTCCAGTTCGTGAAGTCGGCGAAGTGGAAGGTCGGCGAGGAGAACGCGCTGAAGGTCCTCGGCGCGAGCGGCGAGGGCGGGTCCGTGGCCTGGCACAAGATGGGCGAGGGCTGGTCCTGGGTCCAGCGCGACCAGCAGCTGGACAACGAGGCGGCGGCCCGCGAGGGCTGGGAGCAGGTCAAGCGCGACCTGGCGGCCGAGACGTACCGGCTGTACGTCCTCGACGAGTTCGCCTATCCGATGCACTGGGGGTGGGTCGACACCGACGAGGTCGTCGAGGTGCTGCGCGAGCGGCCCGGCAGTCAGCATGTGGTGATCACCGGGCGCAACGCTCCCGCCGCGCTGGTGGACGCCGCCGATCTGGTCACCGACATGTCGAAGGTCAAGCACCCGATGGACGCCGGGCAGAAGGGCCAGAGGGGCATCGAGTGGTGAACGTTCCGCGCCTGGTCATCGCCGCGCCGTCCTCCGGCAGCGGCAAGACCACCGTCGCGACGGGCCTGATGGCCGCCCTCACCGGGCGGGGGCTCGCCGTGTCCGGGCACAAGGTGGGGCCCGACTACATCGACCCGGGTTACCACGCGCTCGCCACCGGGCGGCCGGGGCGCAATCTCGACGCGTACATGTGCGGTCCTGAGCTGATCGCCCCGTTGTTCGCGCATGGTGCGCAGGGGTGCGACCTGGCGGTCGTCGAGGGCGTGATGGGGCTGTACGACGGGGCCTCGGGGCACGGTGAACTCGCGTCCACCGCCCAGGTGGCGAAGCTGCTGCGGGCACCGGTGGTGCTGGTCGTGGACGCGTCGTCGCAGTCGCGTTCGGTTGCGGCGCTGGTGCATGGCTTCGCCTCGTGGGACACGCAGGTGCGGATCGGCGGGGTGATCCTGAACAAGGTGGGCTCCGACCGTCACGAGGCGTTGCTGCGGGAGGCGTTGGACGAGTCGGGGGTGCCGGTGCTGGGGGTGCTGCGGCGCGCCGAGCAGGTGGCGGTGGTGTCGCGGCATCTGGGGCTGGTGCCGGTGGCGGAGCGGCGGGGCGACGCGGTGGCCGCTGTCGCGGCGATGGGGGAACGGGTGCGGGAGGGCTGTGACCTGGAGGCGCTGCTCGCCCTGGCGCGGTCCGCGCCTCCGGTGCCGGGAGAGGTGTGGAGCGCGACGGAGGCGGTGGGGGGCGATGCCACCTGTGGCGGGGCTGTTCCCCTCGCCGCCCCTTCCCTCAACCGGGGCTCCGCCCCGGGCCCCGCTCCTCGGTCGCCGGACGGGCTGGAAGGCGCGCGGGAGGAGCTTGAGGCCGGGGCTCCCGTCGTCGCCGTTGCCTCCGGGCCCGCCTTCACCTTCTCCTACACCGAGCAGAGCGAACTGCTCGCCGCCGCCGGTGCCGAGGTCGTGCCGTTCGATCCGTTGCGGGACGAGGCGCTGCCCGAAGGGACGCGGGGGCTCGTCATAGGGGGCGGCTTCCCCGAGGTGTACGCGCCCGAGCTGTCGGCCAACGAGCCGTTGCGCAAGGCCGTGGCTGAGCTGGCCGTCTCCGGGGCGCCGGTGGCCGCCGAGTGTGCCGGGCTGCTGTACCTGGCGCGGTCGCTCGACGGGCTGCCCATGTGCGGGGTGCTGGACGCCGAGGCGCGGATGTCCGAGCGGCTGACGCTCGGGTACCGGGACGCCGTGGCGCTCTCCGACAGCGTGCTGGCCGCCGCGGGAACGCGGATGCGCGGGCACGAGTTCCACCGCACCGTGCTGGAGCCCGGGGCCGGGGACGCTCCGGCCTGGGGCATGCACCGGCCGGAGCGGCGCGTCGAGGGGTTCGTGCAGCAGGGCGTGCACGCGAGTTATCTGCATACGCACGGGGCTTCGGCGCCCGGTGCGGCCCGCCGGTTCGTGGAGAGGTGCAAGGGATGAACACGCTGGTCGGGGTCGGGGTCGGGCCCGGTGATCCGGAGCTGGTGACGGTCAAGGGCGTCAACGCCCTGCGGGACGCCGCCGTCGTCGTGGTGCCCGTGATGGACACGGGTGAACAGGGGCGCGCCGAGGCGACGGTGCTGCACTACGTGGGGGCCGAGAAGGTCGTCCGCGTCGTGTTCGCGCTGAACGAGCGGACGGACCGGGCGCGCCGGGAGGCGGCGTGGGACGCGGCGGGGGCGCGGGTCGCGGAGCTGCTGCGTACGCGTGGTTCGGTGGCGTTCGCGACGATCGGCGACCCCAACGTGTACTCGACGTTCACGTATCTCGCGCACACGATCGGTGAGCTGCTGCCGGGTACGGCCGTGGTGACGGTGCCGGGGATCACCGCGATGCAGGATCTGGCGGCGCGCAGTGGCGCGGTGCTGACCGAGGGCACCGAGCCGTTGACGCTGGTGCCGGTGACCGCCGGGGCTGCCGTGCTGAAGGAGGCGCTGGAGGGCCCCGGGACGGTCGTCGCGTACAAGTTCGGGCGGCTGGCGGAGGAGGTCGCCACGGCCTTGCGCGAGACGGGGCGGACCGAGGACGCGGTGTGGGGTTCGGCGCTCGGGCTGCCGGAGGAGTCGATCCGGCCGGCGGCGGAGCTGGCCGACGGGCCGTTGCCGTATCTCTCCACGCTGATCGCGCCGGCGCCCCGCGGCGGCGGGCGGGGCGGCAAGTTGTGAGGCGGTCACTGCGCGAGGCCCACCACCAGCCAGATGAAACCGACTCCGGCCACCGTGCACAGCAGGGTGGAGCGGGCCGGGTGTTCGTGGTGTGCCTCGGGCAGGATCTCGGCTGCGGCGAGGTAGAGGAGCGCCCCGCCGAAGAAGCCGATATAGCAGCCGAGAAGTTCCTCCGGAAGGGTGAACAGGAGCGTGGTCGCCGCGCCGACGACGGGCGCCGCCGCGTCCGCGTACAGCATCGTCAGGGCCTTGCGGCGGGCGTTTCCGTACAGGCTGGTGATCGTGTACGTGTTGAAGCCGTCGGCGAAGTCGTGGGTGATGACGGCGAGGGCTACGGCCGCTCCCATGCCGCCGCCCACCTGAAAGGCCGCACCGAGCGCCACGCCGTCCATCAGGCTGTGGAGGACCATGGCGGCCGCCGCCGTCAGCCCGACCTGAGGCACGCGTTCCTCACCCGCGCCGTGTGCGGCCTGGCGTACCGCGAGCAGCCGCTCGACCAGGTGCGCGAAGAGGAAGCCGCCCACGAACAGCAGCAGGGCCGCCGGTACGCCGAAGACGAGGCCGCCCGCCGCCTCGATGGCTTCCGGCAGCAGGTCCAGTCCGACGACTCCGAGCATCAGTCCGCCGGCGAATCCGAGCACCAGGTGGCGGCGGTCGGTGACGCGCTGGGCGACCCAGCCGCCTGCCAGGGTCATCAGGAACGCGCCGAGCGCGACGAACACCGCCATGGGCCCTTGCTAGCCGATTGACCCCGGTGCGCGCATCTCAGGGTGCCCGCGCCCGTCCCCCGTCCTTCCCACGTTTCCGATGCATGTTTCCCGAAAGGACCCGTCCCATGTCCGAAGCAGTCGACGCAGCCGCCGCGCCCGCCCGCGGCACCGTGACGTTCGTCGGTGCCGGCCCCGGCGCCGCCGATCTGCTGACCTTCCGGGCGGCGCGGGCCATCACGGACGCCGACATCGTCATCTGGGCGGCCAGCCTGGTGCAGGCGGAGGTCCTGGACCACGCCCGGGAGGGTGCGGAGATCCTGGACTCGGCCCAGATGTCCCTCGAAGAGGTCGTCGCCGTGTACCGGCGGGCGGCGGCGGAGGGGCTGAGGGTGGCCAGGATCCACTCCGGCGACCCGGCGCTGTGGGGCGGCACGCAGGAGCAGGTGGACCGGTGCGGGGAGCTGGGCGTCGCGGTGGAGATCGTGCCCGGGGTGTCGTCGTTCTCGGCGGTGGCGGCCCTCGTGCAGCGCGAGCTGACGATCCCGGAGGTGGCGCAGTCGGTGATCCTGACCCGGCTGGGCGGCGGCAAGACGCCGATGCCCCCCGGCGAGGAGGTGCGGGAGTTCGCCCGGCACGGCACGACGATGGCGCTGTTCCTGTCGGCGGCCCGGTCGGGTCAGCTGACTCAGGAGCTGCTGGAGGGCGGGTACCCGACGTCGACGCCGGTGGTGATCGCGTACCAGGCGACATGGCCGGAGGAGCTGGTCCTGCGCTGCACGATCGAGACGCTGGAGGCGACGGTCAAGGAGCACAAGCTCTGGAAGCACACGCTCTTCCTGGTCGGCCCGGCCCTGTCGGCGTCGGGGACGCGTTCGCATCTGTACCACCCGGGGCACTTCCACGGGTACCGCAAGGCCGACAAGGCGGCGCGGGCCGAGTTGCGCGCGCAGCGGTCCGGCTCGTGATCCGGGTCTTCGGTACGGGGACGGGGGCGCCGCTCGGCCCCGATGCCGGGCCGGCGCTGGCGCGGGCCACGCTGGTGGCCGGGGCCCGGCGTCATCTGGACGCCGCCGCGCTGCCGGAGGGTGCCACCCGGGTGGTGCTGGGGCCGCTGGCTCCGGCTCTGGACCGGATCGGGAGCCATCTGGCCGACGACGGTGCCCGGGTGGTGGTGCTGGCCTCCGGTGATCCGGGGTTCTTCGGGATCGTGCGGGCGCTGGCGGAGCGGTTCGGTCCCTCGGCGCTCGATGTCCGGCCGGGTGCGCCGTCGATCGCGGTGGCGTTCGCCCGGCTGGGGCTTCCGTGGGACGACGCGGTCGTCGTCAGCGCGCACGGGCGTGATCCGCGGACCGCGGTGAACGTGTGCTTCGCGCACCCCAAGGTCGCGGTGCTGACGGGGCCGGGTGCCGGGCCCGCGGAGCTGGCGGCGGGGCTGCTGTACCGGGGCGAGGAGCGGACCCTGGTCGTCGCGTCGGCGCTCGGGGATCCGGAGCACGAGCGCGTCGAGCGGCTGACGCCACGTGAGGCGGCGGCCCGGGAGTGGCCGGATCCGGTGAGTGTGGTGCTGTGCCTGGACGAGTCGCGGGCGCTCTCGCCGGTGCGGACGGTGGCGGGTCCGGCCGCGGGTCCGGCCGGATGGGCGCTGGACGAGGCGGAGTTCGAGCACCGGGACTCGATGATCACCAAGTTCGAGGTGCGGGCGCTGGCGCTGGCCCGGCTCGGGCCGCGCACCGGTGATCTGGTGTGGGACATCGGTGCCGGTTCGGGATCGGTGGCGGTGGAGTGCGCGCGGCTCGGCGCGGCGGCCGTGGCCGTCGAGAAGACGGCGGACGGGGTCGAGCGGATCCAGGCGAACGCCGCCGCGCACGGGGTGTGCGTACGGGCGGTGCACGGGGCCGCGCCCACAGTGCTGTCCGATCTGGCGGACCCCGACGCGGTGTTCGTCGGCGGCGGCGGGCGTGAACTGCCCGCGATCGTGACGGCGTGCGCCCGGCGTGCGCGGCGTGCCGTGGTGGTAGCGGTGGCGGCCCTGGACCGGGTGCCGCAGGTGCGGTCGGCCCTGGCCGGCGCCGGTTTCGTGCCCGAGGGGGTGCTGCTCCAGTCCTCGCGGCTGGCGCCGCTGCCCGGTGACGTGACCCGGCTCGCCCCGGCCAATCCGGTCTTTCTGCTGTGGGGCGTCCGCTCCTCGGCCGGTGCAAGTGAAGGAGCAACCCAGTGATCGGCCTGATCTCCGCGACGGCGGCGGGCGCCGTCGCCCGCGACCGGCTGGCCTCGGCCTGGCCCGGCCGTGCCGTGGTCTACGACGGCCCGGTGCGCGAGGCCGTGCAGCGGGCGTTCGCCGAGTGCGAGCAACTGGTGTGCTTCCTCGCGACGGGGGCCGTGGTGCGGCTGGTCGCGCCGCTGCTCACGGACAAGACGTCCGACCCGGGTGTCGTCTGCGTCGACGAGGCGGGGCACCATGCCGTGGCGCTGCTGGGCGGGCATGCCGGCGGCGCCAACGCCCTGGCGGTGGCGGTCGGTGAGGTGCTGGGCGCGGCGCCGGTGGTGACGACGGCGACGGACGCGGTGGACGTTCCGGGTCTGGACATGCTGGGGCTCCCCGTGGAGGGGGATGTCGCGGGGGTGTCGCGGGCGCTGCTCGACGGTGCTCCGGTGGCGTTGCGGGCGGACGCGGTACACCCGTTGCCCGCGCTGCCGCCGCATGTGAGCCCCGGCGCCGCCGGGTCCGCGGTACTGCACGTCACCGACCGGATCGTGGAACTCGGGGCGCGGGAGGCCGCGTTGCGGCCCGCCTCGCTCGCCGTCGGGGTCGGCGCGTCCAGGCAGGCACCCGAGGACGAGGTGCTCGGGCTGATCCGGGACACCCTGTCGGAGGCCGGGCTCTCGCCGTTGAGCGTCGCGGAGCTGGTGACGGTCGACGCGAAGGCCGGGGAGCCGGGGATCGTGGCCGCCGCCGCGCGGCTGGGTGTGCCGCTGCGTACGTACCCGGCCGAGGAGCTGGCCCGGATCGAGGTGCCGCATCCCTCCGACGCGCCGCTCGCCGCCGTCGGCACGCCCTCGGTGGCGGAGGCCGCGGCGCTGGCCGGGGGCGGTGAACTCCTCGTACCGAAGCGGAAGTCGCGGCCCGGGGGCCGGGCGGCGATGGCGACCTGCGCGGTGGTGCGCCGGACCCCGCGCGGGCGTCTCGCCGTCGTGGGGCTCGGCCCCGGGGCGCGCGACCTGCTGACGCCGCGCGCCCGTGACGAACTGCGGCGGGCGTCGGTGCTGGTCGGGCTGGACCAGTACGTCGACCAGATCAGGGACCTGCTGCGGCCGGGCACCACGGTTCTGGAGTCGGGTCTCGGCGCCGAGGAGGAGCGGGCCCGTACCGCGGTCGCCGAGGCACGCAAGGGACATGCCGTGGCGCTGATCGGCAGCGGTGACGCGGGCGTGTACGCGATGGCGTCGCCCGCGCTGGCCGAGGCGGGCGCCGACATCGACGTAGTGGGCGTTCCGGGTGTGACGGCCGCGCTGGCCGCGGCCGCGATCCTCGGTGCCCCGCTGGGCCACGACCATGTCTCGATCAGCCTCTCCGATCTGCACACGCCGTGGGAGGTCATCGAGCGCCGGGTGCGGGCCGCCGCGGAGGCCGACATCATCGTGACGTTCTACAACCCGCGCAGCCGGGGCCGCGACTGGCAGCTCCCGAAGGCGCTGTCGATCCTGGCCGGACACCGGGAGCCGGCCACACCGGTCGGGGTCGTACGCAACGCCTCGCGGCCCGACGAGTCCAGCCGGGTGACGTCGCTGGCGGCGCTGGACCCGGCGTCCGTCGACATGATGACCGTCGTCACCGTCGGCAACACGGCGACCCGTGAGATCGCGGGCCGCATGGTCACCCCGCGCGGCTACCGCTGGCAGTCGGCCACGGCCGCCCCCGCGCCGGCGGCCACCCCGTGACCCGGCCCTCCCCCCTTTCCCCCGCCTTCCGGAACACCGAGGAGAACCCGTGAACACCCCGCCCGCTCAGCCCGCACTGCTCATCGCCGGCCACGGCACCCGGGACGAGGGCGGTGCCGCCGCCTTCCGTGACTTCGTGGCCGAACTCGGCTCCCGTAACCCCGGGTTGCCCGTCGCGGGCGGTTTCATCGAGCTTTCGCCGCCGCCGTTCGGCGACGCCGTGACCGAGCTCGTCGAGCAGGGCGTCACACGCTTCGCCGCCGTTCCGCTGATGCTGGTGTCGGCCGGGCACGCCAAGGGGGACATTCCTGCGGCGCTGACCCGTGAGAAGGAGCGCCACCCGGGCATCTCGTACACGTACGGACGCCCGCTGGGCCCCCATCCGAAGCTGCTGAAGGTGCTGGAGCGGCGGGTCGACGCGGTGCTGGGCGACACCGACCGGTCCGAGGTGACGATCCTGCTGGTGGGACGCGGTTCCACCGACCCGGACGCCAACGCCGAGGTCTACAAGGCGGCGAGGCTGTTCTGGGAGGGCCGGGGCTACGCGGGTGTGGAGACGGCGTTCGTCTCGCTGGCCGCCCCTGATGTGCCGTCCGGTCTCGACCGTTGCGTGAAGCTGGGTGCGAGGCGCATAGTCGTTCTGCCGTACTTCCTCTTCACGGGCATCCTGCCGGACCGCGTGCGTCACCAGACCGAGGAGTGGGCAGCCGCCCATCCGGAGCTGGACGTCCGGCCGGCCGAGGTGATCGGTGCCGCAGAAGAACTGCTCGATCTGGTCATGGAGCGCTATCGGGAGGCCGTCAAGGGCGATCTGCGGATGAACTGCGACTCTTGCGTGTACCGGATCGCACTGCCGGGCTTCGAGGACAAGGTGGGACTGCCGCAGCAGCCGCATTTCCACCCTGACGACGACGGCCATCACCACCACCCCCACCATGGCGGTCATGCACACTCCCACTGAGAGTCCCGACGCGACAGGCGCGGGCGCGCACGATCTGCGGCACCACGGTGACGCGGAGGTACGGGGACGGGACCGGGATCTGACCGATCTCGCCGTCAACGTACGGGCCGGTACCCCACCGGACTGGCTGAAGGAGCGGATCGCCGCGTCCCTGGGCGAGCTCGCCGCGTACCCGGACGGGCGCGCGGCGCGTGCGGCCGTCGCCGCCCGGCACGGACTGCCGCCGGAGCGGCTTCTGCTGACGGCGGGTGCGGCGGAGGCGTTCGTGCTGATCGCGCGGGCGCTGCCGGCCCGGCGGCCGGTCGTGGTGCATCCGCAGTTCACCGAGCCGGAGGCGGCGCTGCGCGCGGCCGGGCACGAGGTGGGACGGGTCCTGCTGCGGGCCGACGAGGGGTTCCGGCTGGATCCGGCGGCCGTGCCGGCCGACGCCGATCTGGTGGTGATCGGCAATCCGACCAACCCGACGTCCGTGCTGCATCCCGCTGCCGTGCTGGAGCGGCTGGCGCGTCCCGGGCGGACGCTGGTGGTCGACGAGGCGTTCATGGACGCGGTGCCGGGCGAGCGCGAGGCGCTGTGCGCCCGTCCGGACGTCCCGGGGCTCGTGGTCCTGCGCAGCCTCACCAAGACCTGGGGGCTCGCCGGGCTGCGGATCGGTTACGTGGCGGCCTCGCCGGAGACCATTCGCACGCTGGAGGAGGCGCAGCCGCTCTGGCCGGTGTCCTCCCCGGCGCTGGCCGCGGCCGAGGCGTGCGTGGAGCCCCGGGCGCTGGCCGAGGCGTCCGCCGCGGCCGACCGGATCGCGGTCGACCGCTGTCATCTGGTGGCGGGTCTGCGGGAGTTCACCGAGATACAGGTGGTGGAACCGGCGCAGGGACCGTTCGTGCTGGTCCGGCTTGAGCGGGCGGCCGAGATACGTGAGCGGCTGCGGATGCTGGGTTTCGCGGCCCGGCGTGGCGATACGTTTCCCGGGCTCGGCGCCGACTGGCTGCGGCTGGCCGTGCGGGACCGTACGACGACCAACCGCTTCCTCCAGGCGTTCGACCAGGCGCTTCAGGCGCTGTCCGCGGTCAGCCGGTAACGGACCTGTCCGGCCGGCCCCGGGCCAGCCGGGGAGCGGCGCTCCGTATCCGGAACACCGCTCCCCTTCACTTCTCCCTACGCCCCCCGGTCGCCCCCTCGGGCCCCGACGCGCCGGATGTCAGCCCCGCGCGCGCCGCCGGGCGACGACGGTCGCTCCTGCTCCGGCTGCCAGCAGGAGGACGGCGCCACCGGCGACGTACGGCGTGGCGGAACTGCTGCCCGTCTCGGCGAGGTCGCCGTCGGCGTTCCGGGGCGCGCGGCCCGTGCCGGTCTGAGGCTTCACGTCACCACCGGTGTCGCCACCGGTGTCACCGGCCGTGGTGCCTGCCGAGCCCGCGGTGGAACCGGCGTTGCCGGACCCGCCGTCGGTGGAGCCGCCTCCGGTTGAACCACTGCCGGTCGAACCACTGCCGGTCGAACCACTGCTGTCGCCGCCGCCGTCGGCCGAACCCCCGCTGTGGCCGCCCCCGTCGCCGCCCCCGCTCTCCCCGCCGCCCGTGCCGGCGCCCGCCCCCGGCGTCTCGCAGGTGGCCTCGGCGAGTGTGACCTCGCCCTTCACATCGGCGACGTTCAGTTCGAGCGGATTGACCGAGACCTTCAGCTGGAACGCCACAGCGGCCGCGGTGCGCGAGGTGGTGCTCGTCCTCGACAGATCGAGCGTCACCTCGCCGATGCCCTTCACCGCGACCCGGGTGCCGCCCCCGGCGGTGAGGGTGACGCGCTTGCCCAGGACCTTCACGTGCCCCAGGAGGTTCGACTCCGCCACCGGCTTGTGGCCGGTCTCGCAGACCGCCTTGGAGGTGACCTGCTCGACCTCGATCAGCGGGAGAGCCGGCAGGCCGGGCAGATGCAGCCGCGCCTTCACCAGATTGCTGTAGCCCTCCGCGCGGTGCTTGTGGACGGTCGCCTTCGACGTGGCCACATCGGCACGCAGCACGTTGACCGGCTCCCCGCCCTCCACTCCGTCGAGCTTCACGGTGAGTGCGGTCTTCTCGGCGCTCCGCGGGGCGTGCACTTCGTTGAGCGTGGCGGTGAGCGGCACATCGATCGTCTTGTCGAGTAGCGAGACGCCGAGTGCGGTGCGGAGCACGACCGCGCTCGCCTTCCCGTCGCCGACGGTCGTGGTCGCGGTGGTGGCCCGGGCCGGGACGGCGACCAGCAGGGCGACGGGAGCGGCGGCGACCGCCAGGGCGGCGAGGCGGAAGGTGTTGCTGTTCAAGATGGTGGAACCCCCACAAGAGACATGGAGCCACCGGCGCCGTCCAATGGGGGACATCGCGGGCACCGGTGGCCTCGACTCCGTGAATCTTTACGCACAGAGGGTGAACTGGCGGACACCTGAAGTGAGTTCACCCCAAAGGGGGGTTTCCGTGCCTGTATTCGATTGTTACGGCACGTACGTTCCTTGAGTTCACCTGTTTCACCGAGCGCGGACGGCCCTCGTACCGGAACACACGAGGTAGTCCAACGAGTCACACCGCTCCCGGTAACTGCCGGTCAACACGGCGTACCACGAGCCCGGACGGACGAGCCCGGGACGGACCCGGACGGACCGGTCCGGGCCCCCGAACGTCCGGATCAGCCGATCACGCGCCCGTTCAGCACGACCCGGCGCGGGGCCGCCAGCACGCGCACGTCCGCCCTCGGGTCCTCGTCGTACACCACCAGGTCGGCCGGCGCGCCCTGCTCCAGACCAGGTCTGCCGAGCCATGCCCTGGCTCCCCAGGTCGTGGCGGACAGCGCCTCCAGGGCCGGGATGCCCGCCTTGACGAGCTCCGCGACCTCGTCGGCCACCAGGCCGTGGGCGAGCACCCCGCCCGCGTCGGTGCCGACGAACACCGGCACCCCCGCGTCGTACGCGGCGCGCACGGTGTCGTACCGGCGCTCATGGAGCCGGCGCATATGCGCCGACCAGCGGGGGTACTTGGCCTCCCCGCCCTGCGCGAGCGCGGGGAAGGTGGCGATGTTGACCAGGGTGGGGACGATCGCCACCCCGCGCTCGGCGAAGAGCGGGATGGTCTCCTCGGTCAGCCCCGTCGCATGCTCGATGCAGTCGATTCCGGCCTCGACCAGATCCCGCAGCGAATCCTCCGCGAAGCAGTGCGCGGTGACCCGGGCGCCCAGCCGGTGCGCCTCGGCGATCGCCGCCCCGGCCTCCGCACGCGGCCAGCATGCGGTCAGATCGCCCACCTCACGGTCGATCCAGTCGCCGACGAGCTTCACCCAGCCGTCCCCCCGGCGCGCCTCCCGCGCGACGTACGCCACCAGATCACCGGGCTCGATCTCATGGGCGTAGTTACGGGTGTAGCGCCGCGTCCTGGCGATGTGGCGGCCGGCCCTGATGATCTTCGGCAGGTCCTCACGGCCGTCGATCCAGCGGGTGTCGGCCGGTGAGCCCGCGTCCCTCAGGAGCAGCGCCCCGGCCTCCCGGTCGTCGAGGGCCTGTTTCTCCGTGGTGGCCGCGTCGACGGCTCCGTGATGGTCGAGCCCGACGTGGCAGTGGGCGTCGACCAGCCCCGGCAGGGCCCAGCCGGTGACGACGACCGCGTCGTCGGCCCCGGCGGGCCGCTCGTACGAGATCCGCCCGTCCACCGCCCAGATCTCGTCCCTGACGTCCTCCGGGCCGACGAGCACCCGCCCCTTCACCTGCAGCACCCGCGGCACCTCGTGATCGCTCATGGACAGCACTGTACGAGGCACCGGAATGCGTGCCACGCCCGCTCGGGACCGATCCGGCGGACGGGTCCGGGCCGTCCGCGAAGGGCTCGGTACCCTCGTTGCAGGCCTGGCCCGCAGGCCGGGCCGCACACCGATCCGATCCCGAAGAGAGCACCACCGTGACGCACCCCTTCCTCGACCTGACCCCGCTCACGGCCGCGCATTTCGCGGCGATCGAGCGGCGGGTGGCCGGTCTCCTCGCCACCGAGCAGGACGTCGTCATCATGCAGGGCGAG
Organism: Streptomyces sp. NPDC026062; assembly: GCF_055568375.1. Lineage (NCBI taxonomy): Bacteria > Bacillati > Actinomycetota > Actinomycetes > Kitasatosporales > Streptomycetaceae > Streptomyces > Streptomyces sp. NPDC026062. Next base: position 47,051 of record NZ_JBVHOQ010000044.1, read on the forward strand.
GCGCTCCTCCCCCTCGAAGGCTGCATCAGGGGCGGCGCCCGCCCCGGTTCGGTGGCGCTGAACATCGTCACGGGGCCGTACGGGCAGACGTTCGGCAACTGGCTGCGCGACTGCGGCGCCGAGGTCATCGATCTCACCGTCCCGTTCCACACGGCCGTCACCGCCGCCCAGGTGGCGCGGGAACTGGCCGCGCACCCGGAGATCGACTTCGTGTCCCTGGTGCACGCGGAGGCCGCCACCGGCAACACCAACCCGGTCGCGGAGATCGGCGAGGTCGTCCGGGCCCACGGGGCGCTGTTCATGCTGGACGCCGTGGCGTCGGTGGGCGCCGAGCCGCTGCTGCCGGACGCCTGGGGCGTGGACCTGTGCGTGATCGGGGCGCAGAAGGCGATGGGGGGTCCGGCCGGGGTGGCCGCGGTGTCGGTGAGTGCCCGCGCCTGGGAGCGGATGGCCGCCAACCCGCAGGCGCCGCGCCGCTCCTACCTGTCTCTGCTGGACTGGAAGGAACGCTGGATCGACGGCGGCCGCAAGGCGCTGCCGCACGCTCCGGCCCAGCTGGAGATGCTGGCGCTGGAGGCCTGTACGGAGCGGATCGAGGCGGAGGGGCTGGACGCGCTGATGGCCCGTCACGCGGCGGCTGCCGCGGCCACCCGGGCCGGGGCGGTGGCCCTGGGCGGCGGCCTTGCGCCGTATGTGCGCGAGGCGCGGGACGCGGCTCCGGTGGCGACCACATTGCGCGCCCCGGAAGGCGTGGACGCCTCGGAGCTGGTGGCGCAGGCGCTCGCGGGTGAGCCGTCGCTGCCGCTCATCGCGGGGGGCGGGGCGCTGTCCAAGGAGATGATCCGGGTCAATCACTACGGGGTGGACGCCACTCGGGGCGCGGTGCTCTCCTCACTCGCGGCTCTGGGGGCGGCGCTGGCCGACGCGGGCCGGCCGGTCGATCTGGAGGCTGCCCGGAAGGCCGTCCTGGAAACCTGGCCCAGCGCATAAATCCCGCCGTAATCCAAAAATGCGGGGAGCCGCCTTATTCAGAGCAGCTCCCCGCATTCTTATGCCCGCTTTCCTGCGGGCTAAACGCCCCAGTTTCCAGCGCCGCCGATCTACACAATTCGGTTGCGTGGCACGAGAGTTACAGCCTTGTGACCGACTCCACACCGGGAGTGTTATGTCGGATATATGCCCGTCAAATCGGTAGAAAACGGGAAGGGTTCGCGCAGGGGCGCACACTCGCGTGATAACACAACGAGTCGCGCCACCCAACCCCTTGCCTCGATGCAATTTAGAAATTTGCTGGGTAAATTCAATTCGCATGACCGCCGCACCAGCAGAGATTGCACGTGCCCGAAGCGAATTCATCACCATCGACACCCCACGAGTGGAGGACGGAGCCGCGCTCTGGCGCATAGCCCGCGACTCCGAGGTCCTGGACCTCAACTCCTCGTACAGCTATCTGCTGTGGTGCCGTGACTTCGCGGCGACCTCCGTGGTCGCCCGCGACGAGACCGGTTCCCCGGTCGCCTTCGTCACGGGGTACATCAGGCCCGACCGCCCGGAGACGCTCGTCGTCTGGCAGGTGGCCGTCGACCACGGCCACCGGGGCACCGGCCTGGCAGCGAAGCTGCTGGACGCCCTGACCGCCCGCGTCGCCGGGGAGCAGGGCCTCGCCTCGGTCGAGACGACCGTCACCCCGGACAACAAGGCATCGGACCGCCTGTTCACCTCCTACGCACGGCGCCACGACGTGGCACTGGAACGCGAGGTGCTCTTCGACGGCGCCCTGTTCCCCGAGGAATCCCATCTGCCGGAAGTGCTCTACACCATCGGCCCGTTCCACGCCTGAGCACCCATGCCTTCCGGCGGGTGCCGCCCGTCGTAGTCACCTTCACCGCTGCTCGTCACAACCCCCCTCACGCAGGAGAACCGCTGTGACCATCACCCCGCCCGCCCTCAGCGTCTTCGAAACACTGGAGTCCGAGGTACGGAGCTACTGCCGAGGCTGGCCCGCGGTCTTCGACCGTGCGCAGGGCGCCCGGCTGACCGACGAGGACGGCCACTCGTACCTCGACTTCTTCGCCGGAGCCGGGTCCCTCAACTACGGTCACAACAACCCGGTGCTGAAACGCGCGCTGATCGACTACATCGAGCGCGACGGCATCACCCACGGCCTCGACATGGCGACGACCGCCAAACGCGCCTTCCTCGAAACCTTCCAGAACGTCATCCTGCGGCCGCGCGACCTGCCGTACAAGGTGATGTTCCCCGGCCCGACAGGCACCAACGCCGTGGAGTCGGCGCTGAAGCTGGCCCGCAAGGTCAAGGGCCGCGAGTCCGTCGTCTCGTTCACCAACGCCTTCCACGGCATGTCGCTCGGCTCGCTGGCCGTCACCGGCAACGCCTTCAAGCGTGCCGGTGCCGGTATCCCGCTGGTGCACGGCACTCCGATGCCGTTCGACAACTACTTCGACGGCACCGTCCCGGACTTCCTCTGGTTCGAGCGGCTGCTGGAGGACCAGGGCTCCGGGCTCAACAAGCCCGCCGCCGTGATCGTGGAGACGGTCCAGGGCGAGGGCGGCGTCAACGTCGCCCGCGCCGAGTGGCTGCGCGCGCTCCAGGAGCTGTGCCACCGCCAGGACATGCTGCTGATCGTCGACGACATCCAGATGGGCTGTGGCCGCACCGGCCGCTTCTTCTCCTTCGAGGAAGCCGGCGTCACTCCGGACATCGTGACGCTGTCGAAGTCCATCAGCGGCTACGGACTGCCCATGTCGCTCTGCCTGTTCAAGCCCGAGCTGGACATCTGGGAGCCGGGCGAGCACAACGGCACCTTCCGGGGCAACAACCCGGCGTTCGTCACCGCCGCCGCCGCCCTCGACGCCTACTGGGCCGACGGCCAGATGGAGAAGCAGACGCTGGCCCGGGGCCAGCAGGTCGAACAGGCCCTGCTGGCGATCTGCGGCGAGCACGACAGCGCTCGGTTCCGGGGCCGCGGACTGGTGTGGGGCCTGGAGTTCGACGACCCGGCGCGCGCGTCGGCCGTGTGCGCCCGCGCGTTCGAACTGGGACTGCTCCTGGAGACGTCCGGCCCGCAGAGCGAGGTCGTCAAGCTGCTGCCGCCGCTGACCATCACACCCGAGGAGCTGGACGAGGGCCTGCGCACGCTGGCCCGCTGCGTCCGAGAGACCGCCTGACCGGGGGCCGCCCCGGGCGGGCCCGACGAGAGACACCGCAGAGAGAAAGGCACTGACCCACCGTGATCGTCCGATCGTTCAGTGACATCGAGAACACCGACCGGCATGTGAAGGCCGCCTCCGGGACCTGGGAGAGCAAGCGCATCCTGCTCGCCAAGGAGAAGGTGGGCTTCTCGCTCCACGAGACCACGATGTACGCCGGTACCGAGACGTCGATGTGGTACGCCAACCACATCGAGGCGGTCCTGTGTGTCGAGGGCGAGGCCGAGCTCACCAATGACGAGACCGGCGAGAAGCACTGGATCACTCCCGGCACGATGTACCTGCTCAACGGCCATGAGCACCACACCATGCGTCCCAAGACGGACTTCCGCTGTGTCTGTGTCTTCAACCCGCCCGTCACCGGACGGGAGGAGCATGACGAGAACGGTGTCTACCCGCTGCTGACCGAGGAGGGCTGAACCCCCATGACCACTGATGTACGAGCCGACCTCTACCCGTCGCGCGGCGCCGCCGAGATGACCACTCCCCGTCAGGACCCGGTCATCTGGTCCGCGCCGGGCGCACCGGGTCCGGTCGCCGCCAAGGAGCTCCAGGGCTTCGAACGCGACGGTTTCCTCACCGTCGACCAGCTGATCACCCCGGACGAGGTGGCCGGCTACCACGCCGAGCTGGAGCGGCTGATCGCCGATCCCTCGGTGCGGGCCGACGAGCGCTCGATCATCGAGCCGAAGTCGGACTCCGTACGGTCGGTCTTCGAGGTCCACCGGATCAGCGAGGTCTTCGCCCGGCTCGTCAGCGACGAACGCGTGGTGGGACGGGCCCGGCAGATCCTCGGCTCGGACGTGTACGTCCACCAGTCACGGATCAACGTCAAGCCCGGCTTCGGGGCCTCCGGCTTCTACTGGCACTCGGACTTCGAGACCTGGCACGCCGAGGACGGCCTGCCGAACATGCGGGCCGTGTCCGTGTCGATCGCGCTGACCGAGAACTACGACACCAACGGCGGGCTGATGATCATGCCCGGATCGCACAAGTCGTTCCTCGGCTGCGCGGGCGAGACGCCGAAGGACAACTACAAGAAGTCGCTGCGGATGCAGGACGCGGGCACCCCGTCGGACGGGGCGCTGACGAAGATGGCCGGCCGGCACGGCATCAAGCTCTTCACGGGCAAGGCCGGTTCGGCGACCTGGTTCGACTGCAACGCGATGCACGGGTCGGGCGACAACATCACCCCGTACCCGCGCAGCAACGTCTTCATCGTGTTCAACAGCGTGGAGAACACGGCCCAGGAGCCGTTCGCGGCGCCGGTCCGCCGCCCGGAGTTCATCGGGGCGCGTGACTTCACACCGGTGAGGTAGGGCCCGCACGGTGGTCATGGCGGGGGTGGGACGGGATGCCGTCCCACCCCCGCCTCCGTCGTTACCGGCTGGACCCGGCACCGGCCGGGCGAGAGAGTGGAGATCATGACTTCACATGTACACCACGTCACCGTCGACTGCGCCGACGCCTACGAACTCGCCACGTTCTGGGCCGAGGTGCTGGGCGCCTCCCTCGCCGACGACGACTTCCCCGGTGATCCCGAGGCGCTCGTCGAGACCCCTGGCTCCGCGCTGCTGTTCGTCACCGTGACCGACCCCAAGAGCGTCAAGAACCGCCTCCACCTCGACATCCAGCCGGACGACCGAACCCGGGACGAGGAGGTCGAGCGGCTGCTCGCCCTCGGCGCCACGCTCGTCGGTGACCACCGCAGACCGAACGGGCGGGGCTGGGTGACCCTGGCCGATCCGGAGGGCAACGAGTTCTGTGTGGAGTGCGGTGCGCGTGAGCGGGCGCTACTGGCCGGAACACGGCTGCCGGTCACCGCGGACGACGTGACATCGGCCCTCGCGCCGGCGGTGGCGGCGTTCAGGCAGTCACCGGCGGACGACTGGCGTGTCCCGGCGGGGACGCTCACCTGGGACTGCTGGGAGACCGTGGAGCATCTGAGCGACGACCTGTTCGCGTACGCCGTCCAACTGGGCGCGCCCGCACAGCCGTCGGGGACCGACGTGCCCTACCACTGGGCCCCCCGGCGCGAGGGCGGCCCGCACAACGCCGTCTTCGCGGACCCGGCAGCCGGCACGGACGGGCTGCTGCGGACGCTGGAGGCCAGCGGCGCGCTGCTGGCGGCGGTGGTGCGGACCACCCCTCCGGACGTCCGTTCCCACCATGTGTTCGGAGCCTCGGACGCGGAGGGCTTCGCCGCCATGGGCGTCGTGGAGACCCTGGTGCACGCGCACGACGTCGCCCAGGGGCTGGGCATCGGCTGGACCCCGCCGGACGAGCTGTGCGACCGGGTCCTGGCCAGGCTCTTCCCCGACGCCCCGGCGGACGAGGACCGGTGGGCCGTACTGCTCTGGTCCACCGGCCGTGCGGATCTGCCGGGCCGCGAGCGCGTGACCTCGTGGAAGTGGCACGGGGCCCCGCTGGAGGAGACCCAGGAGACCCCGCAGCCGTAGGGGGTTTCCCGGCCGGCGGAGGGGACACCCCCGGACGGCCGGAGGCTACGGGCCGGTTCGGGCCGGACCCCGCGGGCCCGGCCCGAACCTCACGGGCCTAACGGTGGGAGAACCAGCTCGCCGCCGGCAGCAGCCTCGTGTCGTATCCGAACAGCGCCTGGTTCTCCCAGGCGTTGCCGGACGCGGGATCGGCCGGGTCCCAGCCGCTGCCGCTGGCGGCGGTCCAGGCCGGCTCCCAGTACACGGCGCCCAGGCCCCGGCCACCCGGCACGGCTTCGACGACGTTCATCACGTCGCGAAGGTTCGCCGCCTGGCCGGCCGGGGTGGCGGGGTAGCCGCTGACGAGCTGGTCCGCGGTGGCGATGTTGTTCTCCAGGCCGTCGGCGTCGGCCAGGGTATGGGCGTAGGCCGTCTCGGCGATCATCACCGGCTTCCCGTACCGGGAGGCGGCGTCGTCGAGGTTGGTCTGGAGGTCGCTCAGCGGCCCGTGCCAGTAGCCGTAGTACGAGAGCGCGATGACGTCGAAGGGCACGCTGTACGCGACGGCGTTGTCGAACCACCAGCGGGTGCCGGCGTTGTCGCCGCCCTTGGCGAGGTGCAGGGCCACCTTCGTACCGGACGAGACGGCCTTGGCCGCGTTCGCGCCGGAGGTGAGCAGGCCGGCGAGCTGGGACCAGTGGTCGGTGGACCCCTCGGGCCAGAGGATTCCGGCGTTGGTCTCGTTGCCTATCTGCACCATGTCGGCGGTGGTGCCCTGCGCCTTGAGGGCGGCGAGGACGTCGTACGTGTGGTTGTAGACGTCCGTCCGCAGCTGCGCGTAGCCGTGTCCGGACCAGGCGGCGGGCTTGTTCTGCTTGCCGGGGTCGGCCCAGCTGTCGGAGTAGTGGAAGTCGATCAGCACCTTCATGCCCAGCGCCTTGGCGCGCTCGGCCATGGCCAGGACGTGGGTCCTGTCGTTGTAACCGTCGGCCGGGTTCACCCACACCTTGAGGCGGACGTAGTTCATCCCGGCGGACCGCAGGAGGCCCATCGCGTCCCCCGAGGTGCCGCTCGCACTGCGGTAGACGGCGCCGTGCGCCTCGTTCTTCGGGAGGGTGGAGAGGTCTCCGCCCTTCACGGTGAGCCCGGTGGTGCCCGGGGCGAAGGTGATGTCGTCGAAGTTGGCCCACTCCCCCGCGTGGGCGTCCGAGTTCAGGCTGATGGTGCAGGAACCGCCGGTGACCTTCACGGAGGTGACGAGGCGGATCCAGGCGCCGTTCGCGGTGGGCGGCAGGTCGGTCCGCTGTTCGGCGCTTCCGCAGTTGCGCAGGGCGAGGTACGCGGCGTTCTGGCCGCCGCCGGACCGCACCCAGGCACTCAGGGTGTACGTGCCGTCGGTGAGGCCGGTGAGGTACTGGTACGTCTCCACCTTGTAGGCGGACGCGGACCAGTGGCTGAGCCTGGTGGCGCCGCTGTGGCCGCCCGCCTCGGTGAAGGAGGCGGCGTTCTGCCCGGCGGCCGAGTACGTCGACCAGCCGGTGGCGCCCGATTCGAAACCGGTGTTGACCGGGGCGGTGGCGGCCGTGGCCGCCTGTGCGGGGAGTGCGGCCAGCAGCAGGCCGGACAGCGAGGCCGCCAGCACCGCCGCTCTCTTCTTGCCGTGCTTCGTTCCGTACATCGTCGATGTCCCTTCGACCGTGCGCGGGAGTTGCGTGGAGGGGGAGCGGTCGTGCGTCCTCAGCCGTCGAGGCGGACCACGCGGACGGCACCTGCCGGAACGGCGAGATGGCCGGTGGCCGGCTCTCCGGTGAGGAGTTCGGTACCGGGGGCGGCGAGCGGCACCTTCGTGTCGCCCCCGGTGTGGTTGATGACGAAGAGGTACGTGCCGCTGTCGCCGGTGCGGGTGACGGCCTCGACGTCGTACGGGAGGCCGGTGCGGGGGGCGATCCGGGCGTCCTCGCAGGCCCGGTCGAGGACGGCGTCCAGGCCGCTTCCGGTCAGCCGGGTGGAGACGTACCAGGCGGTGCCCTCGCCGAGGCGGTGCCGGGTGACGGCGGGCCGGCCCGCCGGGATGCCGTCGGCGTAGGACCACATGGTCTCGGCGCCGCGCGGGATCACCACGTCGGACCAGAGGTCACCGGTCAGCTCGGGCCCTTCGGGGGCGCCCTCGGGGGTGATCAGCCGGACCGTGCCGCCCTCGGCGAGCGGCGAGAACTCCTCGACCGTCAGCCCGAGAACGTCCCTGAGCGCGCCCGGGTACGCCCCGGGGTGCACGGCGTCGTCGGCGTCGACGATCCCGGAGAAGTACGAGACGACGAGGGTGCCGCCGCCCTCCACATAACGCCGGAGACTGCGGCCGGTCTCCTCGGTGGCCAGGTAGAGGGCCGGGACGACGACCAGGGGGTAGCCGGACAGGTCGGCGCCGGGGTGGGCGAAGTCGACGGTGAGGTGGCGGTCGTAGAGCGAGGCGTAGAAGGAGTCGGCGCGCTCGCGGGCGTCGTGGTCCTGGCTCGGGCGCCACTCCAGGGACTGGGCCCACCAGGACTCCCAGTCCCAGAGCATGGCGGCGCCGGCGACGGTCCGGGTGGTGCGGATCTCGTTCAGCAGCCCGATGTCGCCGCCCAGCCGGCAGACCTCGCGCCAGATCCGGGAGTCCGTGCCGGCGTGCGGGAGCATCGCCGAGTGGAACTTCTCCGCGCCGCGCAGGGACTGCCGCCACTGGAAGAACATCGCCCCCTCGGAGCCGCGTGCGACATGGGCGAGACTGTTGCGGGCCATCTCGCCGGGGCGCTTGGCGGGGTTGCGGGGCTGCCAGTTGACGCCGCCGGCGGAGTGCTCCAGGAGCAGCCAGGGGGCGCCGCCGGCGACCGAGCGGGTCAGGTCGGCGGCCATGGCGAGGTTGACATGGGTGCGGCGGCCGTCGGTGATCAGGTAGTGGTCGTTGGTGACGAGGTCGACCTCCCGTCCCCAGGCCCAGTAGTCCACCGAGTCGCACTGGCTGAGCGCGGTCATGAAGTTGGTGGTGACCGGGATGCCGGGGGCGAGCCGGTGCAGGATGTCGCGTTCCGCGCAGAAGTTCTCGCGCATGGTGGCGTCGGCGAAGCGGGCGTAGTCGAGCTGCTGGGCCGGGTTGCCGACGGTCGGAGTGGTGCGCGGCGGGTCGATCTCGTCGAGACCTCGGTAGCGCTGGCCCCAGAAGGCGGTGCCCCAGGCCCTGTTGACCTCCTCGGCCCCTCCGTGGCGGTCGGCGAGCCAGCGGCGGAAGTGGGCGGCGCAGCTGTCGCAGTAGCAGGCGCTGACCGGAACGCCGTACTCATTGTGTACGTGCCACAGGGCGAGGGCCGGATGGTTCGCGTACCGGAGGGCGAGCTGTTCGGTGATGTTCGCGGCGGCGGCCCGGTAGTCGGCGTTGCTGTGGCAGATCGCGCCGCGTGAACCGAAGGCGTACCGGACGCCGTCCCTGCTCAGCGGCAGGGCCTCGGGGTGGGCGCGGTAGAACCAGGCGGGCGGGGCGACGGTGGGGGTGCCGAGGTCGGCGCGGATGCCGTTGGCGTGCAGCAGGTCCAGGAGCCGGTCGAGCCAGCCGAAGTCGTATCTGCCGGGCTCGGGTTCCAGCAGCGCCCAGGAGAAGATCCCGACGCTGACCATGGTGACGCCAGCCTCCCGCATGAGGCGCATGTCCTCGGGCCAGACCTCCTCGGGCCACTGCTCGGGGTTGTAGTCGCCACCGAAGGCCAGCTGGTGCAGACCCTTCGGGGCACTCGCGCGAGGGGTGTGCGGCATGGGCGTCTCCTGAGCTCTTTGGTACAACTTCTGGGAACGTGCACACACACTCTCGGTGGCGCAGACCCAACATAACCGCACAGCAACAACCATTGACAAGTGTCGGTTTGGTTTCTCTACTGTGAACGCTCACAGCGCACATCAGCGCTGCACCCTCGCTTCTCGTCAGGGGAGACATCCATGAAGTACCGCATCGTCGCGGCGTCCACGGCCGCCATGCTCGCCGCCACCGCACTGCTCACGGGCTGCGGCTCGTCGGACGACGACGGCAGCGGCGACGGCCCGGCCGCCTCCGGCCCCGCATCGCTCACCTACTGGGCCTGGGCCCCCGGCCTGGACAAGGTCGCGGACATCTGGAACAAGGGCGAGGGCAAGAAGGCCGGGATCACGGTCACGGTGAAGAAGCAGGCGTCGGGCGACGACCTGGTCACCAAGATCATCACCGCGGCGAAGGCGCACAAGGCCCCCGACCTGGTACAGGCCGAGTACCAGGCACTCCCCACCCTGGTCTCCAACGACGTGCTGGCCGACATATCCAAGGAGGCGGGCGATGCGAAGGACAAGTTCGCCGAAGGTCTCTGGCAGCAGGCGACGCTGGGCTCGGACGCCCTCTACGCCCTGCCTCAGGACTCCGGCCCGCTGATGTTCTACTACCGCCAGGACCTGTTCAAGCAGTACGGCCTCTCCGTGCCCACGACCTGGGACGAGTTCGCCGAGACCGCCCGCGCCCTGAAGAAGAAGGCGCCGGACAAGGACCTCACCACCTTCTCCTCCAACGACTCCGGGCTCTTCTCGGGCCTCGCCCAGCAGGCCGGCGCCCAGTGGTGGACCACGTCCGGCGACACGTGGAAGGTCGCGATCGACGACCCGGCCACGCGGAAGGTCGCGAGCTTCTGGGGCGGACTGGTCAAGGAGGGCGCCATCGACAACCAGCCGATGTACACCCCGGCCTGGAACAAGGCGCTCAACACCGGCAAGCAGATCGCCTGGGTCAGCGCGGTCTGGGCTCCCGGGACGCTGACCACCGCGGCGCCCGGCACCGCGGGCAAGTGGGCCATGGCCCCGCTCCCCCAGTGGAAGTCCGGTGAGAGCGTCACGGGCAGCTGGGGCGGCTCCTCCACCGCGGTCACCAACGACTCGAAGCACAAGGGGGCCGCGGCGGCCTTCGCGAAGTGGCTGAACACCGACCCCGCCGCGCTCGCCGCACTGGTGAAGGAGAGCGGGATCTACCCCGCCGCCACGGCCGCCCAGACCGGTGGCGCCCTCGCAAAGCCCCCGGCCTACTTCTCCAACCAGCCGGACTTCTACACCGAGGCCGCCAAGATCGCCCAGGGCACCGCCCCGGCCGCCTGGGGCCCGAACGTGAACGTCGCGTACACCGCGTTCAAGGACAACTTCGCCACGGCCGCCAAGAACAAGTCGGACTTCGGGCCGGCTCTCACCGCGATGCAGGACGCCACCGTCGCCGACATGAAGAAGCAGGGCTTCGGAGTCTCCGAGTGACACGCGCACGCAGCCGGAAGGCGTACCGGGTCAAGAGCGCCCCGTACGCCTTCCTGATCCCCGCCACCGTGCTGTTCCTGCTCTTCTTCGCCCTGCCCATCGGCTACGCGCTCTACCTCAGCTTCCGGCGGACCGAGGTCAGCGGGCTGGGCCTGGGCAAGGGCGCCCGCCAGGAGATCTGGGCCGGGTTCGCCAACTACGCCGACGCGCTCTCGGACTCCGAGCTGCTTCACGGCGCGCTCCGCATCCTCGGCTACGGCGCGATCGTCGTACCGGTGATGCTGGGCCTCGCCCTGCTCTTCGCGCTGCTCCTGGACACCGAAGGGCTCCGGCTGCGCGGCTTCACCCGGCTGGCGATCTTCCTCCCGTACGCGATCCCGGGGGTCGTCGCCGCCCTGATGTGGGGCTTCCTCTATCTGCCCGACGTCAGCCCGTTCTACTTCGTACTGGACAAGGCGGGTCTGCCGCAGCCCGATCTGCTCGACGGCGGACCGCTCTACCTCGCGCTCGCCAACATCGCGGTCTGGGGCGGAACCGGCTTCAACATGATCGTGATCTACACCTCGCTGCGGTCGATCCCCGCCGAGATCTTCGAGGCGGCCCGTCTCGACGGCTGCTCGCAGTGGCAGACAGCGCTCCGGATCAAGATCCCGATGGTGGCGCCGTCGCTGGTGCTCACCTTCTTCTTCTCGATCATCGCGACCCTCCAGGTGTTCAGCGAGCCGACCACGCTGAAGCCGCTCACCAACTCCCTCTCCACCACCTGGAGTCCGCTGATGAAGGTCTACCAGGACGCCTTCGTCAACAACGACATCTACACGGCGGCCGCCCAGGCGGTCATCATCGCCGTCGTCACCCTGGCCCTGTCCTTCGGCTTCCTGAAGGCGGCCAACTCCCGTACGAAGCAGGGGGATGCCCAGTGACCACGACGCACCCGACCCCGAGGGCGGCGGCCCCCCGCCGGTTCGCCCTCGTGCCCACCGCGGCGCTGCTGCTCGGAGCCCTGTACTGCCTGCTGCCCGTCGCCTGGATCCTCGTCGCCTCGACCAAGTCGGGCAGCGAGCTGTTCTCCACCTTCACCTTCCTGCCCGGATCCGGTTTCGCGGAGAACGTCGCCGACCTCTCGGCGTACCGGGACGGCGTGTACTGGAAGTGGATGGCCAACTCGGCCTTCTACGCCGGTGTGGGGGCGCTGCTGTCCACGGGCGTCTCCGCCATGTCGGGGTACGCCCTGGCCGTGTACCGCTTCCGGGGCAGGGAGAGCATCTTCAACATCCTGCTCGCGGGGGTGCTGATGCCGCCGGTGATCCTCGCCGTACCGCAGTACCTGCTGATGGCGAAGGCCGATCTGACCGACTCCTACCTCTCGGTGATGCTGCCGGTGATCCTCTCCCCGTACGGCGTGTACCTCGCCCGGATCTACGCGGCGGCAGCCGTGCCCGGCGATGTCATCGAGGCCGGCCGGATGGACGGCGGCGGGGAGTGGCGGATCTTCCGGACCATCGCGCTGCCGATGATGCTGCCGGGCCTGGTGACCGTCTTCCTCTTCCAGTTCGTCGCGATCTGGAACAACTTCCTGCTGCCGTACATCATGCTCGGCGACGACGAGAAGTTCCCGGTCACACTGGGTCTCTTCACCCTGCTCCAGCAGGGCTCCAACACACCGGCGCTCTATACGCTGGTGATCACGGGGGCGCTGCTGGCGATCGTCCCGCTGATCGCCCTGTTCCTGGTCATCCAGCGGTTCTGGAGCCTCGACCTGCTCTCCGGGGCCGTAAAGTCCTGACGGGCGCCACCAGGAAGCCACTTGATGAAAGATCACGCACCATGAGCCGCACAGAACAGACCGGTACGGGACGCCGACGGCCGCCGACCATCCATGACGTGGCGCGGGAGGCCGGAGTCTCGCGCGGCACGGTCTCCCGGGTGCTGAACGGTGGTCACAACGTCAGCCCGGCCGCGCTCGACGCGGTCAACTCCGCCATCCGCAAGACCGGTTACACGGTGAACCGGCATGCCAGGTCGCTGATCACGGGCCGCTCCGACTCGGTGGCGTTCCTGCTCACCGAGCCCCAGGAACGGTTCTTCGAGGACCCGAACTTCAATGTGCTGCTGCGCGGCTGCACGAGTGCCCTCGCCGCGCACGACATCCCGCTGCTGCTGATGATCGCGGGTACGGAGGCAGAGCGCCGCCGGAACATGCGGTACATCGCCGGCCATGTGGACGGAGTGCTGCTGGTCTCCAGCCACTCGGGCGACCCGGTCGCCGCCCAGCTCCACGAGGCGGGCGTCCCCCTCGTCGCCTGCGGAAAGCCGCTCGGGCAGGGCTCGAAGCTCAGCTATGTGGCGGCCGACGACCGGGACGGCGCCCGGGACATGGTGCGTTTCCTGTACGAGTCGGGGCGCCGCCGGATCGGTACGGTCAGCGGCCCACTGGACACCCCGGGCGGCGTGGAGCGGCTGGCGGGCTACCGCGAGATGCTGGCCGACTGCGGGCTGCCCGCCGACGACGCGCTGATCGTGCCGGGCGACTACAGCCGGGCGGGCGGCGAGGCGGCCGCCGCGCTGCTGCTGGAGCGGGCCCCCGACCTGGACGCGGTGTTCGTCGCCTCGGACCTGATGGCGCAGGGGGTGCTCGCGGCGCTGGAGAAGGCGGGGCGCGCGGTGCCGCACGATGTCGCGGTGGGCGGTTTCGACGACTCCCCCGCGGCGCTCGCCTCCCGGCCGGCACTGACGACGATCAGGCAGCCGTGGGACCGGATCAGCGCCGAGATGGTACGGGTGCTGCTGGCCCAGATCGGCGGGGAGGACCCGGCCGCGGTGATCCTGCCCACCGAGCTCGTGCGCCGCGACTCGGCCTGACCGGGGCGGCCGGGGCACCTCCGCGAGCCACGGCCGCCGGCCCGGCCGGGGTGCCGCCGGCCCGGCCGGGGTGCCGCCGGCCCGGCCGGGGTGCCGCCGGCCCGGCCGGGGTGCCGCCGGCCCGGCCGGGGTGTCGCCGGCCCGGCCGGGGTGTCAGGCTCCCAGGACCGGGTAGTCCGTGTAGCCGCGGTGGTCGCCCCCGTAGAAGGTCGCCTTGTCCGCCGTGTTGAAGGGGCCGCCCGCCCGCAGCCGCTCCGGCAGGTCCGGGTTGGCCAGGAACAGCGCGCCGTAGGAGATGACATCGGCCACGCCCTGCTCGACCAGGGTCAGGGACTCGGGTCCGGTGGAGCCGTCGGTCGCCGGGTTGAGGACGACCGTGCCGTTGAACTCCTTGCTCAGCGCGGCAGTCAGCTCCCGGTCGTCCGCCTTGCTCTCGAGGATGTGCAGATAGGCCAGCCCGATCGGTGCGAGGGCCTGCACCAGTGCGCTGTAGGCGGCCTCGGGCGCGGGCTCGTCGATGTCGTTGAACGGGTTTCCGGGCGAGATCCGGATCGCGGTGCGCGCACCACCGATCTCGGCGGCGACGGCACGCGCGGTCTCGACGGCGAACCGGATGCGGCCCTCCGGGGAGCCGCCCCATTCGTCGGTGCGCAGATTGGAGTTGGGTGCCAGGAACTGGTGGATCAGATAGCCGTTGGCGCCGTGCAGCTCCACGCCGTCGAACCCGGCGTCCACCGCGTTGCGGGCGGCGGTCACGAAGTCGGCGATCGTCGCCCGTACCTCGTCGCCGGTCAGCTCGCGCGGGGTGACGAAGTCCTTCGGACCCTCCTGGGTGAAGACCTGCCCCGCCGCCGCGACCGGGGAGGCGCCGACCGGGGTGAGCCCGTCGGGCAGCAGGACCGGGTGGCCTATCCGGCCGGCGTGCATGAGCTGGGCGAAGATCGTGCCGCCCTTGGCGTGCACGGCGTCCGTGACCCCGCGCCAGCCTGCCACCTGCTCCGCGCTGTGCAGGCCGGGGGTGTTGGGGTAGCCCTGGCCGACGGCCGAGGGCTGGACGCCCTCGGTGATGAGGAGTCCGGCGGAGGCGCGCTGGGCGTAGTACTCGGCGGTCAGCTCCGTCGGCGTGCCGCCCGCACCGGCCCGGTTGCGGGTCATCGGCGCCAGGGCGATGCGGTTGGCGAGCTGCGCGCCGGCCAGGTCGAACGGGTCGAATGCGGTGGTCATGGACAGCCTCCGAAGACAATATGTGGTCGGCCAATCAAAACCGTGTGGCCGGCCAAGTATCTGCGACGAGCGCCACTGTAGCGTATTGATTGGCCGGCCAAGGTAAAGTCGGAAGGAACCGCACAAGGCGGCCGGAGAACGGCCCCGCCCCCACCCGAGGAGCCCCGATGACGTCCGATCCCGCCTGTACCGAGCTGCCCAGCGCCGCGCGCGGCGGACCGGTCAGCCATGCCGTGTCACGGGTCGCACGGCTCCACCGGATCGCGGCGGGCAAGCTGCTCAAGGGCGCGGACCTCTACCCCGGCCAGGAGTTCCTGATGATGTACCTCTGGGACGCCGGGGCGGTCCGCCAGTCCGAGGTGATCAAGGCGGTCGGCCTGGACCCCTCCACCGTCACGAAGATGCTCCAGCGCCTGGAACAGTCCGGGCACGTCCGCCGCAGCCCCGACCCGGCCGACCGCAGGGCCGTGCTGGTCGAGGCCACCGACAACAGCTGCGCCCTGCTCTCCGACGTGGAGCGGGCCTGGACGAATCTGGAGGAGCACACACTCGCGGGCCTGGACGGGGACGAACGCAAGGAGCTGGCCCGGCTGCTGGCCAGGGTCGAGGAGAACCTCTGCCGGGAGGCGGCGGACTGCCCGGGGCAGGGCTGAGCCTCAGCCCCCGAGCACGTCCAGGGCGCGGTCCACATCGGCCTCGGTGTTGTAGAGATGGAAGGCCGCCCGCAGATTGCCGGCCCGGTCGGAGACCATCACCCCGGCCCGCCCCAGCGCCTGCGCCCGGTCGCCGAGTCCCGGCACGCCGACCACGGCCGTCCCGCCCGGTACGGCCTCGTGTCCCAGCCCGGCGAGACCGGCCCTGAAGCGGGCCGCCAGCCCGGTGGCATGGCCATGGAGGGCGTCGATGCCGATCTCGTTCAGCAGCGCGAGGGATTGCTCGGCACCGTGGTACGAGAGGAACGCGGGCGGCTCGTCGTAGCGGCGGGCGCTGGAGGCGAGCCGCGCGACCGGGCCGTAGGTGCTGCCCCAGGGGTCCTCGGCCGCGGCCCAGCCGGCGAAGACCGGCGGCAGCGACTCCTGCGCCGCCTCGGTGACCGTGAGGAACGACGCGCCTCGCGGGCAGAGCAGAAACTTGTAGCCGCCGACGACCGTGTAGTCGTACGCCCCGGCATCGAGCGGCAGCCAGCCCGCGGACTGGGTGGCGTCCAGCAGCGTACGCGCCCCGTGGGCGGCGGCCGCGGCGCGCACCGCGTCCAGATCGGCGAGCCGGCCGTCGGCGGACTGTACCGACGAGAAGGCGACGAGCGCGGTCCCGGGGCGCACCGCGTCGGCCAGCTCCGCCAGCGGGACGTACCGCATCCGCAGGTCGCCGCGTACCGCGAAGGGAGTGACGACCGAGCTGAACTCCCCCTCGGGGGCCAGCACCTCGGCTCCGGCCGGCAGCGAGCAGGCGATCAGCCCGACATGGCCGGCGACCGAGCTGCCGACGGCGACCCGGCCCGCGCCGACACCGGCGAGACGGGCGAAACCCTCCCTGGCCCCGTCCACCGCCTCGAAATCGCCCGCCCCGTTCCGGCGGCCCGTGGCGATCCCCTCGGCCAGGGCCCTCACCGCGTCGATGGTGCGGCGGGGCAGCAGTCCGCAGCTGGAGGTGTTGAGGTAGGCGGTCTCCGGCGCGAACTCGGCAGCCACCGCACGGCTGAGCGAAGAGATCATCATGGGCCCAGCCTGAATCCCCCTTAACTCATAGTCAATCGCCACGAGTCAAGGGGTACACCCAAGCAATGCTTATCAGTGCAGGTGCAGGCGGTCAGGCGCCGCAGATCCGCGCAGGTGCAGACGGGTTACATATCCGCGCAGATACGGGCAATATGCATTGCTCGTCCGTGCGGGCGCGGGCGGTCAGGCGTTGCTTCCGGCCTGCGGAACCTCGCATGCTCCCTCGGCGTCGCAGGCTGCCGCGTCCCCGCCGATCGCGGTCAGCGGGCGGTCCTTCCACGCCTGCTCAAGCGCCTGGGCGAAGACCTCGGCGGGCTGGCCGCCGGAAATCCCGTAACGGCGGTCGAGCACGAAGAACGGCACCGCGTCGGCACCCAGTTCGGACGCCTCCTGCTCATCGGCCCGCACCTCGGCCGCGTACGCCTGCGGGTCGGCGAGCACCGCGCGGGCCTCGGCGGCGTCGAGACCGGCCTCGACGGCCAGTTCGACCAGCACCTCGTCGTCGTAGACGGAACGCTCCTCGGCGAAGTTGGCCCGGTAGGCCAGGCTCAGCAGCTCGTCCTGACGGCCACGGGCCTTCGCCAGGTGGAGCAGCCGGTGGATGTCGAAGGTGCTGCCGTGATCACGGCCCTCGGTGCGGTAGCCGAGGCCTTCGGCCTGCGCGTTGGCCGCGACGTTCGCCTCCATCGACCGGGCTTCCTCACGGGTGCGCCCGTACTTCTGCGCCAGCATGTCGATGACCTGCGCCGTGTCGCCCTTGGCGCGCCCGGGGTCGAGCTCGAAGGAGCGGTGGACCACCTCGACCTCGTCGCGGTGGGCGAAGCCTGCCAGGCCCTTCTCGAACCGGGCCTTGCCGATGTAGCACCACGGGCACCCATGGACCAACGGAGCCACACCGCTCTGACCAGGGGTTTTACCGATTCTCTCGGGTTTTCGCTTAACGGGCTCGCTCGTGAACGCCGGAGACGCACGGCCAACCCCTACGCCGGAGCGGTCCGACTTCGGCGAACGGATGACCATGGAACGGGACGACCTCCCCGCGCTGCGCGCACTCGGATTCGATGACGACGAACTTAAAGAACTTGGACTCTGGATTCCGGCGGTGGGCGCACCCGCCGACTTGGCAGAGATGTACATCCGCCGCAGCAAGAAGAAGGATTCACTATTGATCAGAAACTCATTGGGTTCACTCGTCGAGGACGTATCGGACGTGCGGGGCTTTGAAGTAGCCGGTGACGATGTGGGGCTGGCGCTGT
>NZ_JBVHOQ010000045.1:0-64130 GCF_055568375.1 Streptomyces sp. NPDC026062
GCGGCGTCTATGCCTCGGCGCCCGCGGCGCCGCGGGGCCCCAAACCACACCTATTCCAACCTAGGGGGGGGGCGTGCTCCACGTCCCCCCCGCCCCGGGGGGGGGGGGGGGGGCGGGCCCCCCCCCCCCCCCCGCGGACGTCGATCGACGGGCTGTCAGACGGATGCCGAGTCCATGACGAGCACCGGCTCACCGGCCTTCTTCGGCGCGCCCCCCTTGTCGGCGCTCTTCTTCCGCTGTCGCAGTCGTCGCTCCAGCCAGCTCGCGAACGTGGTGAGGGCGAAGTTCACCGCGATGTAGATCACGGCGATGATCGTGAAGCACGCGATGGTGTTCGCGCCGTAGTTCGCGGCCATCGGCCGGACGGACGCCAGCAGTTCGGGGAACGTCATCACCGCGCCACCGAGGGCGGTGTCCTTCACGATGACCACGAGCTGGCTGACGATCGCGGGGAGCATGACGGTGACCGCCTGCGGCAGCAGCACGAAGACCATGGTCTGGCCCTTGCGCATGCCGATGGCCTTGGCCGCGTCGGTCTGTCCCCGGGGAAGGGACTCGATGCCGGCGCGCACGATCTCGGCGAGCACCGAGGCGTTGTAGAGCACCAGGCCGGTGACCACCGCGTACAGCGGGCGGGTGTCGGTGCTGATGTTCGTGTACTCCGAGTACACCGCATTCGCGATGATCATCAGGATCAGCACCGGAATGGCGCGGAAGAACTCCACGACCACACCGGACGGCGCCCGCATCCACCGGTGGTCCGAGAGCCGGCCGATTCCGAACAGGGCACCCAGCGGCAGCGCGATGATCAGCGCGAAGAACGCCGCCTTGAGCGTGTTCTGGAGTCCGGGCCAGATGTACGTCTCCCACGGCTGGGAGCTGGTGAAGAAGGGCTTCCACTTGATCCAGTCGAGCTGGTGCTTGGAGGCGAGACCGTCGTACACCCACCACACCACGGCTGCCGCGCCCAGCACGAACAGGACGGTGTAGAGGATGTTCCGCCGCTTGGCACGCGGCCCCTGGGCGTCGTAGAGGACCGAGCTCATCGCTTCACCGCCACCTTCTTGCTCACCCAGCCGAGGATGAGGCCGGTCGGGAGGGTCAGAACGATGAACCCGAACGCGAAGACGCACGAGATCAGGAGCAGCTGCGCCTCGTTCTCGATCATGCCCTTCATCAGGTACGAGGCCTCCGCCACCCCGATCGCGGAAGCGACGGTGGTGTTCTTCGTCAGCGCGATCAGCACGTTGGAGAGCGGGTTGACCACCGAGCGGAACGCCTGCGGCAGGATGATCAGCCGCAGTACCTGGGTGAAGCTCAGGCCGAGGGCGCGTGCGGCTTCGGCCTGGCCGACCGGCACCGTGTTGATGCCGGACCGCAGGGCCTCGCACACGAAGGCGGCGGTGTAGGCGCTCAGGGCGAGCACCGCGAGCCGGAAGTTGATGCTCGTGAAGCCGTCGCCGCCGAGCTTGACGCTGAGTGTCGAGAACAGGCCCAGCGACGAGAAGAGAATGATCACGGTCAACGGAATGTTCCGGATCACGTTCACATAGCCGGTCGCGAAACCGCGCATCAGGGGGACCGGACTGACCTTCATGCCGGCCAGGAGTGTTCCCCATATGAGGGAGCCGAGGGCGGAGTAGACGGTGAGCTGCACCGTCACCCAGAAGGCCCCCAACAGGTCGTAACCATCAAGAAAGTCGAACACGATCTCCCGCGCTTCCGCGTGTAGGAGGGCACGGCGCGCCGCCCTCAGTGGCGGCGCGCCCGGTCAACCCTGCTTCACTTGACGACGTTGCCGATCTTCGGGGCGTCCTCGTTCTTGTAGCCCGCCGGACCGAAGTTGGCGTCCACGGCCTTCTTCCACGAACCGTCCGAGACCATCTTGGTGAGAGCGTCGTTGATCTTCTTCTTCAGGTCGGCGTCTCCCTTCTTCAGGCCGATGCCGTAGTTCTCGTTGGTCATCTTGAAACCGGCCAGCTTGAACTTGCCCTTGTTGGCGTCCTGCGAGGCGTAGCCGGCCAGGATGCTGTCATCGGTGGTCAGCGCGTCGACAGCCTTGTTCTCCAGGCCGGTCAGGCACTCCGAGTAGCCGCCGTACTCCTGGAGCTCGGCCTTCGGGGCCAGCTTGTCGTGGACGTTCTGCGCCGAGGTCGAGCCGGTGACGGAACAGAGGTTCTTGTTGTTCAGGTCCTCGGGCGACTTGATGGAGTTGTCGTCCGCGCGGATCAGGATGTCCTGGTGGGCGAGGAGGTACGGGCCCGCGAAGTCGACCTTGGCCAGCCGCTCGTCGTTGATCGAGTACGAGGCGGCGATGAACTTCACGTCACCGCGCTCGATCGACGTCTCACGGTCGGCGCTCTTGGTCTCCTTGAAGTTGATGTCCTTGGCGTCGTAGCCCAGTTCCTTGGCCACGTACGTGGCGACATCGACGTCGAAACCGGTGTACTTGCCGTCCGGGGTCTTCAGGCCGATACCCGGCTGGTCGATCTTGATACCGATCGTGATCTTCTTGCCGCCGCCCGAACCGGACGCGTCGTCCTTGTCGTCGGAACCACAGGCGGTGGCGGTCAGGGCGAGGGCGAGCACGGCGGCCGAGGCGGCGGTGACCTTACGAAGCTGCATGGTGATATTCCCTAGAGTTGACGCGATGTGAGTGATCGGCCGGTCCGGTGACCGGCGTCGAAGGCTCCATCAGTGGTGAAGGATCTTCGACAGGAAGTCCTTGGCCCGGTCACTGCGCGGGTTGCTGAAGAACTGGTCGGGCGTGGCCTCTTCGACGATCTTCCCGTCCGCCATGAAGACGACGCGGTTGGCCGCGGAGCGGGCGAATCCCATCTCGTGCGTGACGACGACCATGGTCATGCCGTCGCGGGCGAGCTGCTGCATGACTTCCAGCACCTCGTTGATCATCTCCGGGTCGAGCGCGGAGGTCGGCTCGTCGAAGAGCATGACCTTCGGGTCCATCGCCAACGCCCGTGCGATCGCGACACGTTGCTGCTGGCCGCCGGAGAGCTGGGAGGGGTACTTGTCGGCCTGGGTCCCGACCCCCACCCGGTCGAGCAGTGAACGCGCCTTGTCCTCGGCGGCCTTCTTGTCCGCCTTGCGGACCTTGAGCTGGCCGAGCGTCACGTTCTCCAGCACCGTCTTGTGCGCGAAGAGATTGAACGACTGGAAGACCATGCCGACATCGGCACGCAGCCTCGCCAGCTCCTTGCCCTCCGCGGGCAGCGGCTTTCCGTCGATCGAGATCGCGCCCGAGTCGATCGTCTCCAAGCGGTTGATCGTGCGGCACAGCGTGGACTTCCCGGACCCCGAGGGCCCGATGACGACCACGACCTCGCCACGGGCGATCGTCAGGTCGATGTCCTGGAGCA
The DNA here is from genome assembly GCF_055568375.1 of Streptomyces sp. NPDC026062. Classification (NCBI taxonomy): domain Bacteria; kingdom Bacillati; phylum Actinomycetota; class Actinomycetes; order Kitasatosporales; family Streptomycetaceae; genus Streptomyces; species Streptomyces sp. NPDC026062. The sequence continues at coordinate 3,378 of NZ_JBVHOQ010000045.1, forward strand.
CATGCAGCGCGCCGAAGTGCTTGTTGACGTTGCTCAGCACGACCAGGTCGTCGCCGGCCGCGGGCGCGGCGTCCTCGACACCCTTGGTCACTGAAACTCCGCTCATCGGCTTCTTGCTCCGTCCTCCTCGGTTGGGAAGGACCTTAGTGACGCAGTGCGACCAGCGTCATTACATCTGAGCGGAAATTGAGCATAACGATCCGGCTGCAACCGGACACTCCGTGTGAACGGGACGCCCTGCCGGACCCCCGGGGCGTACCGGGTGCATAACGGAAACCTCGATGCAACGGAAGGGGCCTTGACTGGTCCACCCGTCATCGGAGTGGATGCCCTGGTACACCCTGACGTGAAACGCCCCGGTACGGGGAAGTAACCGGAGGTGTACGTGACCGTACAGACATCGCACATCGGGAGAGGGGGGCCATGAGACTGCTGCTCGTCGAGGACGACAACCACGTCGCCGCCGCACTGTCCGCGATCCTCGCCCGGCACGGCTTCAAGGTGGTGCACGCCCGCAGCGGCGAGGAGGCCCTCCAGGCGCTCCTTCCCACCGAAACGGAACCCTTCGGCGTCGTGCTCCTCGACCTCGGTCTGCCCGACCAGGACGGATACGAGGTCTGCGGGAAGATCCGCAAGCGCAGCTCCGTGCCCGTGATCATGGTGACGGCACGGGCCGACGTCCGCTCACGGATCCATGGACTCAACCTCGGCGCCGACGACTACGTGACCAAGCCGTACGACACCGGCGAACTCCTCGCCCGTATCCATGCCGTCAGCAGGCGCAAGTCCGGCACCGAGGACACCGCTCCCACGTCCGTCGCGGCCCTGCGCCTGGGGCATGTGCACATCGAGCTGCCGACCCGCCGGGTCAGCGTCGACGGAAGCGAAGTCCAGCTCACCCGCAAGGAGTTCGACCTTCTCGCCCTCCTCGCCCAGCGCCCCGGTGTGGTGTTCCGCCGGGAACAGATCATCAGCGAGGTGTGGCGTACGAGCTGGGAGGGGACGGGACGCACGCTGGAGGTGCACGTCGCCTCCCTGCGCTCCAAGCTGCGGCTGCCCGCCCTGATCGAGACCGTGCGCGGGGTCGGGTACCGCCTCGTCGCCCCGTCCGCGTAGAAGGCGTACGTTCCCCTTGCGCACCAGGCTGCTTCCGCTGCTCATCGTCCTCATGGCGGGCGTCCTGCTCGCGCTCGGCTTCCCGCTGGCCGTCAGCGTGGCGGCGGCCCGGCAGCAGGGCGTCGTGATCGACCGCATCGACGACACGGCGCGCTTCGCGGCACTCGCCCAGTTCATCACCGAACGCACCAGCGGCCACGACGAGCGGCGCCGTACGCTGCAGGGCGAGCTGGAGACGTACGACGCCGTCTACGGCATCCGGGCCGGGGTCTTCTACCGTGACGACTCCGCGATGGCCAAGGCGCCGGGCTCCTGGCGGCTGCCCGTCGAGGGCGAGGGCCGAGAGGCCTTCAACGAGGCGCTCCTCGGACGCCGCAGCCACGATCCGCCCCAGGTCTGGCCCTGGCAGGACGGCCGTGTGGTCGTCGCCTCGCCCGTCGTGCGGGACGGTGATGTGATCGCCGTCGTCGTCATCGACTCGCCCACCGACCAGATGCGGGCCGCCACGCTCCGCGGCTGGCTGCTGATCGCCGCGGGTGAGGTGATCGCGATGCTGGTGGCCGTCGGTGCCGCGAACCGGCTCACCGGCTGGGTGCTGCTCCCCGTACGGACGCTGGACGCCGTCGCCCACGACATCGCCAGCGGCCGGATGCGCTCCCGGGTCGCGGCGTCGGGCGGCCCGCCGGAACTCAGGCGCCTGGCCCGTTCGTTCAACGAGATGGCCGACAACGTCGAGGACGTGCTGGAGCAGCAGCGCGCCTTTGTCGCGGACGCCTCGCACCAGTTGCGCAATCCGCTGGCGGCGCTGCTGCTGCGGATCGAGCTGCTCGCCCTCGAACTCCCCGAGGGAAACGAGGAGATCGCCTCCGTGCGTACCGAGGGCAAACGCCTCGGCCAGGTGCTCGACGACCTCCTCGACCTGGCGCTGGCCGAGCACGCCGGTACCGAACTGCAGCTCACGGACATCGGAGCCCTCAGCGCCGAACGGGTCGCCTCCTGGCGGCCGGTGGCGGAAGAGAAGGGCGTACGGCTGCGTGCGGCCGGCATGGGGGCCGTCACCGCCTGGGCGGATCCCATCGCCCTGTCCAGCGCGCTCGACGCCATCATCGACAACGCCCTCAAGTTCACCCCCGCGGGCGAGGAGGTCCGGGTCACCGTCGCCGCCAAGAGCTCCTGCGTGACCGTGGTGGTGGCGGACGGCGGACCGGGGCTCACCGAGCAGGAGCTGGAGCGCGTCGGAGACCGGTTCTGGCGCAGTTCCCAGCATCAGAACATACGGGGCTCCGGCCTCGGCCTCTCCATCTCCAAGGCACTCCTCGCCGCGAGCGCCGGCTCCCTCGCCTGCGAGCGCAACGAACCGCACGGGCTGCGCGTGACGGTCTCGGTGCCGCGCAACGGGCCGCAGGGCTGAGGCGGCTGAGCGGGGATCCGACGGGGTGGGCAGGCGGAGCGGGGTTTCGCCGGGCTGAGCAGGCTGCCGCCGGGCTGAAGCGGGCTTCCGCCGGTGTGGGACGGCTCAGGGGGCCTAGGGCTTGACCGAGCGGTAGTAGCGCTTGGCCCCCTCGTGCAGCGGCAGCGGATCCGTGTAGATCGCGGTCCGGAGATCCACCAGCTGCGCGGCGTGCACCTCCCGCCCGATCCGGTCCCGGCTGTCGATCACCGTCCTGGTGAACGCCTCCGTCAACACCGGGTCCGTGCGGTCCGTGGTCACCAGCACGTTGGCGACCGCCACCGTGGGCACGGCCTGGCCCTGCTGCGCGCTGCGGTAGGCGTCCGCGGGCATCACGGCCGAACGGTAGTAGCGCGTGGCCCCACCCGCCCCCTGGAGCTCCCTGATGAGCGGGTCCTCCAAGGGGATGAGCCGGATCGAGAACCGGTCCGCGAGATCCGCCACCGCGGTCGTCGGCAGCCCGCCCGACCAGAAGAACGCATCGAGCCGGCCCTCCTCCAGCAGCTTCGGCATCGTGTCGATCCCGGCCGGCACGGCCGTCACATCGTCGACGGGGTTCAGGCCGGCGGCCGTCATCAGCCGGTCGGCGACCAGCCGCACACCCGAACCGGGCTGCCCGACCGCGACCCTCTTGCCGCGCAGATCCGCGACCTTGCGGATGTCCGAGCTCCGGTTCACGACCAGCTGGATGTAGTCGTCGTACAGCCGGACACAGCCGCGCAGCCGGTCGGCACCCTGCTTGTGTCCGCGGATGTAGGCGGCGAGGGCATCGGTGGTGGCGATGGTGAAATCGGCCTTGCCCGTCGCGACCCGGGCGATGTTCTGCTGCGAGCCCTCGCTCGTCTGCAGCCGTATCGACACCTTGGGGAGGTCCTTGGCGAGCGCACCCTTGAGCCGCTCTCCGTAGCGCTCGTAGACGCCGCTGCGCACCCCGGTACTGAACGTCAGGGTCCCGGTCGGCGCCGGGGAGCCGATGGGGAGCAGCCACCAGAGCAGCAGTCCGAGCACGACGACGAGGGCGGCGCCCGTCCGAAGGGGGCGACGCCGGGCGATTCGGGACAGTCCTGCCGGGAGCATGGCGGCGATCCTGCCAGGTGGTTCCCCGCCCTGGCCAGGGGCGCCGGCGGATCCGCCCGCCGGGGGAGGGGCGCCGGTGCGCGGTCCGGAAGCCGCCCGCGGCGGGAGGTGTCCGGGCAGCGCCTACCCTTGTCGCATGAGCAGCGGCAACCGGAGCGAAGCAGTGGACGTCAGAAAAAGCTATGAGGTGCGCACCTACGGGTGCCAGATGAACGTCCACGACTCCGAGCGGCTGTCGGGGCTGCTGGAGGACGCCGGCTATGTGCGGGCGCCCGAGGGCTGCGACGGTGACGCCGATGTCGTCGTCTTCAACACCTGCGCGGTGCGGGAGAACGCCGACAACAAGCTCTACGGCAACCTCGGCCGGCTCGCCCCGATGAAGACGAAGCGTCCCGGGATGCAGATCGCGGTCGGCGGCTGCCTCGCGCAGAAGGACCGCGACACCATCGTCGAGCGCGCGCCCTGGGTCGATGTCGTCTTCGGCACGCACAACATCGGCAAGCTGCCCGTGCTCCTGGAGCGCGCCCGCGTCCAGGAGGAGGCGCAGATCGAGATCGCCGAGTCCCTGGAGGCGTTCCCCTCGACGCTGCCCACCCGCCGTGAGTCCGCGTACGCCGCCTGGGTCTCGATCTCCGTCGGCTGCAACAACACCTGCACCTTCTGCATCGTCCCGGCGCTGCGCGGCAAGGAGAAGGACCGGCGTACCGGCGACATCCTGGCCGAGATCGAGGCCCTGGTCGCCGAGGGCGTCTCCGAGATCACGCTGCTCGGCCAGAACGTCAACGCGTACGGCTCCGACATCGGCGACCGGGAGGCCTTCTCCAAGCTGCTGCGGGCCTGCGGGAGGATCGATGGCCTGGAGCGGGTCCGCTTCACCTCGCCGCACCCGCGTGACTTCACGGACGACGTGATCGCGGCCATGGCCGAGACGCCGAACGTGATGCCGCAGCTGCACATGCCGATGCAGTCGGGCTCGGACACGATCCTGAAGGCGATGCGGCGCTCGTACCGGCAGGAACGCTTCCTCGGCATCATCGACAAGGTGCGGGCCGCGATGCCGGACGCCGCGATCTCCACCGACATCATCGTCGGCTTCCCCGGTGAGACCGAGGAGGACTTCGAGCAGACCATGCACGCGGTCCGCGAGGCGCGTTTCGCCAACGCCTTCACCTTCCAGTACTCCAAGCGCCCCGGTACCCCGGCCGCCGACATGGACGGGCAGATCCCCAAGGAGGTCGTCCAGGAGCGGTACATGCGCCTGTCCGCCCTCCAGGAACAGATCTCCTGGGACGAGAACAAGAAGCAGGTCGGCCGCACCCTGGACGTCATGGTCGCGGAGGGCGAGGGCCGCAAGGACGGCGCGACCCACCGTCTGTCCGGCCGCGCGCCCGACAACCGCCTGGTCCACTTCACCAAGCCGGACGAGGACGTACGGCCCGGCGACGTGGTGACCGTCGAGATCAGCTACGCGGCCCCGCACCACCTCCTCGCCGAGGGCGCGCCCCTCGGGGTCCGGCGGACCCGGTCGGGGGACGCCTGGGAGAAGCGCACCGCCGCTGCTGCCGCCAAGCCGGCAGGCGTCATGCTGGGCCTGCCCGGGATCGGCGCCCCGGCACCGCTGCCCGCGGCCTCGGCGCCGGGCTGCGGCTGCGACTGACGGACGTACCGCCTGGCTGACGGGCGTACCGCTCCCGGAGCGGACGTGCCCGGACAGTACGCTGCCCAGCATGCTTGTAGCCGCCGCTGTCTGCCCCTGTCCGCCCCTGCTGGTCCCCGCTGTCGCCGCCGGTGCCGCGCCCGAGCTCGATGGAGCGAGGGCCGCGTGCACCGACGCCCTGGGCGTGCTCGCGGCCTCCCGGCCCGATCTGCTGGTCGTGGTCGGGCCGGCGGACCTCGCGGGCAGGGGCCCTCATCCCGAGGGCGCCGCCGGTGGCTTCCAGGAGTTCGGCGTGGACCTCGACGTACGGCTGGGGCGGGACCTGGGCGCGGTCGTCGAGCGCCCGCTCCCGCCGTCGCTCGCGGTCGGTGCGTGGCTGCTGGCGCGCACCGGATGGGCGGGCACCCCGGTCGAGGCGCTCGGGGTGGGTGAGCAGCTGGAGACCGGCCGCTGCACGGAGGCGGGGCGCGGGCTGGCCGCGCGCGCGGACCGGGTCGCGCTGCTGGTGATGGGCGACGGCAGTGCCTGCCGCACCCTGAAGGCGCCCGGCTACCTCGACGAGCGCGCCGCGGGCTTCGACGCGACGGCCTCGCGCGCGCTGGGGACGGCGGACACGGGCGCGCTGATCGCGCTGGACGAGGCGTCGGCGTACGAACTCAAGGCCGCGGGCCGCGCGCCCTGGCAGGTGCTGGCGGGGGCGGCCGAGGGTGCCGGGATGGACGGCAGGCTGCTGTACGACGACGCACCGTACGGCGTCGGCTACATGGTCGCTGCCTGGTCCTGACCCCCTCGCACAGCCGGAAGGCGGGACGGCCGCGGAACGAGAGCGTTCCGCGGCCGTCCCGCGTTCCGCGGCCCGGTGTCAGGAAGCGGGCGGCGGCGGAGTGCTGCCCGGTGCGGGCGGAGTGCCGCCCCCGTCCTTCTGGGCGAGCCGGTCCACGGCACCCTTGGCCTTCTGCGTGCCGGACACGATCTTGTCGCTGTACTTGCCCTTGGTCTTCGCGTCCACTGTCCGCGCGGCTTTGTCGAGCCCCTGGTCGATCTTGTCCCCGTGCTGCTGCGCAAGGTCGCTCACCTTGTCCTTCGCCGGGCTCAGCTTCGCCTTCAAATTGTCCATGAAGCCCATCGGACACCTTCTCTGCTGGGGGCTGCGTGCGCGTGTTCTCTCCGGTCCCCGTACCCGCCCTGCGCTTCCGTACTCTCCGGCCACGGCATCGGCGCTGTGAGAGGACAGGCGGCGGAACCATGAGAAACCACCCGTATGTGGACACCATTTTACTCGGAGGTGCGCGCCGAGGGGCCGGCCGCACGGCGCGCACCTCGCCCATTCGGGAACGGCCCCGAGGTTTGCGAGACTGGGGCGGTGAGAAGTCCAGTTCCCGCACCGCGGGTCATCGCCGTCGTCGGTCCCACCGCAGCCGGAAAGTCCGACCTGGGGGTGTTCCTCGCCCAGCAGCTCGGGGGCGAGGTGGTCAATGCCGACTCCATGCAGCTCTACCGGGGGATGGACATCGGCACCGCCAAGCTGACGCTCGACGAGCGCGGGTCCGTCCCTCACCGGCTGCTGGACATCTGGGACGTCACCGAGACCGCCAGCGTCGCGGAGTACCAGCGCCTGGCCCGCACCGAGATCGACCGGCTGCTCGCCGAGGGGCGTACGCCCGTCCTGGTGGGCGGTTCCGGTCTGTATGTGAAGGGCGCGATCGACGCCCTGGAGTTCCCCGGGACGGACCCGGAGGTCCGCGCCACGCTGGAGGCGGAGCTGGCCGAGCAGGGCTCCGGAGCCCTGCATGAGCGGCTGTCCGCGGCCGACCCCGAGGCGGGCCGCGCCATCCTTCCGAGCAACGGCCGGCGCATCGTGCGGGCCCTGGAGGTCATCGAGATCACCGGCAAGCCCTTCACCGCCAACCTTCCGGGCGACGACGCGGTCTACGACGCCGTCCAGATCGGTGTCGACGTGGCGCGCCCGGAGCTGGACGAGCGCATCGCGGTACGGGTCGACCGGATGTGGGAGGCCGGACTCGTGGACGAGGTGCGCGCGCTGGAGGCACTGGGACTGCGGGAGGGGCGCACCGCCTCCCGGGCACTCGGCTATCAGCAGGTGCTCACAGCCCTGGCGGGGGAGTGCACGGAGGAGGAGGCGCGCATCGAGACCGTGCGCGCCACCAAACGCTTCGCGCGCCGCCAGGACTCCTGGTTCCGCCGCGACCCGCGCGTCCACTGGCTCAGCGGTGCCGCGGAGGACCGCGGACAGCTCCCGGGGCTGGCGCTGGCGTTGGTGGAACAAGCGGTGACGGCCTGACGCTCGGGCCGGGAGATCGCTGACGTACAGGAACCGTCTCTGCCGGGTGGTGCCTCATGAGTGGCTGCGGGACGGTTCCGGTGCGGGCTGCGACGTCCGGTCCTGTCGGGGAAGCAGGAGCGGTGTGGTCAGGATGAGCAGTCCCGCGAACGCGAGCGCGGTGCGTGGGCCGGTGACGTCGGCGAGCAGCCCGGCGAGCGCGGTGAGGGCGGCGACGGACGCCTGCTGGCCGATCGACCAGGCCGACAGGGTGCGGGCGACCAGATGCCTGGGAGTGTTCTCGAGCCGGTAGGTGGCGAGGACCGGGCTGTACAGGCTCATGTTGATGATGATGGCCAGCTCGACGGCCATCACGGTGACGAGGCCGACGGTGCCGGGGCGGACGAAGGCCAGGCCGATCAGCCAGACGGCGCGCAGGGTGCCGACGGTCCGGAACACCCGGTGCCGGCCGAAGCGGGCCACGACCCGTCGGGCCAGCCGGGAGCCGATGAGTCCGCCCAGGCAGGGGACGGCGAAGACGAGGGCGTACTGCCAGGGCGGGTACCCGAGCCGGCCGAGCAGAAGCACGGCGAGCAGTGGCTCGGTGGCCATGACCAGACCTGCGACGAGCAATTGGTTGAGGTAGAGCGGCCGCAGACCGGGGTGGCCCATGATGTGCCGCCAGCCGTCGAGCAGCGCGCCCGCCCGGACCGGGTTCTCGCCGGACGGTCGCGGTGTTTCCTCCCGGCCTCGGATCGCGGTGATGCCCAGGGCGGACAGCAGGTAGCTGAGCGCGTCGGCCACCACGGTGGTGACTGGTCCGAACAGGCCGATCGCCGCCCCGCCCAGCGGTGGTCCCACCGCGATGGAGCTCCAGTTCGTGGATTCGAACCGCGCGTTGGCGACCAGTAGGTCGTCCGGTCGGACAAGGTCCTTGAGACAGGCGCCGCCGGCCGCGTTGAAGGCGATCCTGGCTGCGGCGACCACGGCCGAGACCACGAGCAGCTGGACGAATCCGAGCCATCCGAAGGCGTAGGCGACAGGGATCGTCGCCATGGCGGCGAACCGGGCCAGGTCCATCATGATCATGACCGGGCGCTTGCGCCGGAACTCGACCCACGGCGCGAGCGGCACCGCGATCAGCGAACCCACCGCAGGCCCCACCGCCGACAACGCCGACACCTCGGCGGGGCCGGCATGCAACACCGTCACGGCGATCAGCGGCAACGCCCCGAACCCCAGCCCGGACCCGTACGCGCTCACCGCATACGACGCCCACAGCCAGCCGAACCGCCGGCCCAGCCGTCTCCTGCCCACCATGCCCGACGCACCCCCTTGAGATCCCGCCCGAACAAACCGACGTTGACCGGTGAGAGGTAATCGGGAAGGACAACAGCAGGTCAAACAACTGACATGCCAGCCATTCACAACCATCGGTTGTTCACTAAGGTGGATCGGCGTGGACCTCGAAGCAGTACGTACCTTCGTCGCGGTCGTGGAAGCGGGCCAGTTCCAGAAAGCCGCCGCCGACCTGTCGGTCACCCAGCAGGCCGTCTCCAAACGTATCGCCGCGCTGGAGCGCACCCTCGGCGTGCGGCTGTTCACGCGTGCCGCACGCGGCGCCGAGCTCACCATCGACGGGCAGGCATTCCTGCCCCACGCCCGTGAGCTGCTGCGCGTCGCCGAGCGTGCGGGCGCGTCCGTGCGCCCCGGCTGCCGGCCGCTTCGCGTCGACGTGATCGCCTCGCGCAGCGCGCAGTCGGGCCTGATGCGTGACTTCCACCGTGTGCACCCCGACATCGACCTCGACGTGATGATGCTGGTCGACATCGAGACGGCTGTCACCGCCATCCGCTCCGGTGCCATCGACGCGTCCTTCCGCGCCGTCGCCGCGCCCGGCCGTCCCCTTCCCGAGGACTTTGTCTCCGTCCGGGTGCTCGACGAGCCGCTCCACCTTCTCACCGGCCCCGCCCACGCACTGGCGGGCGCCCGGTCCGTGACCCTCGCCCAGCTCACCGGGCACCGGATCTGGATGCCAGGCATCGCCCCCGGTACCGAGTGGGGCGCCTACTACGACGACCTCGTCGCCGAGTTCGGCCTCACCATCGAGGTGACCGGCCCCAACTTCGGCTCCGATGCCCTCCTCGACACCATCTCCGACACCCCGGCCCTGGCCACCTTCATGGGCGGGCACAGCCGCCTGATCTGGCCCGCCGGCCACGGCCTGCGCCGCATCACGGTCACCGACCCGACGCCCGTCTACCCGCATTCGCTCCTCTGGCACCGCGACAACCCCCACCCGGCGCTTGCCACTCTCCGTACCCACCTCGCCGCCACAACGGCCGGTCACGGCGCCACCGGGACCTGGGTACCGGGATGGGTGATTCCGCGCTGACCGCCCACGTCCAGGCGCAGGGCCCGGCGCAGGCGGTCAGGGGCGATCCGCAAGGTCACCGGTGGGCTGGTTTCCTCGGGGTACCGGCGACAGCTGGCAGCCGCACAGGAGAGCCCACCGGTGTGCCGCCGCCGGCAGTCCGATTACGCCACGAATGCAGGCCGGGGCAGCCCTGACCTGCCCCTTGCCCTACGAAGCCGTCCGCACCTGTTCGTGGTTGTCGTAGGGCCGCGTGATGATCTCCATGCCGTGACCGGCCGGATCCATGAAGTAGAGGCCGCGCCCGCCGTGGTTGTGGTTGATCTCCTGAGGCTGCTTCCGCTGCGGATCGGCGTAGTACGCGATCCCGCCCTCCTGGATCCGCGCGAAGGCCGCGTCGAACTCCTCGTCGGAAACGAGGAACGCGTAATGCTGCGTGACGATCGACTCCGCCGGGATGGCGGCGAAGTCCAGAGTGACCCCGTTGCTGGTGGCGACCGGAATGAACGGGCCCCACTCGGTCCCGGCCTCGAGCCCCAGGATGTGCGCCAGGAATTCGGCCGACTCCCGGTTGTCCCGGGCATGGATGATGGTGTGATTCAACTCGACTGACATGTGTGGAATGCCTCCGTAAGGCAGTCTCACGGGCGCCTCCATGCCTCACCCGACCGGTGACCGACACGCGATGCCGTGCCCACGATGCTATGCAACACCGCGCAGGGCGTCGAGGGCCGCCCTCGACGGCCGCCCGGCGTCCACGCGTCGTCCGGACTCGGCTCATGCTTCGTCCCGGTGGGTGAGGTGGCCGTCGGTGAGCCGCCAGTAGTGCTGATGGGGAGTCAGTCGCCATGTCTCGTCGGCAGTGATCGCCTGTGTGATCCATGCGCGGAGTTGCGGGAGGGCATGCGCGCGCAGAACAGCGCGGGTGGCCGCACGTCGAGCGGCGTCGACCGGGTGGATGTCTATGTGGATGCCGACCATGTCCGGGTGGATGCCGCCGCCGTGGTTGCGGGGGTCCGGAGCGACCCACGCCGCTCCTACGACGATGGTCCCGCTGTCATGCCCGGTGAGGAACCGCAGCTCCTTGACGCGGGTCATGTGGGGGCCGAGACACTCGTTGATGTCGGTGGTGGTCAGTGGCCAGGCGCGGTGCCGGGGCAGTCTTCGATTGCGTGCGGACATGGCAAGCACCATGGCAGACGCCACCGGCGGCTCCCGCGGGTGTTCGGTCCTCCGGCGTGGTCGTGGGAGCGGCCGAGGTGGGGGCCGCTCCCGGAGCCACGACAGACACGGACTCTTCGTCGTCCTGTTCGACGCCCCGATGTTCCTCGCGCCGCCTCATATCTGTTCCGGCCTCGCGGTACTGGCCGCCCGCCGGGCCGGGTGCGCGACACGGGTGCGGAGTACCGGCTCCCGGCCCCTGCGCATACGGTGCTGTCGTGAATTCTGCCGAGACAGCACCGGCCGCGGCTCGGTCCCGGGCCCGGCTCGCGGCCTCCGGTGCCGCCCTTCTTGTTCTTTCGCCGTTTGCCGCCCGGTTGATGGCCCTGGCGGGCATGGTGCCCACCGGTGCCTCGGTGGCCCTTGCGCTGACGGCGGGACCGGCCGGATTCCTGCTGCTCCAGGTGCTGTGCGAGGAAACGGGACTGGTTCAGTGCTCGATGTCGCGTGTGACGGCCCGCACGCTGACCGGAGTCCGGGTGCTGGACCTCACGGACATCAGGGACGTCAGGCTGCTCACCGCCTTCACCCGTGGCGGGAGGGCTTCCCATGCCGTAGTGGTGCGTGACGGCAACGGCGTGCGCGTCGGTCTCACCTCGGTCAGAGGCCGGCGTGCGTTGGTGCGCGCATTGCGGCGGACCGGTGCCGACCGGCAGAGCGAACCGCGCGTCAGTGCGGCTGCCCGTGCGCACCTCGGCCTGGGGGACCGAGGACATCGCACGGTTCACACGGTGATCGCCCTTGCTCTGCAAGTCGTCCTTCTCGCGCTCTACGTGGTGCTTGTTCTCGGACTCGCGGGGCTGCGGTGAAGCAGAGCGGTTCCTTGACCCGAGGACCCGTTTCCCGAGGACGCGTTTCCCGAGGACGCGTTTCCCGCGGAACGCGAGAACGGCTCCGGACGGTCGTTCGACGCGGTTTCCCGGGCGGGGGAGCCGGACTTCCTCGGACTGCCGCCCCGGGTGCGGCGGAAGCGGATCGGGGGACGTACGGGCGGCTCGGAGCCCGGTGGCACGCGCGGTGTTCGAAGGAGCCGTTCCCACCCCGCGCAAGCTTGTTCGACACGATGGAGAGGGTCCTTCCGCGGGCCGCTCGTCACCGGTCAATCCGGCGCTGACCTGCGGCTATGGCTGGTCTCCTGCTGACTCGCCGACCAGCAGCAGGCGTCTGACCTGCATAAACCCCAAAGCGGGGCTATAACAGCCTGATCACGTGATTGCATCGGGAAGCCCTGCCCGGCAATTCGGCGACCCGCGACGTGCCATCATCGAGCATCGATCGACCAGTCCGAGTTGGGAGGGCGCGTGGCGATGGAGGCCGGCCCTCGCGACACAGAACAAGACGCACCGGACACGCAGCACGAGGCAGGACATCTGAGCCCCGACGGGCCCGATGAACTCGCCGTGACTCCCGAGGTCGAGGTCGAGCTGCGCCCCGCCCGCCGGCTGCGTATCTGGCAGCTCGCGCCGATCGTCATGCTCGCCGCGCTGGGATCGCTGATGTTCGCCTTCCCGCTCGCCTTCGAGGTGGGAGACGGCGGCCCGGTGGTCGCGATGCTGGGGTTGCTGATCAGCTGCTGTGCCGCGGGCTGGGGCATGATGGCCGCCCGCCGCGTCGGGTACACCTGGCCGGGACTGCCGTCCCGGGGCTCCGGGGAACGGGCCGACTGGCGGGTGATCGCGCTGTACGTGGCTGTGGGTGCCGCCCTGGTCGCGCTGGCCGTCTGGCGCGTGGCACGACTGCAGAACTGAGGACCGGGCCGCGCGACGGCGCGGCCGGCGATCCCCGTCCGGCTCACCCCGAGGCGGGCCGATTCCCCGGGCTGTCGGTACGGGCTCGTACAGTTGTCCTGTGACCACCTCGCAGATCGCCTTCCTCAAGGGCCACGGCACCGAGAACGACTTCGTGATCGTTCCCGACCCCGACAACGCCCTCGACCTGCCCGCGTCCCTCGTTGCCGGGCTGTGCGACCGCCGCGCCGGCATCGGCGGTGACGGACTGCTGCACGTCGTACGGTCCGCCGCGCACCCCGAGGCGCAGGCCATGGCCGACGAGGCCGAGTGGTTCATGGACTACCGCAACGCCGACGGATCCGTCGCCGAGATGTGCGGCAACGGCGTACGGGTCTTCGCCCGCTACCTCCAGCGCGTCGGCGCCGTGGAGGAGGGTGACCTCGCCGTCGCCACCCGCGGCGGCGTGAAGAAGGTGCACCTCGCCAAGAACGGCGACGTGACCGTCTCGATGGGCCGCGCCCTGCTTTCCGCCGACGGCGTCACCGTCACCGTCGCGGACCGCAGCTGGGACACCCGCAACGTGAACATGGGCAATCCGCACGCGATCGCGTTCGTCGACGACCTGGCCCACGCCGGGGACCTGTTCGTCGAGCCGTCGTTCGCGCCCGCCGCCGTCTACCCCGACGGGGTCAACATCGAGTTCGTCGTGGACCGAGGGCCCCGGCACGTCGCGATGCGGGTCCACGAACGGGGCTCGGGCGAGACCCGCTCCTGCGGCACCGGTGCCTGCGCCGTGGCCGTCGCCTCGGCCCGCCGGGACGCGGCGGACCCCGCGGTGACCGGGGCCCCGGTCACGTACACCGTCGATCTGCCGGGCGGCACCCTGGTGATCACCGAGCATCCGGACGGTGAGATCGAGATGACCGGGGCGGCGGTGATCGTCGCCGAGGGCATGATCGATCCGGCCTTGCTCGCAACGCTCACGTCCTGAGGGCTGTCCCGCCAGGAACTGCGGGACAGCCCTCAGGCCGTCGCTCGAATGGGTGATCCGTTTCACGCTGGGCGAGAGCGGGACTCCGCCACGTGGTGGGGTCGGTAGCATCAAGCACCGGACCGAAGGCGCGACCGCGCTTTCCCACCGCCGGTCGACGCTGCCGGAGGTGCCCCATGAGTGCAGAGGCCACCAACCCAGGTGCTCCCATTCGCAGGCGGGGCCGTCCCCGGATCGATCTCCGTCGGCTTGGCCGGGTCGCCCTGCTCGGCCCGGTCTCCCGGGACCGGCTGCCGGACGCCATCGGCCATGTCGCCGAAGCGCACCGGGCCCACCATCCCGATGCCGATCTCACCGTGCTGCACCGGGCCTACGTCCTCGCGGAGAGCTCGCACCGCGGCCAGATGCGCAAGAGCGGCGAGCCCTACATCACGCACCCGCTCGCGGTCACCCTCATCCTCGCCGAGCTCGGTGCCGAGACCACCACCCTGACCGCCTCTCTCCTCCACGACACCGTCGAGGACACCGAGGTGACTCTCGACCAGGTGCGGGAGCAGTTCGGCGAGGAGGTCTGCTACCTCGTCGACGGCGTGACCAAGCTGGAGAAGGTCGACTACGGGGCCGCCGCCGAGCCGGAGACCTTCCGCAAGATGCTCGTCGCCACCGGCGACGACGTCCGGGTCATGTCGATCAAGCTCGCCGACCGGCTGCACAACATGCGCACACTCGGCGTGATGCGTCCCGAGAAGCAGGCCAGGATCGCCAAGGTCACCCGCGACGTACTGATCCCGCTCGCCGAACGGCTCGGTGTCCAGGCGCTCAAGACCGAGCTGGAAGATCTCGTCTTCGCCATCCTTCACCCCGAGGAGTACGCACACACCCGCGCCTTGATCGCCGACGCGACGGCGAAGACCGCGGCGGACCCGCTCACCGCCATCGCGGGCAACGTCGCCGGGGTGCTGCGGGAGGCCGACATCACCGCCGAAGTGGCCGTCAGACCGCGCCACTTCGTCTCCGTGCACCGCGTCCGGATCAAACGCGGCGAACTGCGCGGCAGCGACTTCGGGCGTCTGCTGGTACTCGTCGGTGAGGACGCCGACTGCTACGCGGTCCTCGGCGAACTCCACACCTGTTTCACCCCGGTGATCTCCGAGTTCAAGGACTTCATCGCCTCGCCCAAGTTCAACCTGTACCAGTCGCTGCACACCGCGGTGGTGGGTCCGGACGGCGAGGTCGCCGAAGTCCTCATCCGTACCCACCGCATGCACAAGGTCGCCGAGGCCGGCGTCATCGCGCTCGGCAATCCCTACGCCGCGGACGGCACGGCACCGAGCACCGAGCCCGCCGACGGCGAACGGGCCGACCCGACCCGTCCCGGCTGGCTCTCCCGGCTCCTCCAGTGGCAGCAGTCCGCTCCCGACCCCGACACCTTCTGGACCACCCTGCGCGCCGATCTCGCCCAGGACCGCGAGATCACCGTCTTCCGCACCGACGGTGCCACGCTCGGCCTGCCCATGGGCGCCACCTGCGTCGACGCCGCCTACGCGCAGTACGGCGACGCCGCGCACAGCTGTATCGGAGCCCGGGTCAACGGCCGGCTGGCCACCCTCGGCACCGTGCTCGGCGACGGCGACACCGTCCAGCCGCTCCTCGCCGAGGACGCCGCGTCCGGACCCTCGCCCGACTGGCTCGACCACGTACGGACGCCCACCGCCCGCATCGCCATCACCGGCTGGCTCGAAGCCCATCCACAGGCACCGGAACCCGCCGCCGGAAGCCGGTATGACAGCCGCAGGCCCGGCTCGCCGCCGGCCCGGCCCCCCCGGCCCGGATCGCCCGGTGCGGACAGCCGCACGGTGAGCGCGCTGGTCGAGCGGCCCGACACCACCGTGCGGCTCGCGGGCTGCTGCACCCCCGTGCCCCCCGACGATGTCACCGGATTCACGGTGCGTGGCGGAGCCGTCACCGTCCACCGGCTGGAGTGTCCTGTCGTGGCCAATATGGAGGCCGTGGGCCGGGAGCCGGTCGCCGTGCGCTGGGGCGACGCGGCCGAATGCCGGGTGACCCTGGTCGCGGAGTCCTTCGGCCGGCCCCGGCTGCTCGCCGATCTCACCGAGGCGATCGCGGGCGCGGACGCGGCCATCATCTCCGCCACCGTCGAACCCCCCAGCGAACAGCGCGTGCGCCACACATACACCCTGCAGCTCCCCGATGCCGCCGGACTGCCCGCGCTGATGCGCGCCATGCGTGACGTACCGGGGGTGTACGACGTGAGCCGTGCCCAGCACCCGGCCGCGGCACTCTGACCGGGCGACGGCACCGCCGACGGCGGCGGACCTCGTTCGGGTGGCGCGGCGCGCGCCGTCCCATCACGGCGGGGCGGCGCTGGTAGCCGTAGTCCATGCCGTTCCTCTCCCGCCGTCTTCGGGCCACCCTGCTGGCCACCGCATCGGCCACCCTCGTCGCCGCAACCCTGCCCGCACCGGTGCCCCTCGGCATCGGGGACCCGCTCTTCCCGAATCTCGGCAACCCCGGATACGACGTACTCGCCTACGACATCGGCCTCAGCTACGAGGGCCGCAACAGTGAACCGCTGGACGCCGTCACCACGATCGACGCGCGGACGACCGAGCCGCTGGACCGGATCAACCTCGATTTCACCCGTGGCACCGTGCGGTCGGTCGAAGTCAACGGTCTGAGCGCCGAGTTCGCGACCCGCGACGAGGACCTGATCATCGAGCCACCGGGCAGCCTGCCGGCAGGAGTGCCCCTGCGCGTCACCGTCCACCACACCAGTGACCCCTCGGGCGAACAGGACAGCGGCGGCTGGGTGCGGACCGCCGACGGGCTCGTGATGGCCAATCAGGCCGATGCCGGGCACCGGGTCTTCCCCAGCAACGACCACCCCGCCGACAAGGCGTACTTCACCTTCCGCGTCACCGCCCCCAAGGATCTGACGGTGGTGGCCAACGGTCTGCGCACCGGGCTGATCAGGCACGGTGACCGCACCACCTGGACCTACCGCACCGATCACCCCATGGCCACCGAACTGGCCCAGGTCGGCATCGGGCGGTCCACCGTCGTCGAGCGCACCGGTCCGCACGGACTGCCCGTGCGCGACGTCGTCCCGGCCGCCGACCGGGAGAGGCTCGAACCCTGGCTGCGGAAGACCCCTGGCCAGCTGGAATGGATGGAGCGGCAGGTCGGCCGCTACCCGTTCGAGAACTACGGCCTGCTGGTCGCCGACACCGAGACCGGGTTCGAGCTGGAGACCCAGACGCTCTCCCTCTTCGAGCTCCGGCTCTTCACCGACAGCGGATTTCCCTCGTGGTATGTCGACTCGGTCATGGTCCACGAGCTCGCCCACCAGTGGTTCGGCGACAGCGTCTCCCCGCGTGCCTGGTCCGATCTCTGGCTCAACGAGGGGCACGCGAGCTGGTACGAGGCCCGCTACGCCGAGGAGCACGCCGGCAAGCCGCTGGAGCGCCGGATGCGCGACGCCTACAGCCGGTCGGACGGCTGGCGTGCCGGGGGCGGTCCGCCGGCCCGGCCCGCCCCGCCGGCACCGGGCGAGAAGATCAGCCTGTTCCGGCCGGTGGTGTACGACGGAAGCGCACTGGTCCTCTACGCGCTCCGCCAGGAAATCGGCAACGGCGCCTTCGACCGCCTGGAGAGGCTCTGGGTGCGCAAGCACCGCGACTCCAACGCCGCCACGGCCGACTTCACCGCCCTGGCGTCCCGGGTGGCCGGACGCGACCTGACCGCGTTCTTCGACGGCTGGCTGTACGGGAAGAAGACGCCGCCCATGCCGGGGCATCCCGACTGGCGCAGCGCGACACCGGCGCGGCAACGGTAAACCCGCGTGACGGGCCGGTCCCGCCATGCCACTATCGACGAGTCGCGGCAGCGTCCGGACCGGAGAATTCCCCCTCGGGAATCATCCCGGGAGGTCACACGTTGTGACAGTTGTAACGGACTTCTATCGACGTAAGGATCCAATGACCTCCTCTTCTTCCCTTCCCCAGGACGCGCAGAACGCGCAGAGTGCCACGGAGAACGTCACCGAGAGCCTCACCGAAAGCCTTCGGGCGGACGCCCTGATGGAAGAGGACGTCGCCTGGAGCCACGAGATCGACGGAGCGCGGGACGGTGAACAGCTGGACCGCTCCGACCGTGCCGCGCTGCGGCGTGTGGCCGGACTCTCCACCGAGCTCGAGGACGTCACCGAGGTCGAGTACCGCCAGCTGCGCCTGGAGCGCGTCGTACTGGTCGGTGTCTGGACCTCGGGCACGGTGCACGACGCGGAGATCTCCCTCGCAGAGCTTGCGGCACTCGCCGAGACGGCCGGAGCCCAGGTGCTCGACGCCGTCTTCCAGCGCCGCGACAAGCCCGACCCGGCCACCTACATCGGTTCCGGCAAGGCGCTCGAACTGCGCGACATCGTGCTCGAAACAGGGGCCGATACCGTGGTGTGCGACGGTGAGCTCAGCCCCGGCCAGCTGATCCATCTCGAAGACGTCGTCAAGGTCAAGGTGGTCGACCGGACCGCCCTGATTCTCGACATCTTCGCCCAGCACGCCAAGTCCCGTGAGGGCAAGGCGCAGGTCTCGCTGGCACAGATGCAGTACATGCTGCCGCGGCTGCGCGGCTGGGGTCAGTCGCTCTCCCGTCAGATGGGCGGCGGCGGTTCCAGCGGCGGTGGCGGTATGGCGACCCGTGGTCCCGGTGAGACCAAGATCGAGACCGACCGGCGACGGATCCGCGAGAAGATGGCGAAGATGCGCCGGGAGATCGCGGAGATGAAGACCGGCCGCGAGATCAAGCGCCAGGAACGCAAGCGCAACAAGGTGCCTTCGGTCGCCATCGCGGGATACACCAACGCGGGCAAGTCCTCGCTGCTCAACCGGCTGACCGGTGCGGGTGTGCTGGTGGAGAACGCCCTGTTCGCCACCCTGGACCCGACCGTGCGCCGGGCCGAGACGCCGAGCGGACGGATCTACACGCTCGCCGACACCGTCGGGTTCGTACGTCATCTGCCGCACCACCTGGTCGAGGCCTTCCGCTCCACCATGGAGGAGGTCGGCGAGTCCGATCTCATCCTGCACGTGGTGGACGGCGCGCACCCGGTGCCGGAGGAGCAGCTGGCGGCGGTGCGCGAGGTCATCCGCGAGGTGGGCGCGGTGAACGTGCCCGAGATCGTGGTGATCAACAAGGCGGACGCGGCCGACCCGCTGGTCCTTCAGCGACTGCTGCGCAACGAGAAGCACGCGATCGCGGTGTCGGCACGGACCGGTGCCGGTATCGACGAGCTGCTCGCGCTCATCGACAGTGAGCTGCCGAGGCCGTCGGTCGAGATCGAGGCGCTCGTGCCGTACACCCAGGGCGGACTCGTCTCCCGGGTGCATGCCGAGGGCGAGGTGATCTCCGAGGAGCACACGTCGGAGGGCACGCTGCTCAAGGCGCGGGTGCACGAGGAGCTTGCTTCGGACCTCGCCGCGTTCGTACCCGCGGCGCACTGACCGCAGCACAGACGGAAGGTCCGCTCCCTCGCGGTGAGGGAGCGGACCTTCCGTCTGTTGTGACGAGGCTCGGGCTGCTACTCGCTGCCGAACTTCTCGCTCATCATCGTGAAGATCTGCTCGGCACCGTCGCCCAGGCGCGGTCCGGCCAGCCAGCCGGCCGTCGCCGGTCCGATGGAGGTGTTGGAGGCCAGCGCGAGCTTGCCGTCGTCACCCTCGATGAACCAGCCACCGCCGGAGGAACCACCGGTCATCGTGCAGCCGATGCGGTACATCGACGGTGTGGCGGGGCTGATGGAGAGCCGGCCGGGACGGTCGACGCACTTGTGCATGATCAGACCGTCGTACGGCGGGGCGGCGGGGTATCCCCAGGCGCCCATCGCGCTGATCCGCGCGGTCTCGGGGGCGTCGAAGTCGACCGGCAGGGCGTTGCCCACGGTCTCCTCCAGGGACTTGGTGCCGCGCTCCGGCTTCACATGCAGGACCGCGTAGTCGTACGGGGCGCCCTCACCGCCGGTGGGGCCGCCGTCGGCCAGCCACTCGCCGGAGGTGCTGACCCAGTCCGCCCAGTAGGCGCCGTAGGGGGCGACCTCCTGCGGCTGCGCGTTCTTCAGCGCCGCGGCGTTCTTGCCCTTGTCGTTGTAGGCGGGCACGAAGACGATGTTGCGGTACCAGCCGCCCGCCGCGCCGGCGTGGACGCAGTGGCCTGCCGTCCACACCAGGTTGGACCTGCCCGGGTTCTTCGGGTCCTTGACGACCGTGCCCGAGCAGACCATGGAGCCCTTGGGGGAGTCGAAGAACACCTTCCCGACCGGGGCCGCGTAGTTGTGGTACGGCGTCTTCTCGCGCTCTGCCGTGACCGGAGCAGGTTCCGGGTCGCTGACGCCCTGGGCCCCGGAGAGGTCGCCGGCCGACATCGTCTTGGCCGGGTCCTTGGCCTCCTTCATCCGGTCGGGCTTCCACAGCCCGTCGATGACCGGGTTGACGAAGTCCTTGGCCTCACGCAGCCACTTGTCCTTGTCCCAGTTCTTCCACTCGCCGCCCTTCCACTTGTCCAGGTCGACACCGTGCTTCTTCAGGGTGTCGGCCAGGTCGGCGGGTATGCCGCCGCCGGAGGCCTCGTCACTGGCGGACGCGGTGGCGGCAGGCTTGTCGGACGCGGTGTCCTCGCTCGGCCCGCAGGCTGTCGCCGTCAGCGCGAGGGCGGCGACGAGGCCGGTCGCGGCGAACAGCGGACGTATTGATCGCATGAAAAAGACTCCCCCTGAAAACGTACTAATGGCATGAACGCGTCATGCCGTATGCCGGACTGGCCGGCTGTCGGTGATGCGCGGGGACCACCCTAGGGTGTCCCTGAGGGCGGTCGTCGCCACCGGGCCGTGCGGCCCGCGGCCCGCGGAGCCGCAGCGGCCCGGCCAGGGGCCTTCGGGCGGAGGACATCCCGCCCGAAAGCCCCTGGGGCGGCGTCGAGCGCGGTCCGGGAGCGGCGATCCCGCTCCTACTGCCCCGCGTACTTCTTGCTGACCGCGTCGTAGACGCCCTTGGCTTCCTTGCCGAGACGGGGTCCGGCCAGCCAGCCGGCCGTCACCGGTCCGATGGAGGTGTTGGAGACCAGCGCGGGCTTGCCGTCCTGCCCCGCCGCGACCCAGCCACCGCCGGAGGAACCGCCGGTCATCGTGCAGCCGATGCGGTACATCGTCGGGTCGTCCTTGGTGAGCGAGAGCCGGCCCGGCTTGTCCTTGCACTGGAAGAGCTTCTGGCCGTCGTACGGCGGAGCGGCCGGGAAGCCGGTCGCCGTCATGTCCGCGATCTCGGGCACCGCCGGTGCGTTGAACTCGACGGGAAGCGCCGAACCGACCGTCTCCTCAAGGGACTTGCCCGTAGAGCCCTTCTCCGGCGTCACGTGCAGCACGGCGAAGTCGTACGGGGCACCCAGCCCACCGACCGAGGCGCCCTGGTCGATCCACTGCTCGGAGGTCTCCGCCCACGAGCCCCACCACACGCCGTACGGGGCGACCTTCTCCTTGGGCGGGTTGTTCCGGAGTTCATCGGTCGTCAGACCGCTGTCGTTGTACGACGGCACGAAGGCGATGTTGCGGTACCAGCCGCCCTTCTTGCCCGCGTGCACGCAGTGGCCCGCGGTCCACACCATGTTGGACTTGCCGGGGTGCGCGGGGTCCTTCACCACGGTCGCCGAGCAGACCATCGAGCCCTCGGGGCCGTCGAAGAACAGCTTCCCCGATTCGGCGGCGTTGTCGTGGTACGGCGTCCGCACACCAACGGCGCGGACCGGGGCGGGTGTCGGGTCCGTCACGCCCGCGTCGCCGGATATGTCGTTGTCGACCGGCTGCTCGGGCGCCTTGTCGGCGTCGCGCATCCGGTCCGGGTCCCAGAGGCCCTCGATGATGGGGTTGATGTAGTCCTTGGCCTCACGCAGCCACTTGTCCTTGTCCCAGTTCTTCCACTCGCCGCCCTTCCACTGGTCGAGGTCGATCCCGTGTTCCTTCAGCCGGTCCTTCAGGTCATCCGGAATGGAAACCTTGCCGTCCGACGTCTGGCCTGCGGAACTGCTGCTCGGCCCGGCGCTCGCATCGTCCTCGCTCGGCCCGCAGGCCGTCGCGGTGAGGGCGAGAGCGGCGGTGACCGCCGCGGCGGCAAGCACGGGGGAGGGGAAGCGGCGAGCGCTTCCCCCGCGGCGTGCGGTGAAGCCTGGTCGAATGATGCGCATCTGGTGATCCCCCTGGGACTTCGTCACTCAAAGCTTCTGTAAGGAACTTCTGTACCAACGCACTTCCGGACGGCACCCGGGCCGGCCCCAACGGGCGGCAACGCGTGTGCCTTTCCGGGCATGCCGCCGCGGCCGGAGATGTTCCGGAGCCGCGGCAAGGTCCCCCACTATGCCGGTGCAGTTGTGGACGGCGTGCGGCAGGGGCCTGGTTCCGGCCCGCAAGGATCTCCGGACTTACCCGTGATCCTCCGCGCCCGGCGTCGTTGGTACATACGGGGGACACGGAGACAGGGTTCACCCCCGCAGTCCGTCCTTGCGGAATCGTGCTGACGTGCAACGCAACTGTTACAGCGGGAGGATCAACAGCCGTGGCCGTGACCGAACCAGCTCCGGCACCACCACTCGCGCCGCACGAATCGCCGCACGAAGCGCCGTACGAAGGCATCCTGCGTCGCCAGTCGCTGCGTGAATCGGCCGCCCGGACCTACGCCCGTTCGCTGCCGATCGTGCCGGTACGGGCACGCGGACTGACCATCGAGGGAGCGGACGGGCGGCGTTACCTCGACTGTCTGTCAGGAGCCGGGACACTGGCCCTCGGACACAACCATCCGGTCGTCCTGGAGGCGATCAAGAAGGTCATCGACTCGGGTGCACCCCTGCATGTGCTCGATCTGGCCACTCCGGTCAAGGACGCGTTCACCACGGAGCTGTTCTCCACCCTGCCGAGGGAGTTCGCGGACAACGCGCGGATCCAGTTCTGCGGGCCGGCCGGCACCGACGCGGTCGAGGCGGCGTTCACCCTCGTCCGCGCCGCCACCGGCCGCAGCGGTCTGCTCGCCTTCACCGGCGCGTACCACGGCATGACCGCGGGCGCCCTCGCCGCTTCGGGGGGTGCCGAGGACGTACGGGTGACCCGGCTTCCGTTCCCGCAGGACTACCGCTGCCCCTTCGGCACCGGCGGCGAGCACGGCGCGGAGCTGTCCGCGCGCTGGACCGAGAGCGTGCTGGACGACCCCAAGAGCGGAACACCCGCACCGGCCGGCATGATCCTCGAACCCGTCCAGGGCGAAGGCGGCGTCAACCCCGCCCCCGACGGCTGGATGCGCCGGATGCGGGAGATCACCACGGCCCGGTCCGTCCCCCTGATCGCCGACGAGGTACAGACCGGAGTCGGCCGGACCGGTGCTTTCTGGGCCGTCGGGCACAGTGGCATCGTCCCCGACGTGATGGTGCTGTCCAAGGCCATCGGAGGTTCCCTCCCCCTCGCCGTGATCGTCTACCGCTCCGAACTCGACACCTGGCAGCCGGGTGCCCACGCCGGCACCTTCCGGGGCAACCAGCTCGCCATGGCCGCCGGCACCGCCACCCTCGCTCACGTGCGGGAGAACCGGCTCGCTGACCGGGCCGCCGTCCTCGGCGCCCGGATGCTGGCGAGCCTGCGATCACTGGCCTCCCATCACCCGTGCGTCGGCGACGTCCGCGGACGGGGCCTGATGATCGGCGTGGAACTCGTCGACCCAGAGGCCGCCCCGGTGGGCGCGGCGGGCGAGGCACCGCCGGATCCCGTCCTTGCCAGGGCCGTCCAGCAGGAGTGCCTGCGCCGGGGGCTCATCGTTGAACTCGGTGGCCGCCATTCCACAGTCGTACGCCTGCTCCCACCCCTCACCATCACCGACGAACAGGCGACGGCGGTCGTCGACCGCCTGGCCGACGCCCTGGCAGCCGCCGAAAGCTCACCGCACCGACGGACCGCGACCGGGTCGATCCGCTGACCCCGGAAACCATCACAGGAAAGACCGCCGTGAACCCCACCCCCACGCCCGAGGCCGACGGCCCTCCCTCCAGCCACCACAGGGGAGAGTCCGGAACATCCGGCCAACTCGCTGTCGAGGCATCGACTGTGCCGCGCCAGAAGGAGATGCCGCACAGTCCGTGGCACCTCCACCGGACGGTGATCCCCTGCCCCGCACCGGTACCCGACCCGTTGGATCACCCCGATCCGCTCCGGGCCGCCGACGCGGCGGGCATCGAGAACCTGCTGCGTTGCTGGGTCCGTGAATGTGATCTGCCGAGCCCGGAGGGGGAGACCCTTCGCGTCCCGCTCCCCGCGAGCGGTACCGCCCTGCTCGTCCCCGTCCGCCACTGGTCCGCCACTGGCTGGCACCGTTTCGGGCCGCCCCGCCTGGAACAGGTCCCCGAGGACGCGCCCACTGCCGACGCCGTCACGGTCGCAGCCCTCCTGGGCCGCGAGGCCGGACATCACGAGGGCGCGGACATGGTGGCCAGGGTGGCCGACTCGGTGCGGCGGACCGCCGGATTCATCGAAGGACAACGGCGCCGTCCCGCCGCGCCCGCCGAGGCGGACCTCTTCCTCACCGCCGAACAGTCGCTCCTCCTGGGCCACCCGCTCCACCCCTCGCCGAAGAGCCGGGAAGGCCTCTCGGACTCGGAGTCCCTCCTCTACTCACCCGAGTCGCACGGCTCCTTCCCGCTCCACTGGATGGCCGTCGACCGGTCCGTACTGGCCACCGACTCCGCATGGACCGACCACGGCCGTCCGGTCCCGGCCGAGGAACTGGTGGCCCGCCACGCCGAGGGCCTGCGTCTCCCGGCACACACGACACCGATCCCGCTCCACCCCTGGCAGGCCCGCGAACTGGCGATGCGCCCCGAAGTCGCCGCGCTCGCCGACTCCGGCCTGCTGCACGACCTCGGTCCGCACGGCGCGCGCTGGCACCCCACCTCCTCGGTGCGCACCGTGCAACGTCCCGGCGTCGACCTCATGCTGAAGCTCTCCCTCGGCGTACGCATCACCAACTCCCGCCGGGAGAACCTCCGCAAGGAACTCCACCGGGGAGTGGAGGTCCACCGGCTGCTGCGGAGCGGACTCGCCCGCCAGTGGCACGCGGTCCATCCCGGATTCGACATCGTCCGGGACCCCGCCTGGCTCGCGGTGGACAGCCCTGAGGGCGAGCACATCCCGGGCCTCGACGTCATGCTGCGCCACAACCCCTTCCACCGGTACGACGACGCGGTCTGCATCGCCGGGCTCACCGCGCCGAGGCCCTGGCCCGACCGGGCCGGCATGCGGTCCCGTCTGGCCGACATCGTGTGCCGCCTCGCCGCTGCCACCGGCCGGACCACGACGGCCGTCGCAGCCGAGTGGTTCCTGCGCTACCTGGACCGGGTGGTGCGGCCGGTGCTCTGGCTCGACGGCAAGGCGGGGGTCGCCCTCGAAGCCCATCAGCAGAACACCCTGGTCCTGCTCGACGCCGAGGGCTGGCCGACCGGTGGCCGCTACCGGGACAATCAGGGCTACTACTTCAGGGAGTCCCATCGCGCCGCCCTCGACCGCAGGCTCCCCGGCATCGGAACGGACAGCGACACCTTCGTCCCCGACGCCGTCACCGACGAGCGCCTCGCGTACTACCTCGGCATCAACAACGTGTTCGGACTGATCGGGGCGTTCGGCGCCCAGCGGCTGGCCGACGAGCAGGTCCTCCTGGCCGGCTTCCGGCGCTTCCTGGGATCGGCCACCGCACTGGGCTCCCCGCTTCCCGCACAGCTGCTGGAATCCCCGCGTCTGCGCTGCAAGGCCAACATGCTGACCCGCCTGCGCGGCCTCGACGAACTGGTCGGGCCGGTGGACACCCAGTCCGTCTACGTCACCATCACCAATCCCCTGTGCGGCTGAGGAACCCACCCCGTCCCGGCCGGCACGGCGACCGTTGAACCCGTCCCGGCCGGGACGCCGTCCCTCACCCCCGTCCCGGCCGGGACGCCGACCGACGAGAGAGGAGAGCGGCACCGTGGCTTCCGCCGATGCGCCCACCGACCCCGGGCCCCGTCCCGCTTCCCGGGCCGGGCCGGGCACCGAGGACAGGCTCGGTCTCCCACTCACCGCCGAACTGCTCACCCTTCTGGGGGAGAAGACCCCCGTGCCCCGGCACGGGCGGCAGGACGCCGGTCTGCTCGGCCGGCCGGAGGAGTGGAAGCCGGTCACCACCCGGGCCGGAGTGTTCCAGCTGGTCCCCGTGCGTCTGGAGCGCGATCTCCCCTTGATCAGCCGCTGGATGAACGACCCCGCCGTCGCGGCCTTCTGGGAACTCGCCGGAGCCGAGACCGTCACCGCCGCCCATCTGATGCCCCAACTCGAAGGCGACGGACGGAGCATCCCCTGTCTGGGGGTGCTCGCGGGCATTCCGATGAGCTACTGGGAGATCTACCGGGCCGACCTCGACCCCCTGGCCCATCACTACCGGGTCCGGCCGTACGACACCGGGCTCCACCTCCTCATCGCCGGCGCGGACCGGCGGGGCCACGGCATCGGAACCACCCTCCTCCGGGCCGTCTCCGATCTCGTCCTCGACAACCACCCGCACTGCACCCGCGTCGTCGCGGAGCCCGATCTCCGTAACACCCCGTCCGTCTCCGCGTTCCTGAGCGCCGGTTTCCTCTTCTCCGCCGAGGTAGAACTCCCGGACAAGCGGGCCGCGTTGATGGTCCGCGACCGAGCACACCGTGACCAGATGTGAACGATCCGCTGCCCCGCCCACACCGCTCGACCCCCGTCGGTTCCCACCCGAGGAGTCCCTGTGCCGAAATATCCCCTGAGCCGTGATGCGATCCAGTCGCCCGCGCTGTTCAGCCCCCCGGAGCTGAACCGGGAGGTCTGGGACCGGGCCGCCGCCCGGTTGCTGGCCAAGATGCTCGGCGAATTCGCCTACGAGGAAGTCATCCAGCCCGTTCGACGGTCCACCGGTGGTGATACGTACACCCTCGGTCTCGACGACGGCGGCAGCCTGAGCTTCACCGCCCGGCGGGGGGTCTACGGCAGCTGGCGCGTCGCCCCCGACTCGATCCGTGAGGCGAGCATCGCGGCGACGGAGGCGGACGCGGCCGCCCGTGGCGTGAGCGGTACGTCGATGGAGGCGGACGCGGCGGCCCGTGGCGTGAGCGGTACGTCGGCGGAGGCGGAGGTGACCGCCCATGGCATGAGCATCGCGGTGGCCGACGAGGACGCGACCGCCGGTACCGGCGGCCGGGCAGGCACGCGGGCATCGGCCGAGGACCGGATCGAGGGCAGCGTCCCCTTCGGTGATCCTCTGCTGTTCCTCGCCCGCGCCCGTCGTCTGCTCGGGCTGGACGGTGCCACGCTCGGCCATCTCGTCCGCGAGCTCACCACCACGCTCACCGCCGACGCCCGCCTCGACCACGGTGCACTACGCGCCGCGGAGCTGGCCGATCTCGACTACGCCGAACTCGAGGGCCACCAGACGGGCCATCCCTGGATCGTCGCCAACAAAGGGCGGCTCGGCTTCTCCGCAGCCGACGCGGCCCGATTCACTCCCGAGGCCCGCACACCGGTCACGCTGCCGTGGATCGCCGTCTCCTCCCGGATCGCCGCCTACCGGGGCGTGGGTGCGCTCGCCGACGCCGGACAGCTCTACGCCCAGGAGCTGGACTCATCCGTCCGCGCGTCCTTCGCCGCCACTCTGCGCGGCCGGGGTCTGGACCCGGACGGCTACTACTGTCTGCCGGTCCATCCCTGGCAGTGGGACGAGTGGATCGTTCCCCTGTTCGCCCCCGCCATCGCCGCCGCCGACATCGTCCCCCTGCACACCGACCCGGACCTGCGTCTGCCGCAGCAGTCCATCCGCACCTTCGCCAACCTCGCACGGCCCGACCGGCACACGGTCAAGCTCCCGCTGTCCATCCTCAACACGCTGGTCTGGCGGGGCCTGCCGAGCGAGCGCACCCTTGCTGCACCCGCCGTCACCAGCTGGGTGCACGGGATACGGGACCACGATCCCTTCCTGCGCGACACCTGCCGCGTCATCCTCCTCGGCGAGGTCGCCTCGGTCACGGTCGAGCATCCGCTCTACGACCACCTTCCGGAGACGCCGTACCAGTTCAAGGAGATTCTCGGAGCGATCTGGCGCGAGCCGCTCCTGCCGCGCCTCGCGCCCGGCGAGCGGGCCCGTACGCTCGCCTCGCTGCTGCACACCGATCCGGAGGGCCGGGCCTTCACCGCCGAGCTGGTCTCCCGCTCCGGGCTGACGCCCACCGCATGGCTCACCCGGCTCTTCGCCGCCCTGCTCCCGCCGTTGCTCCACTTCCTCTACCGCTACGGCACGGTGTTCTCCCCGCACGGCGAGAACGCGATCGTCGTCTTCGACGACCACGACATCCCGGTGCGGCTGGCGATCAAGGACTTCGTCGACGACGTGAACATCAGCGCCCAGCCACTGCCCGAGCACGACACGATGCCCGAGGACGTGCGTCGCGTCCTGCTCACCGAGGAACCCGCCTTCCTCACCCAGTTCATCCACTCCGGTCTCTTCACCGGCGTCTTCCGCTTCCTGTCACCGCTCTGCGAGGAACAGCTCGGCGTCCCGGAGAGCGAATTCTGGTCACTCGTCCGGGCGGAGATCCTGCGCTACCACGCACACTTTCCCGAACTGAAGGAACGGTTCGAGATGTTCGACATGCTGACGCCCCGCATCGAACGCCTCTGCCTGAACCGCAACCGCCTGCACCTGGACGGCTACCGCGACCGGCCCGCGCGTCCGCACGCCGCGGTCCACGGCACGGTGGCCAATCCGCTCCACCCCTCGCCCTGAGTCCGGGAGTGACTGTTGATGTCAGCGGCGCCCCGTAGGCTGGTCGGGCTATGACGAAGCCATCCCTCCCCGAGCTCCTGCACGCCGCCGTGACCGCCGTCGGCGGTACGGAGCGACCCGGCCAGGCCGCCATGGCCGGCGCTGTCGCCGAGGCGGTCGACGACAATTCCCACCTGCTCGTCCAGGCGGGCACCGGCACGGGCAAATCGCTCGGCTATCTGGTGCCCGCCCTGGCTCACGGCGAGCGCGTCGTGGTGGCCACGGCGACGCTGGCGCTCCAGCGCCAGCTCGTGGAGCGCGACCTTCCGCGTACGGTCGACGCCCTGCATCCGCTGCTGCGCCGCCGCCCGCAGTTCGCCATGCTCAAGGGCAGGTCGAACTACCTCTGTCTGCACCGCCTCCACGAAGGTGTGCCGCAGGAGGAGGAAGAGGGGCTCTTCGACCAGTTCGAGGCGGCGGCCCCGTCGAGCAAGCTCGGTCAGGACCTGCTGCGCATGCGGGACTGGGCGGACGAGACGGAGACCGGCGACCGGGACGACCTCACCCCCGGTGTCTCGGACCGGGCCTGGGCGCAGATCTCCGTCTCCTCCCGCGAGTGCCTGGGCGCCACCAAATGCGCCTACGGGGCCGAGTGCTTCGCCGAGCAGGCCCGGGAACGGGCCAAGCTCGCCGACGTGGTGGTGACGAACCACGCGCTCCTGGCCATCGACGCCATCGAGGGCGCCCCGGTGCTCCCGCAGCACGAGGTGCTGATCGTCGACGAGGCGCACGAGCTGGTCTCCCGGGTCACCGGAGTGGCCACCGGTGAGCTCACCCCCGGCCAGGTCAACCGCGCGGTACGCCGCGCGGCGAAGCTGGTCAACGAGAAGGCCGCCGACGCCCTGCAGACGGCTTCTGAGGGATTCGAGCGGGTCATGGAGCTGGCGCTGCCCGGCAGGCTGGAGGAAGTGCCCGAGGACCTCGGGTATGCCCTGATGGCGCTGCGCGACGCCGCTCGTACGGTGATCACCGCGCTCGGTTCCACCCGTGACAAGTCCGTCCAGGACGAGGACGCGGTCCGCAAACAGGCGATGGCTTCGATCGAGTCGATCCACGGCGTGGCCGAGCGCATCACGCAGGGCTCCGAGTACGACGTCGTCTGGTACGAGCGCCACGACCGCTTCGGCGCCTCCGTGCGGGTCGCACCGCTCTCCGTCTCCGGGCTGCTGCGCGAGAAGCTCTTCGCCGACCGCTCCGTGGTCCTCACCTCGGCCACGCTCAAACTCGGCGGGGACTTCAACGGGGTGGGTGCGTCCCTGGGGCTCTCCCCGGAGGGCACCGCGGGCGATGATGTCCCGCAGTGGAAGGGGCTCGACGTCGGTTCGCCCTTCGACTACCCGAAGCAGGGGATCCTCTACGTCGCCCGGCATCTGGCGACCCCCGGGCGCGAAGGCTCCCGCACCGACATGCTGGACGAGCTCGCCGAGCTGGTGGAGGCCGCAGGCGGGCGCACGCTGGGACTGTTCTCCTCCATGCGAGCAGCCCAGGCCGCAGCCGAGGAGCTGCGGAGCCGGCTGGAGAAGCCGATCCTGCTCCAGGGCGAGGAGACGCTGGGGGAGCTGATCAAGAATTTCGCGGCCGACCCGGAGACCTGCCTCTTCGGCACGCTCTCGCTCTGGCAGGGCGTTGACGTCCCCGGTGCGAGCTGCCAGTTGGTGATCATGGACCGGATTCCGTTTCCACGGCCCGACGATCCATTGATGAGCGCACGGCAGAAGGCCGTCGAGGAGGCCGGGGGGAACGGCTTCATGGCCGTGGCCGCCACGCATGCGGCACTGCTGATGGCCCAGGGAGCCGGTCGTCTCGTCCGCGCCATTGGGGACAAGGGGGTCGTCGCGGTGCTCGACCCACGCCTGGCCAATGCCCGGTACGGCAGCTATCTGCGGGCCTCGCTGCCCGACTTCTGGTACACGACCGACCCGAACCAGGCCCGTCGCTCGCTCGCGGCGATCGACGCTGCGGCCAAGGCCGAAGCGAAGTAGTCCCGGGGCGGTCCGTAGGAAACGTCCAGGGCCCCCGGAATCCGTACCGCGGATACCAGGGGCCCTGTCGGACCGGGGGGCCTGTCACACCCTGCGGAGCACCGCCACGACCTTGCCGAGGATCGTCGCCTCGTCGCCGGGGATCGGCTGGTACGCGGAGTTGTGCGGGAGCAGCCACACATGGCCGTCCTCGCGCTTGAACCGCTTGACCGTGGCCTCGCCGTCCAGCATGGCGGCCACGATGTCGCCGTTCTCCGCCACGGGCTGGCGTCGCACGGTGACCCAGTCCCCGTCACAGATCGCCGCTTCGATCATCGAGTCGCCGACGACCTTCAGCACGAAGAGCTCTCCGTCCCCGACCAGCTGACGGGGGAGGGGGAACACGTCCTCGACCGATTCCTCGGCGAGGATCGGCCCGCCGGCCGCGATCCGGCCGACCAGCGGGACGTACGATGCCGCGGGCTTGCCGGTGGTGTCCGTGGGCTGTGTGCTGGGCTGGTCGGAGCCGCGCACCTCGTACGCCCGCGGGCGATGGGGGTCGCGGCGCAGGAATCCCTTGCGCTCCAGAGCCATCAGCTGATGCGCGACGGAGGACGTGCTGGAGAGGCCCACCGCCTGACCGATCTCCCGCATCGACGGAGGGTATCCGCGCCGTTGCACGGAGTCCCGGATGACCTCGATCACTCGCCGCTGCCGGTCCGTGAGCCCCGAGCTGTCCGCCCGGATTCCGGGAGGTCGTCCGGGCAGCGAGCGCGCTGGTCGCGCGGGCTCCTGCCCCTCCGTGTTCGTGACTGAGTCATTCATGGCATGCACCGGCTCGAGTCGGCTCTGCGAGCGGTCCTGGGCAGTGATGATGGCACTGTCTGCGCTGGTGGTCACGTCGGCCCCTCTCGAATGGTCTCCCTAGCTGGACAACGGTAGTAGCTTTCGAAAGGTTGCGCCAAACACACGTTCGAGTGAAAAACGAATAAAAGTCTCCCGGGTGCTCGGGTGCGGGTGTATGAGCGAAGTCGGGAGAGATGTTCCGTCGCCGGGCCGGGCTGTCGTGTCGCGTGTCACCGGACGACCGGCATTTCGGACCATGACGGTAGCGTCCGCCCCTTCGGCGGTGGTGTGCGGGGTCGCCCTGTGCGCGCCCCCGCGGCCTTCCGCGCGGCTTCGCGGGGGCTGCCCCCGCACTCGGCGCCTCCGGCCGCTTCCCGTACCCTCGTGGTCGGCCGTACGCTGCCTTCCGGCCGCCCGCGGCGCACGACACGCGCTAGGGCCAAATGCGCGGCCAAACCCAAGATCTAGTGGTTGGATTGCTTCAGCCGCCCAGAGGTTGTGGTCCCCGTCCATCGGGGGTGTGGCTATCGCCTATGCTTGAGACCGCTTCGAAGGCCCCTCGCCGGGCCTGAAGAGGCTATTCAGTCGTGCTGTGAAGGAGGGTTGGGAGCCATGCACTGCCCCTTCTGCAGGCACCCCGACAGCCGGGTCGTCGACAGTCGCACCACCGACGACGGGACCTCGATCCGCCGACGTCGCCAGTGCCCCGACTGTTCCCGCCGTTTCACCACGGTGGAGACCTGTTCGCTCATGGTGGTCAAGCGCAGCGGTGTCACCGAGCCCTTCAGCCGTACCAAGGTCATCTCCGGCGTGCGCAAGGCGTGCCAGGGAAGGCCGGTCACCGAGGACGCCCTCGCCAAGCTCGGTCAGCGGGTCGAGGAGGCGGTGCGCGCCACCGGCAGTGCCGAGCTGACCACTCACGACGTGGGGCTTGCCATCCTCGGGCCGCTGCAGGAACTCGACCTCGTCGCGTATCTGCGGTTCGCGTCCGTCTACCGGGCTTTCGACAGCCTCGAGGACTTCGAGGCCGCCATCGTGGAACTCCGCGAGCGACGGCCTCACGTACAAGCTTGCGGGACCGGTGAGACCGTTGAGGTTCCCGTTCCCGCCGTCGCCGCCGACTGAGCGGCACTCGCCGGACCCGCTGATCCGAGGATCTGCCGTGGGTCGGCACGTAGACCTGCTCCGGATGCTGTGCGTGGCGTCCGAAGCATCAGACACACACTGTGCCCGGGGAAGTTCTCGGCACTTCAGGGCGTTTTTGCCCACATATGGGAGGCGGCATGACAGAGACGGCGAGCGGCCCGGCACGAGGTTCCCGCAAGGGGACCAAGTCGACTGCGACCAAGCAGGGCCTGCGTATCGAGCGCATCCACACCACCCCCGGCGTGCATCCGTACGACGAGGTGGCGTGGGAGCGCCGTGACGTCGTCATGACCAACTGGCGCGACGGCTCGATCAACTTCGAGCAGCGTGGCGTCGAGTTCCCCGACTTCTGGTCGGTGAACGCGGTCAACATCGTCACCAGCAAGTACTTCCGCGGGGCCGTCGGCACCCCCCAGCGCGAGACCGGTCTGCGGCAGCTGATCGACCGGATCGTGAAGACGTACCGGAAGGCCGGCGAGGACTACAGCTACTTCGCCTCTCCCGCGGACGCCGAGATCTTCGAGCACGAGCTGGCGTACGCCCTCCTGCACCAGATCTTCAGCTTCAACTCGCCGGTCTGGTTCAACGTCGGCACGCCGCAGCCGCAGCAGGTCTCCGCCTGCTTCATCCTGGCCGTCGACGACTCCATGGAGTCGATCCTCGACTGGTACAAGGAAGAGGGGATGATCTTCAAGGGCGGCTCCGGTGCCGGTCTGAACCTTTCCCGCATCCGCTCCTCCAAGGAGCTCCTCTCCTCCGGCGGCAACGCCTCCGGCCCGGTCTCCTTCATGCGGGGCGCCGACGCGTCCGCCGGAACGATCAAGTCCGGTGGCGCCACCCGTCGCGCGGCCAAGATGGTCATCCTCGACGTCGATCACCCCGACATCGAGAACTTCATCGAGACCAAGGTGAAGGAGGAGGAGAAGATCCGCGCCCTGCGTGACGCGGGCTTCGACATGGACCTGGGCGGCGACGACATCACGTCCGTCCAGTACCAGAACGCCAACAACTCGGTCCGGGTGAACGACGAGTTCATGAAGGCCGTCGAGTCCGGCGGCAAGTTCGGGCTGCGCGCCCGGATGACCGGCGACGTCATCGAAGAGGTCGAGGCAAAGTCCCTCTTCCGCAAGATGGCCGAGGCCGCCTGGGCCTGTGCCGACCCGGGTATCCAGTACGACGACACCATCAACGCCTGGCACACCTGCCCGGAGTCCGGCCGGATCAACGGCTCGAACCCGTGCAGCGAGTACATGCACCTGGACAACACCTCGTGCAACCTCGCCTCGCTGAACCTGATGAAGTTCCTCAAGGACGACGGCCTGGGCAACCAGTCCTTCGAGTCCGAGCGCTTCGCCAAGGTCGTCGAGCTCGTCATCACCGCGATGGACATCTCCATCTGCTTCGCCGACTTCCCGACCCAGAAGATCGGCGAGAACACCCGCGCCTTCCGTCAGCTGGGCATCGGTTACGCCAACCTCGGCGCCCTGCTGATGGCGACCGGCCACGCGTACGACAGTGACGGCGGACGCGCTCTCGCCGGTGCCATCACCTCGCTGATGACCGGCACCTCGTACAAGCGCTCCGCCGAACTGGCCGCTGTCGTCGGCCCGTACGACGGCTACGCCCGCAACGCCGAGCCGCACCAGCGCGTCATGCAGCAGCACGCCGACGCCAACGCCGTCGCCCTGCACGCCGACGACCTGGACAACCCGATCTGGGCCGCCGCGACGGAGGCCTGGCAGGACGTGATCCGCCTCGGCGCGAAGAACGGCTTCCGCAACGCGCAGGCCTCGGTCATCGCGCCCACCGGAACCATCGGTCTC
Organism: Streptomyces sp. NPDC026062; assembly: GCF_055568375.1. Taxonomy (NCBI): domain Bacteria; kingdom Bacillati; phylum Actinomycetota; class Actinomycetes; order Kitasatosporales; family Streptomycetaceae; genus Streptomyces; species Streptomyces sp. NPDC026062. The sequence continues at coordinate 37,960 of NZ_JBVHOQ010000045.1, forward strand.
GCGATGTCCTGCGACACCACCGGCCTGGAGCCCGACCTCGCCCTGGTCAAGTTCAAGAAGCTGGTCGGCGGCGGCTCGATGCAGATCGTCAACGGCACCGTGCCGCAGGCCCTGCGCCGGCTGGGTTACCACGAGGAGCAGATCGAGGCGGTCGTCGCCCACATCGCCGAGAACGGCAACGTGATCGACGCCCCCGGTCTGAAGACCGAGCACTACGAGGTCTTCGACTGCGCGATGGGTGAGCGTTCCATCTCGGCGATGGGCCACGTGCGGATGATGGCGGCCATCCAGCCGTGGATCTCCGGCGCACTCTCCAAGACCGTGAACCTGCCGGAGACGGCCACCGTCGAGGACGTCGAAGAGGTCTACTTCGAGGCGTGGAAGATGGGCGTCAAGGCGCTCGCGATCTACCGCGACAACTGCAAGGTCGGCCAGCCCCTCTCCGCGAAGACCAAGGAGAAGGAGAAGGAGGCGGTCACGGCCAAGGCCGAGGACACCATCCGTACCGCGGTCGAGAAGGTCGTCGAGTACCGCCCGGTCCGCAAGCGTCTGCCCAAGGGCCGCCCCGGCATCACCACCTCGTTCACGGTGGGCGGCGCCGAGGGCTACATGACGGCCAACTCCTACCCGGACGACGGTCTCGGCGAGGTCTTCCTGAAGATGTCCAAGCAGGGCTCGACCCTCGCGGGCATGATGGACGCCTTCTCCATCGCCGTCTCGGTGGGTCTGCAGTACGGCGTTCCGCTGGAGACGTACGTTTCCAAGTTCACCAACATGCGCTTCGAGCCGGCCGGTATGACGGACGACCCGGACGTGCGGATGGCGCAGTCGATCGTCGACTACATCTTCCGCCGCCTGGCGCTGGACTTCCTGCCCTTCGAGACCCGCTCGGCCCTCGGTATCCACTCCGCCGAGGAGCGTCAGCGCCACCTCGACACCGGTTCCTACGAGCCGTCGTTCGAGGAGGAGCAGCTGGAGGCCGAGAACCAGGCCCAGTCCGCCCCGGTGCGGCAGCCGGAGCCGCTGAAGGCCGTGGCCCCGGTGCAGGAGGCCGGCACACCGGCCCCGAAGACGGCGCACACCTCGGCCGAACTGGTCGAGATGCAGCTCGGCATCAGCGCCGACGCCCCACTCTGCTTCTCCTGCGGTACGAAGATGCAGCGCGCCGGCTCCTGCTACATCTGCGAGGGCTGCGGCTCGACCAGCGGTTGCAGCTGATCCGACCCGTCGGCCCGTGAAGGGCCACGGCTTAGCCGAAGGGGCGGGCCGGACTCCAGCCATGGAGTCCGGCCCGCCCCTTCGGCGTCGGCCGGCGGCCCGCCCCTCACGCCGCGGGCGGGCGGCTTCCCATCGCCGCGGCGAACGCGTCGGCGTCGCCGTCGAATCCCCGTACGGTGTCGTGGAACTGCCAGACCCCCGAGGTGTCCCGTACGAACTCGGCGACGACGGCCGCCGTCGCCGCGCCGACCGACGAGAAGTCGTCCTCGGCGAGAGTGGTGTACCCCTCGCGGATCTGCACGCCGGTGTTCTCTATCTCGCCGAACGTCTTGCGGCCGTCGCGCTGCTGGATGGCGACACCGACGACGACCCGCGAGTACGCCTCCGAGAGCCGGTCCAGCTCAAGCGTCATGACCTCGTCGTACCCCAGGCCCTGCCCGGTCCTGCTGTCGCGGTTGAGCGTGATGGTGCCGTCGGGTGCGCGGCTGTCGAAGTGGACGAGATACGCGGGGTCGCCGTACGCCTCCTCGACCGGGTAGGTCGCCGCGATGATGTCGAGGTCGTTCGCGGGCTCACCCTGAGGACTGGGATCCCATTTGACCCTGACCTCGACTTTCTCGATGTCCTTGTTGGGAGTACTCATCGGACTTCGCTCCTTCACGCGGGGCCGTCGCTCCGGTTCTGTCACCCGATCATCTCCGTAACTGTCCGTGAAACCAACTGCCTTGGGTGTGAGGGGCGTATTCGGGCCACGGGGCGCGGCGCCCTCGACGGGGGATGCGGCGCGGTGGGCGCTGCCGGATTCCTCCCGGAACTCCGCTGTCGCACCGCTGACCTGGCGCAGCAGGCGGGTCTGCTCGACGCGGGCCGAAACAGAGGCAGTTGAGGGTGATCGCTATGTGACCGTCTCTGACCGGTTCTGACGCACTCCGTCCGAGCGTGACCCACACCACGTCCGTGGCCCGTACGATGGCGCAGTGCTGGTCAAGTGGATTCGCTGCAGTGTGGTGGACCGTCGCGGCTTCGAGCGAGGGCAGCAGAAGTGGGCGGGACTGCTGGGTGAGCCGGGGTTCAGGGGGCAGGGCGGAGGCTGGAGCCGCAGCCGGCCGGAGGTGGCCCATGTCTTCGCCTTCTGGGAGAACCGCGTCTTCTACGACTCGTTCATGGCGCGCGGGCACGACGCCCTGGCAGCCGCGCAGTCCGGCACCTTCAATGACATACAGGTCAAACTGTTCGAGTACCGGTTCGACGTGAAGACCGGATTCGAGCCCCGTTTCACCGACGCCGACGTGGTCAGGGTGGCGCACAGCAGGGTGCACGAGGACCGTGTCGAGCACTTCGCGCTGATGCAGCAGCTGGTGTGGAACCCGGCGATGGCCGGATCGCCCGGCATGCTGCGCGGCGTCTTCGGGGAGGCGCCAGGTCACGAGTTCCTGGTTCTGTCGATGTGGCAGTCCAGCGCCGAGCGCGGCAAGTACCGGCCGGGGAGCGTCGAGCGCCTCTCCCAGCGGGCGCAGACCGAGGACGACGTGGCCTCCCTGGCCGGAGACGTGGTGGAACTCGAACCGTCCTGGACCGTGTGACCGGCAGGGAACCCACCGGCGACACGCACCACCGGCCGCCGGACAACCGCCCCGGGCCGCGTGGATCCTTTCCGGGGCCGTCCCATGATCCCCGCTCGCCCCGTGCGCGGCCCCGGACGCGGTCCATGCCCGGACGGTCGGCCATCCGGCTGCCGGACGTCTCTTCTGCGATCCGGCCACCCGGCGAGGTGCCGCAGCCGTCCTCGCGCACCCGGCGGAGATCACGGGACAGCGCTTAGGGTCGGTACATGGCAAGACCGCAACGCATCGTCCTCCTCCGGCACGGCGAGTCCGAGGGCAACGCGGACGACACCGTGTACGAGCGCGAGCCCGACCACGCGCTGAGGCTCACCACGACCGGCCTGCGGCAGTCCAGGGAGGCCGGGGTGCGGCTGCGCGAGCTCTTCGACGGGGAGCGGGTGAGTGTGTATGTCTCCCCGTATCGCCGTACGCATGAGACGTTCCGGTCGCTCGGGCTGGATCTCGGACGTGTCCGGGTGCGCGAGGAGCCCCGGCTGCGCGAGCAGGACTGGGGGAACTGGCAGGAGCGGGACGACGTCCGCCTCCAGAAGGCCTACCGGGACGCCTACGGGCACTTCTTCTACCGTTTCGCGCAGGGCGAGTCCGGTGCGGATGTGTACGACCGGGTGGGCGCGTTCCTGGAGAGCCTGTACCGGAGCTTCGAGGACCCCGACCATCCGCAGAACGTCCTGCTGGTCACGCACGGACTGACGATGCGGCTGTTCTGCATGCGCTGGTTCCACTGGTCCGTGGCCGAATTCGAATCGCTGTCCAATCCCGGCAACGGGGAATCCCGGACGCTGGTGCTCGGCAAGGACGGCCGCTACACGCTGGACAGGCCGTTCGAGCGCTGGCGTACCCCTGAGCCGTACGGCATCACCGGATAGAGTGGAAGCGATGACCGAATCCGCTTCCGACCAGAGCTTCGAACGTGCCCTTGCCAGCCTGCGTGGCCTCTCCGTGGGAGACGCCCTGGGCTCCCAGTTCTTTGTACCCGCCAACTACCCGCTCCTGAAGGACCGCGCCCTGCCCCCCGGGCCCTGGCAGTGGACCGACGACACCGAGATGGCCGCCTCGGTGCTGGCCGTGCTGCGGAAGCACGGCCGCATCGACCAGGACGCCCTCGCCCACTCCTTCGCGGTGCACCACGACTTCGACCGGGGATACGGCCCCGCGGTCAACCGGCTGCTCAGGCTGGTCCGGGAGGGGGGCGACTGGCGTGAGCTGGCCTCCTCGCTCTTCCAGGGCCAGGGCTCGTGGGGCAACGGCTCGTCGATGCGCATCGCGCCGCTCGGTGCCTGGTACGCGGACGATCCCGAGCAGGCCACGCATCAGGCCGAGATCTCCTCGTACACCACGCACCAGCACCGGGAAGCCGTCGTCGGCGCGATGGCGGTAGCGGCGGCCGCGGCGCTGGCCGCATCGCCCACCGGACCGCCGACGCCGACGGAACTCCTGGACGGCGTGATCGCGCTGGTGCCACGCAGCGCGGTCGGCGCCGGACTGCGCAGGGCCCGCGACATGCTGGACTACAAGGACGCCGGCACGGTTGCCGCGGTCCTCGGCAACGGGCGCCGTACGAGTGCGCACGACACCGTCCCCTTCGCCCTCTGGTCCGCGGCACGCAGCCTCGGCGACTTCGAGCAGGCCTTCTGGGTGACCGCGCAGGCGGGCGGCGATGTCGACACGACGTGCGCGATCGTCGGCGGAGTGGTCGCGGCAGGCGCGGCGGGTGCGCCGCCGACGCAGTGGACGGCCCGGACCGAAGAGCTGCCCGCCTGGATGGCTCGGTAAGCGGCCTTCGGCCTCCGAACTGTCACGGAACTGCCACAGCGTTACTCCGTACAGGTGATACCCGTGACGGGGGGTTACTCTTTCGGCCACGCAGCCCGCGGTGATCATCATGACGGGTGCGCACCGAATGAGACGCCGGGGGGCGACGCGGGCCAGGGCTCGCGTGAGCGGACCTCGGTGGGGAGGGGTCCCGTGTCAGATCACAAGTCAGAGCCGCCCCGGCCGGAGCTGCCGGAGCTGCCGGAGCGGCAGGGAGCCTCGGGGGCGGCCGAGCCGCCCGCGGCGCCGTCGGGGGCGTCCGGGCAGACGGGAGCATCCGGGCAACCGGAAGTGTCCGAGCCGGCGGGGACGTCCGCGCCGGGTGGAACTGCCGGGCCCGGAGGCACGCCCGGGGAGGCCCGGCCGCCGTCGGCCGGGAGTTCAGGGACGGCCCGGTCCGAGGGCGGGGCCGAGGTGTCACCGGTCGGCGCGGGCCCGCAGAAGACCGTGGCACGCCCCGTCCCGCAGCCGCGCTCCACCGCGTCGCGGGACGTGGACCCGGGGCTGCCTCAGCCTCCAAGGATCCCCGCGTACGCGCAGCAGACGCGGCCGCCGCAGCCCAGTCCGTGGGGGCGGACCAAACAGCCCCCCTCGGAGTTTTCGCGGATCCGCCCGGTCAAGCCGGGCGCCATTCCGGCCGCCACACTCTGGGCCGTCCTGGCGACCGGGTTGCTCAGCGCTCTGCTGCTGGGCGAGGGCATCGGCGCCAACCTGCTTCTCGTGGCGCTTCCCGCCGCGCTCGCGGCGTACTTCGCGGCCCGTGCGACGGCCCGCCGGCTACGCCCCTGGACCGCTGTCTGGGCGGTCGGCGGACTGGCCCTGCTGGTCGTCCCCGCGCTCCGTGACGCGGGCTGGCCGAGTTTCCTCGCCATCGTCTCCGCCTTCGCGCTCGGCTCGCTCGCGCTGCACGGCAGCCGCAGCTGGCTCGGGATATTTCTCGGCTCGCTCGGCCTGCTCACATCCGTCGCCGAATCAGTGGGCTGGGGTGCCCGTGGTGTGCGTGAACGGATGACCGGCTCCCGGGGCCGCTGGGGTGTGGCCTTCCGGTCCACGGTCGTGGCGGTTGTCCTGCTCATCGTGTTCGGGGCGCTCTTCGCGAGTGCCGACGCCGCGTTCGCCGATGTACTGGGCAGCTTGATTCCCGATGTGTCCGTGGGCGACGGCCCATGGCGGTTCTTCCTCGGCGCGCTGGGTCTCGTCGGCGCGCTCGCGGCCGCGTACACCGCGGCGGCCCCCGTGCGCTGGGACGGGCTGAAGGTACGTCCGGGCAAGGCGCGCGGGCGGCTGGAATGGGCCCTGCCGCTGGTCGTCCTGAACCTGCTCTTCGCCGCCTTCCTCGCCATTCAGCTCACGGTGCTGCTCGGCGGGTACGACAAGGTGATGGCCGAGACCGATCTCAGCTACTCCGAGTACGCCCGCCAGGGATTCTGGCAGCTGCTCTGGGCCACGCTGCTCACCCTCCTGGTCATCGCGCTCGCGCTGCGCTGGGCGCCGCGGGGCGGAGCCCGCGACCGTACGCTCGTACGCGGGGTGCTCGGCACGCTGTGTCTGCTCACGCTCGTCGTCGTCGCCTCCGCCCTGCGGCGCATGGACCTCTACGTCGATGCGTACGGCCTGACAAGGCTGCGGATTTCTGTGGCGGCGGTCGAGCTGTGGCTGGGGGTGGTGCTCGTGCTGATCATGGCAGCCGGTGTCTTCGGCGCGAAGCTGCTGCCGCGAGCCGTCGCCGCGAGCGCGGCCGTCGGAGTTCTGGCCTTCGGACTGATCTCGCCCGACGGCCTGATCGCGGAACAGAACGTCGAGCGGTACCGCAGCGATCACTCGATCGACATCGAGTACCTCAGCGGTCTCTCGGCCGACGCCGTGCCCGCGCTCGACACCTTGAACGAGCCGCTGCGTTCGTGCGCCCTGGAGAAGATCCAGCGGAGGCTGCTCAGGGAATCGGACGAGCCCTGGTATGCGACGAGTTGGGGCGAGGCGAGGGCCCGGGACATCCTCGGGGACTGGGATCCCGGATACCGTACGCGCGACTGCCGGGGGCTGAGTGCGGGGGAGAACGGAAGCGAACGCGGAGACGTGGACGACTCCTACGATCCGTACGACCCGTACTGACCGGCCAAGTGCACCGCACCGGGCGCGGGCCGTCCCCTCGGGGGCGGCCCGCTTCCGTGACGCGTACGGCCACCCCCGGTGCCGCTTCCGGCTTCCGCGGTGCTGCTTCCGGGGCGTACCGTGCCCTGTCCGCGTGGCTGCCGTGCGGACTAGGCGACCGGTCCTCCCGCAGACGCCTTTCCGCTCAGCGCCTCCAGATCGCTCTTGCGCACCCGGATCACCAACAGCGCCGTCAGCAGGGCGAGACCCGCCATCGCCACCGCGGCGAGGAACGCGGTCGAGATGCCCTGGGAGAGCACCGCGTGGCCCCAGCTCCCGGGCAGCTCCTGGGTCTTGACGAACTCCGCCTTCTGCTCGGGCGAGGCCTGCGCCAGGAACTGCGGAACCTGCTTCTCGGCCTCGGTGCGGCTTGCCGTACCGAAGACCGTGACCAGGATGGAGAGTCCCAGCGAACCACCGACCTGCTGGCTCGCGTTGAGGAGGCTGGAGGCTGCCCCGGCCTCGTGCTGGGCGACTCCGGAGACCGCCGTCAGCGTGAGGGTCACGAAGTTCAGCCCCATGCCGCAGCCGAACACGAGCATCGGGCCCAGGACCCCGGACAGGTACGAGCTGTCGGGCGAGATGAACGTGAGCCAGAGCAGCCCCACACCGGTGAGCGCCGAGCCCGTGACCATGAACGGCTTCGGCCCGAGCACCGGAAGGAACCGCTGTGAGAGCCCCGCTCCCACGATGATCGCGACAGTCACGGGCAGGAACGCCAGGCCCGACTCGATGGGGCTGTACGCCAGTACGTTCTGCACGAACAGGACGATGAAGAAGAACATGCCGAACATGGCCGCGGCCAGGCTGAGCATGATCACGTAGGTGCCGGAACGGTTGCGGTCGGCGAACATCCGCAGCGGAGTGATCGGCTCCCTGGCACGCATCTCGATGAGGACGAACGAGGCGAGCAGGATCACCGCGGCGCCGAACGACCCCAGGGTCAGGGAGTCCCGCCAGCCCTCCTCGGAAGCCCTGATGAACCCGTACACGAGCGAGGCCATGCCGAGGGTCGAGGTCAGGGCCCCGGAGATGTCGAAGCGGCCGGGATGCCTCTCGGACTCGTTGATGTACATCGGTGCCAGGACCGCGATCAGCACACCGATCGGCACGTTGACGAAGAAGACCCAGCGCCAATCGAGCCATTCGGTGAGCAGCCCGCCGGCCAGCAGGCCGATCGCCCCGCCGCCCGCGGACACCGCGGCGAAGACGCCGAACGCGCGGTTGCGCTCGGGGCCTTCCGGGAACGTGGTGGTGATCAGGGCGAGTGACGTCGGTGAGGCGATGGCGCCACCTATGCCCTGAAGCGCGCGGGCGGCGAGCAACTGCCAGGGCTCCTGGGCGAATCCGCCCAGCAGCGAGGCCAGCGTGAAGACCAGGATGCCCGTCATGAAGACGCGGCGGCGGCCCAGAATGTCCCCCGCCCGCCCCCCGAGCAGCAGCAGACCACCGAAGGTGAGCGTATAGGCGCTGAGGACCCAGGAGAGATCGGTGGTCGAGAAGCTGAGCGCATCCTGGATGTGCGGGAGCGCGATGTTGACGATCGTGGAGTCGAGCACAACCATCAACTGACAGGCGGCGATGACGGCCAAGGCGATCCCTGGGCGGCCTTGCCGGCGTGCGGCGCCCGGTGCGCTCTGTGCTTCTAACTGAGAGGTTGTCACTATGAGTCCCCCGCAAGTGAATTAGTGAACGGGTCCGTTCACTGTCACGTCAACGTTAGTGAGTCCCCTTCAGTGAACGCAAGCGTTCACTGAATCCTTCGTTGCCGTGCGGAGTCCGGATCCCCCTGTCCGGTCCGGGGCCTGCTCAGCCCCGGAACGATTCGTCGCGACGCCCGTCCGGCCGCGGTCCGTCCGGTTCCGAGTGCCGTCCGGTCCCGAGTGCCGGCCGGTGCGGGCGTGCCGACCTGTTCCGATGGAGAGAAGCTCATGGATACTTCGAGATCGGCCGCCGCCGCCCGGCAGCCGGTGGTGTCGCTGCGCCGCCGCGGGCCCGTGCTCGAACGCGCGATTCTCGATGCCGCGCTGGAGCGGCTGAGTACGGTCGGCTGGAGCGGGCTGACGATGGAGGGCGTCGCGGCCGGTGCCCAGACCGGGAAGGCCGCGATCTACCGCCGGTGGCCCTCCAAGGAGGACCTGGTCGCGGACGCGCTGCGCAGCGCCTTGCCTGCCGTCGGTGATGCGCCGGACCACGGGAACATCCGCGAGGACCTCTATCAGCTGTGCTGCGGATTCCGTGACTCCATGCTCTCCAAGTCGGGCTCCGCGCTGCGCGCGGTCCTTCACGAATGTGATGCGGACACGGCCGAACGCTTCCAGTCGGTGATTCTCAGTGGTGTGGTCGGGCCGACGACCGATCTCATTCGAGAAGTGGTGAGCAGGGGGGTCGACCGCGGTGAGGTGCGGGCCGACGCGCTGCGCGGGCTGGCCTTCGATGTCATCCCCGCGATGATGATGTACCGGAGCAAGGTGTGCGGAAGCGAATGGACCGATGGGGACATCGCCGACCTGATCGATCAGGTCGCGGTGCCGTTCTTCCGCGCCGCTCCCCACTGAGGCCCCCGCGTCGCGCCCCGCTCGACACCCCGGTACGACGGGCCGCCCCTGCTCCTGGCCCCGCCCCCGTCTCCGTTCCTGTTCCCGGCTGTTCCTGTTCCTGTTCCTGTTCCCGTCTCCGTTCCCGTCCGGCGGCCTGGTGAGGCACGGGGGCTGTCCTCTTCCGGCGGTCAGGCGGTCCGGCGAGGGAACGGTCCGTCCCCGTTCGGCGGCCCGGCGAAGGACGGGGACAGCTCAGGTACGCCCCGGGGTGTTCCGGACGCTTCCATCGGCGTACGCTTGCTGGCGCCATGCCGTACGAACCACCCACGCACACCGTCGAGCGCTCACTGCGCGCCACCACCGGTGCCAAGACCGTCGCCGGTGTCGATGAGGTCGGACGCGGAGCGTGGGCCGGGCCGGTCACCGTGTGTGCCGCGGTCACCGGCCTCCGCAAACCTCCCGCCGGGCTCACCGACTCCAAGCTGATCAGCCCGAAGCGCCGCGCGGAGCTCGCGCCGCTGCTGGAACGCTGGGTCACGGCGTACGGTCTCGGCGACGCCTCACCACAGGAGATCGACGCGCTCGGCATGACCGCCGCGCTGCGGCTCGCCGCCGTGCGGGCCCTGGAAGCGCTGCCGGTGCGACCGGACGCGGTGATTCTGGACGGCAAGCACGACTACCTGGGCCTGCCCTGGAAGGTGCGTACGGTCATCAAGGGCGACCAGTCCTGCATCGCGGTCGCGGCGGCATCGGTGATCGCGAAGGTGCGGAGGGACGCCGTGATGGCCGAACTCGGCGCGGATACCGGTGAGTACGCCGACTTCGCCTTCGACGCCAACGCCGGCTACCCGTCCCCTGTGCACAGGGCCGCGCTGGAGGAGCTGGGCCCCACGGCCCACCACCGCCTCTCGTGGTCCTACCTCGACGCGCTGCCCAGGTGGCAGCACCTCAAGAAGGTCCGCTTCTCCGCCGAGGCGGCCGCACTGGAAAGCGGGGGCCAGCTCGGCTTCGACTTCTGATCGCGCACATGTGCCTACCCGCTGACGCCTCGCGCGTCGCCGTTTGATAGACAACCACTCATGCCTCTCATCCCCGAGGAGCCTCAGATTCACGAGAGCGCCCAGGGTCCCCGCGCCACGTCGGCCACCGGCCGCACTGCGTCGACCCCTCGTCCCGTACCCGGTCCGCGTTCAGCGGCCATGCCGCGCCCCGGTCGCCCGGGTCCCGGCCCCGCGAGGCCCGCGCCCCCGGCGCCGCGCCCGCACCCCACCTCCGGCCGGCCCCAGGCGGCACGGCTGGAGAATCGTTCCGCACCTCAGCTCCAGGTGATCCCCGCCGCGGCCGACGGCGCGCTCGCCGCCGCCGACGAGGCGGTGGACCTGCTGCTCGACTCCGGCCGGGCACCCGGCGACATCCTGGTGCTCACCACTGGTGAGCAGCACCCGTGGGCGACGCACGAGCTCTCCTTCGGCGAAGCCGCCTACTGGGCACAGTACGAAGCGGGCGACGACGTGTTCTTCGCCGGTGCCGCGGCAGCGGACCGGGTGACGTCCCGGCCGGTGGTGATCATCGCGGTCAACGGCGCTGACGACGAAGCCGCCGCGAGTGTTCTGTCCGAGTCGCGGAATCGCGCCGAAGCACTGCTGATCGTCTGCGGTGACCCGCAGCGGATCAACGCCGTGCTCGGCGCGGGTGTCTGAGCCGGAGCGGAAGGGCGTGTGCGCCCGGTGCGGATCTCCGGATCGCGGTGCATCGACGCCGCGCCGGACGTGTGCGCCGCAGCAGTGGAACGATGAGGCGCTCGGCCCGGACGATCGAGGCCGAGCGCCGACTGCCTGCGAGGGCCCGGCCGCTGGTGAAACCGCGGGCTGCCTGGGAGGGTCCCGGCGGCTGGTGAGGCCCCGGCTGCAGTTGACGGCGGCGGTGGGGCCACCGCGGCCCGGTTCGCCGAGCCGTGGTTCGGGTCAGTGCGCCGTGGCGCGGGTCGGCGATTCGCGGGTGCGGGTCAGCGAGCCGCGCTGCGGTGCAGGGCCTGGACCGCGCCACCGCCCGTGCGTTGCGGACCGGGGTCCGGAGCCCGTGTGGTGTCGGCGAGAGCGGACGGTTGCGACATGGAGTGGGGGCGTCGGCCACCACGGCCTTCTCCGAGCACCTGCCAGCCGCCGCGGGTGAGCGTGATGTAGGCGCCACACCGCAGCCCGTGCAGGGTGCAGGCGTCCCGTAGCCCCCACATCCAGGCCCCGTCCTCCTCGGTCCAACGCTCGTCCCCCTCGCGGCAGTAGAGCAGTACCGCGGTACGGACGGGGGTGCGGCGCCGGAGATCGTGCGGGATGACCCGTCGCAGGTGCGACAGCAGGGCGTTACGGAATTCCCAGCCGTCCGCCGTCACCGAGCGACGGGCGAACGAGGCGCTGGCCGCCAGGCGTTCCTCGTGGTCGAGCACGGCGACGACGGCGGTTTGCGGGGTCGGCCGGTGCCTGGCGTGCAGACCGCTGACCACCTCACGCGGGCTGCGCAGCAGCGGTATGCCCGCCGCTGCCCATTCGGCCGGTTCGAGCATTCTGCCAAGGCGGTTGGCGGAGTCGGCGGCCGACGACATAGAAGTGGCTGCGGACGGAGCGAATCCGAAGGTCACGGTCCTCCCTTCGCATACGCGCCCACGATGCGGGCAGGGTCGAGTGAGGGCGCGCCGCGGCACAGCCCTTCCGGGCCCGCGAAGAGACCGTGCGGGGGCGAGTCCAATTCTTCCTGGCGTATCGGCGGGCGGCAACGAGCAATTGGCGCAGCTGACGGTAATCAGCCGGAATGACACGGATATCCCTGCCCGGTCCAGTACCGGATGACGCCACCCTTCACGCCTGGACAGCGAGGACCAGCGGAAACACGCCGTCCGCCCCGGCCCGCCGCAGGAGCCGGGCAGCCACCGCGAGAGTCCAGCCGGTGTCCGAGAGATCGTCCACGAGCAGAACGGGCCCGTCTGCCGCCGCCAGAGCCTCGGCCAGGTCGGGTCCCACGACAAGCCGCTCGTGCAGGGCCCGGACCCGCTGGGCGCTGTTGGTCTGGGAGATCCGGGCACCTTCGGTGCCCGGCGCATGGCCGACGCTGCCCAGCAGGGGCATCCGTCCGATTTCAGCGATACGGCTGCCGAGGGACTGGATGAGCCGGGGCCTGCCGTACGAGGCCACGGTGACGACGCCGACCGGCCGGGGGACGGCGTCCACCGCGCCGGGCGCCCAGCCCCCCGGGCCCCTGGCCCAGTCGGCCAGCACGGTCACCACGGCCTCGGCCACATCGTCCGGCACGGGAGCGTCGGGCGCCTGGGCCGCGAGCATGGGGCGCAGCCTGTTGCCCCAGCCGATATCGGAGAGGCGTCCCAGTGCCCGGCCGGTGTCTGACAGCTCACCTGCCGGGATCCGGCCCTTGAGGTCGACACCCACCGCGGCGAGGCCGGTCGGCCACATCTTGCGCGGTTCGACCTCGACACCGGGCCGGCCGAGCTCACCCCGCGCGGTGTCCAGTGCGGCGGCGGAGACGGCCTCGTCGAAACGGGCTCCCGCACAGTTGTCACAACGTCCGCAAGCGGTCGCTTCCTCGTCGTCCAACTGGCGGCGGAGGAACTCCATCCGGCAGCCGTCCGTCGCCGCGTAGTCGCGCATGGCCTGCTGCTCTGCCGCCCGTTGGCGTGCCACCCAGGCGTACCGCCCGGAGTCGTAGACCCAGGGCTCGCCCGTGGCGACCCAGCCGCCCTTGACCCGGCGGACCGCTCCGTCGACGTCGAGGACCTTGAGCATGGTCTCCAGACGGGTGCGCCGCAGGTCTACTAGCGGTTCCAGAGCGGGCAGCGAAAGAGGGCGGCCCGCCTGGGCGAGCGCGTCGATCGTGCGCCTGACCTGTTCCTCCGGAGGGAAGGCAACCGACGTGAAGTACTGCCAGATCGCCTCGTCCTCCTTGCCCGGGAGCAGCAGCACCTCGGCGTGCTCCACGCCGCGGCCCGCGCGTCCCACCTGCTGGTAGTAGGCGATGGGGGAGGAGGGCGAGCCCAGGTGGACGACGAATCCCAGGTCCGGCTTGTCGAAGCCCATACCCAGCGCGGAAGTCGCCACCAGGGCCTTGACGCGGTTGGCGAGCAGATCGTCCTCGGCCTGCTGCCTGTCGGCGTTCTCCGTACGGCCGGTGTACGAGGCGACTGTGTGCCCGCACTGGCGGAGATACGCGGTGACCTCTTCGGCCGCCGCGACTGTCAGGGTGTAGATGATCCCTGAACCGGGGAGCTCTTTGAGGTGGTCGCCGAGCCAGGCCAGCCGGTGCGCCGCATTGGGCAGTTGCAGGACGCCGAGGCTGAGGCTCTCCCGGTCCAGTGGCCCGCGCAGGACGAGAGCGTCCGTCCCCGCGCCGGTCCCCAGCTGTTCCGCGACGTCGGCTGTCACACGGGCATTGGCGGTGGCGGTGGTCGCGAGTACGGGCACGCCTGCGGGCAGATCGGCGAGCATGGTCCGAAGCCGACGGTAGTCGGGCCGAAAGTCGTGGCCCCAGTCGGAGATGCAGTGCGCCTCGTCGACGACGAGCAGCCCGGTCGCGGCGGCGAGCCTGGGCAGGACCTGATCCCGGAAATCGGGATTGTTGAGCCGCTCGGGACTGACCAGCAGCACATCCACTTCGCCGGCGGCCACTTCGGCCTGCACGGTGTCCCACTCCTCGGTGTTGGACGAATTGATCGTCCGCGCGCTGATGCCGGCCCTGGCCGCGGCCGCGACCTGGTTGCGCATCAGCGCCAGCAGGGGCGAGACGATCACGGTGGGCCCGCTGCCCTGCGCGCGCAGGAGCGAGGTGGCGACGAAGTACACGGCGGACTTTCCCCAGCCGGTCCGCTGAACGACCAGAGCTCTGCGCTTGTCGGCGACGAGCGCCTCGATGGCCCGCCACTGGTCCTCGCGCAGCCGGGCAGCGCCGGAGGCGTCCCCGACAAGTCGTGCCAGGACGGAATCGGCCGAAGCCCTGAGCTCTGTGCGGTCTGCGTTGGTCATTCCCCCATGCAACCCGATGGGTACGACAAACCGCGAACGACCGCGCGTTGCCTGTGGATAAGTTATCCACAGGGGGTCGCGGAATTTTTCCATTCGGGGGACGGTCATCCCATGAACAAGCACCACGAATCCACCGGCCCGTCCGACGAGCAGCAGATCACCTTGCGAGGGCCCGCGGAGCTGGCCGACGCCCTTCCGTATCTCATGGGGTTCCATCCGAACGACAGCGTGGTCATGGTCGCCCTGCATGGTGGCCGGGGCCGCTTCGGCGGGCGCCTGAGGCTCGGTATTCCGCAGTCCGCGCAGGAGTGGCCGGCCGTCGCCGAACAGCTTGCCGAGTGCCTGGTCAAGGGCAGTGAGCGGCGTGGCGGGCGACCTGACGCGATCGTCGTCTTCCTCTGCCAGGACCCTGTCGAAGGGGAGTCCGGCAACCAGACCATGGAGCGGCTGCGGCCTTTCGCCCAGCGGTTGAGGATCGCGTGCGGGGCGCTTGATGTGCCCGTGCTCGAGGCTCTCTGCATCTCCGGCAACAGGTTCTGGTCCTACGTCTGCCCCGATGCCCGCTGCTGCCCGGCCGAGGGAAATCCGCTGGCGATGCCCGGCACCTCGGTGATGGCGGCGGCAGCCACGTACGCCGGTGTCCAGGTGCGGGGGTCGCTGCGCGAGATGGAGGCCAGGCTGACGCCCCAGTCGGGCGTGGTGGGCCGGGAACAGCAGCTTGCCCTGGACGCGGCCGGGGCAGCGCTGGTGCCGAAACTCCTCGATGAGAAGAGCCGCAGGGAGGTCAGTGAAACCACCCTGAAACTGGCCCGGCGGCTCATGGAGCGCCTCCGACGGGCCCCGGCGGCAACGCCTTCGCTGTCCGACCTCAACGACGACCGGTTGATCAGTCATGAAGAGGCGGCCGCCGCGATTCTGGGCCTCCAGGACCGGGAGACGCGGGACAGGGCCGCGGAGTGGATGGAAGGGCCCGAGGCGGATTCCGCGCTGAGGCTGTGGCGGGTTCTGGCGCGCCGTTGTGTCGTGCCGTTCGAGGAGCATGCGGCGGCTCCGCTCACGCTGGCGGGCTGGGTCTCGTGGTCGACCGGTGACGAACCGGCGGCGAGGGTGGCGCTGGGTCTCGCCCTGCGGCTGGACCCCGGTTACACCTTCGCCCAGCTGCTCCACGAGGCCTGCAACCAGGGCCTCGATCCGGAGACGCTGCGACGCTGCCTGCGCGGCGAACGCGGCACCCGGACGGTGCGGCGCGGTCACGGTGCGGGGCGGGTCGCGGGGGCCCGTTCGGCGCGGGCACGGACGGCCGGGCAGCGCCGGCCGCGGACCGGCTCCGCTCTGCCGAACACGGTGCCCGGCCGGCGCCGGGCCGGACAGTCGCGCACCCAGAGCCGTCGGGGGACCCGGACCGGGCGATGAGCGCGGTGCGGTGCCGTTTCCCGGCACCGCACCGCCGGTGCCATCGGGCGCGGTGAACGATGAAGAGCATCACGAAGGGAGTGTTTATCGTCAGGCAGACGACTATGATCACGACATGCCGCCCTACGACCCGTCGACCTTCCCGCCCTTCGCTGTCACCGTCGACCTGGTCGTGCTCACGGTGCGCCGTCACGCGCTCTGTGCCCTGGTGGTACGCCGAGGAGAGACGCCGTTCCAGGGCAGATGGGCGCTGCCCGGCGGTTTCGTCAGAGCCGATGAGGACCTCGGCGCCGCCGCAGCGCGTGAACTCGTCGAGGAGACCGGGCTGTGTGCACACGACCCTTCGACCCCCGCGGTCGGCAACGGAGCTCATCTCGAACAGCTCGCCACATACGGGGACCCCGCGCGCGATCCTCGTATGAGGGTCGTCAGCGTCGCCCATCTCGCGCTGGCCCCTGATCTGCCCGCTCCTCGGGCGGGCGGTGATGCGAACAGCGCGCGCTGGGCACCTGTCGAGGACCTGCTTGGGCCGGAGGGGGCCTATGGGCGGGACGGCGAGCGCCAGGCCCCTCTGGCTTTCGACCACGCCAGGATCCTCGCCGACGGCGTGGAGCGGGCGCGTTCCAAGATCGAGTACTCCTCGCTGGCCACCGCGTTCTGCCCGCCGGCCTTCACCGTCGGCGAACTCCGCCGGGTGTACGAGGCGGTGTGGGGTGTGGTCCTCGACCCGAGGAACTTCCACCGCAAGGTGACGGGCACGCCAGGCTTCCTGGTGCCCTCCGGTGGTACGACCACCAGGCAGGGGGGACGCCCAGCCCAGTTGTTCAGGCCGGGGTCGGCCACGGTTCTGAATCCGCCGATGCTGCGGCCCGAGGTCTGACCGGTGAGGACTGATGTCCGAGGTGTGACTCCGGGGTAGCTCTCTCCGCGCGGAGAGCTGGGGAAGGGTGCGAGAGGTGAGGGGGCGTGCGGGTTCGCCCAGTCCGGGCAGGCCCGGGGGCCGGGTGGGCTCGCTGGGACGTCAGGATCCAGATCTGCGCAAAAAGTCCGATATGTCGGGTTATTGTGCTGCCGTACGTTCTGCCGTCGAGCGGCCTCACCTCCTGCGAGAGAAGCGATGCTCCAGGCCATCGGACTCACCAGCACCCGTCACCGCGGAGCTCCCCCCGCCGTGGACGACCTCACCTTCGAAGCGGAATCCGGCCGTGTCACCGCACTGCTGGGCCCACCGGGTTCTGGCAAGACCTCGGCCCTGCGGCTGATGCTCGAACTCGAGCACGGACGTGGCATCACCTACTTCCGGGGCAGGCCGTTGCATCGCGTGGCGCACCCGGCGCGCGAGGTGGGGGTCCTGCTCGGGGAAGTGCCGGGGCACCCCGCCCGTACCGCCCGAGGGCAGCTCCGCATGCTCTGTGCCGCTGCCGGAGTGCCTGTGTCCAGGGCCGACGCCCTGCTCGACACTGTCGGTCTCGCCGGTCTCGGGGACCAGCGCATCGGCACGCTCTCCCTGGGTATGGACCGCAGACTGGCGCTCGCGTCCGCGCTGCTCGGCGACCCGCACACGCTGATCCTCGACGAGCCCGCCGAAGGACTCGCGGCGCGGGAGGCCGCCTGGCTGCACGGGATGCTGAGGGCCCACGCCGAGCGGGGCGGCACGGTTCTGTACACGACGCGGGACCCCAAGGAGGCCGCTCGGTCGGCCGGTCATATGGTGACGATCGACGCCGGCCGTCTTGTCGCCGATCAGGACGCCGCGGACTTCTCCCGCACCCGGCTGCGTCCTCGCGTCGCGGTACGTACCCCGCACGCCGCCCGTCTCGCCGCGATCGTCAGCCGCGAGGCGCGTGCCGCCCGGCGGTCCGTCCAAGTCGTTGCCGAGGTGAGCGGCAGCCGCCTGTCCGTATACGGAAGCAGCTGTGCGGAGGTCGGGGACGCGGCGTTCCGCCACGGCCTCCCCCTTCATCAGCTCGCGGACGAGGTTGGTGACACCTGGCCCGGAGGCGGCTCCGGCCCTGTTCGCCCCGTCGCCACATCCGGGCCCCGCCGGGACGGTCCAGGCCCCGCCGAGCAAGCCGCCGCCCCCATCGCCGCTGGTCCCGCCACTGTTGCCCCCATGACTGCTGCCGCTCCCGCCGCTGCCACGCGCCCTGCCGCCGCTCCCGCGACTGACGCTGCCCCGGCGTCCCCCGTCGCTCCCGCGTCTCCCGCGTCTCCCGCCGCCCCCGCGGCCCCCGCCGCCCCCGCGGCCGAAGCCGCTCCCGCGACCGCCACTGTCCCTGCTGGCAGACCCGAGTCCGTCGCCCTCGCCACCGCTGCCCCCATGGCCGCCGCTCACGCCGCTGTCCCTGCTGCCAAGCCCACGCCCACGCCCACGGCCAGCGCCGTCACCGCTTCTCCCGGCGTTTCCGGGCGCGGCGCGCGCCCGGCCGCGAACTCCGGCGCGGTGCGGCTGCCGCCGCCGATCAGGCGGCGGCCGGCCCGCGGCCCGCTGCGCCCGGTGCGTTATGAACTGCGTCGCCTCTTCGGCGTCAGAACCACGACCCTGATCATTGCCGTCGCCCTTGCCGCTTCGGCCGCGGTGTCCCTGCTGCTCGCCCGCAACGGACGTACTCCGCTGCCGGACGTACTGGCCGCCTGGCCTTCGCTGTTGCCGTTGCCTCCGGCCGCGCTCGGTGCCGGGCTGCTCGGCGCTCTCTCCTTCGGCGACGAGTTCCGCTATCCCGCGCTGGCCGCCGGCCGTGGCACGGTCCCTCGCCGGCTCGGGCTGCTCTTCGCCAAGATGGCCGTGTCGGCGGGTGTCGCGCTGTTGCTGGCGCTGCTTGTCGTGCTGGTCTCGGCCGAGTCCCTCCGCCTCGTGTACGGCGGGGCCTTGGTCCGGGTCCCTCCGAACGCGATGTCGCTGGCCGTCAGTTGGTCGGGTCTGACGGTCGGCTGCGCCTGGGCCGGATTGCTGGCCGCCGGGATCTTCCGTGTGACGGCGGCAGGCGTAGCCGCCGTGCTCGCCGTTCCTGTGCTGATGGTTCCGCTCATCCAGGCGATGCCGGAGATGCCGACCACCCGTTCGATGAGCGGACTTCCGGGCCGACTCGGAGAACTCGCCTGGCTGCGGTGGCCGCATGGGGCTGACCGGTGGGCGCCGGCCGTGATGCGGGTCGTGGCGCACCCCGTGGGAACCGCGCTGGCCCTGTCGTTGTCGGTCCTTGTCTGCGCGTATGTGTTCACGAGCCTCCGCGGCAGAGTGCGTTGGTGATCGCGGAGCGGGTGACGGATGAGCGGTGAACCGTAACGCCATTGAAAATGCCCCTTTTATACCACTAAGGCGTCAATTGCGGGGTCAGTGACGATCACCCTTTCGTGTGCTTTTCACCAAAGACCTCAAGGGGTGGCTGAGCCGCGCCGACAAAGGATGCGTGAGTACCGTTGCGCACACCACGATGACCGCCGCCCGCACCGCCGACACCGGCATCGCCGGTCCGGGCGAACTCGACTCCTACAACTACGCGGAGGCGCCGACCGGCGAGCGTGCCGCCGTCCGGCCCTGGGACGGCCCCGATGCCGAGCTCGGCCGCATGGGCCGGCGGGGGTCGGCCAGCCGGGGCCGAGGCCTGCACGGCCAACTTGTTCAGCAGCTGGGTCAGATGATCGTTTCCGGTGATCTCGGTGCCGACCGGCCCCTGGTTCCGGAGGAGATCGGTCAGCGATTCGAGGTGTCCCGCACCGTTGTCCGGGAATCGCTGCGCGTGCTGGAGGCCAAGGGGCTGGTCAGTGCCCGGCCCAATGTGGGTACCCGGGTCCGGCCGGTCAGTGACTGGAATCTGCTCGATCCCGACATCATCGAATGGCGAGCGTTCGGGCCGCAGCGCGACGACCAGCGTCGCGAGCTGGGTGAGCTCCGGTGGACGATCGAACCGCTGGCCGCCAGGCTTGCTGCCGGTCATGGACATGAGAATCTTCAGCGGCGGTTCGTGGACTTGGTCGAGATCATGGGGCATGCCCTCGGGCAGGGTGACGCGATCACCTGTGCGCGCGCCGACGCGGAATTCCACTCCCTGCTCATCCAGGCCGCGGGCAACCGCATGCTGGAGCACCTCTCGGGCATCGTTTCTGCCGCTCTTCAGGTGTCGGGCGGTCCGGTCACCGGTTGTGACCGGCCGAACGAGGCGTCTCTCGGCCACCACGCGCGCATCGTCGAGGCCCTGGCCTCCGGCGACTCCGCGGGTGCCGAGGCGGCCATGCGCCATCTCCTCGTGGTCCAGCCCGGAGTCGTACCGGCGCCGCGAGAGCACTGAGCACGGCACGGCCAGGGTGTACGAGCCGTGTGTCGCCGGGCCTGAGTGGTCCGGCGGCACAATTGGGGGGAGATGTCACTGCTGATCCGGTTCGTCGCAAATGAGGTGTGACTCGGGCCACGCGGATTGGGCGTAACACTCCTCGAAACAGCGCGATGACTTAAGAGGTGACCGCCGCGGAAGGAATACAGCAGCCATTGAGCGCGCTGTGCAGTTCTGAGGCCTAGCCCGCGCCGTCGGTACATACCCAGCCCGACGGTCGTCGGTTCCAGCCCTCTCAGGGCCGGGCCGGAAGCCGTTTCCATCGTTCCGAGAGGTTGTTCGTGTCGGCCAGCACATCCCGTACGCTCCCGCCGGAGATCGCCGAGTCCGAATCTGTCATGGCGCTCATCGAGCGGGGAAAGGCTGATGGGCAGATCGCCGGCGACGACGTGCGTCGGGCCTTCGAGGCTGACCAGATTCCGCCAACCCAGTGGAAGAACGTTCTGCGCAGCCTCAACCAGATCCTCGAGGAAGAGGGTGTGACGCTGATGGTCAGTGCCGCGGAGCCGTCGAAGCGCGCCCGCAAGAGCGTCGCAGCGAAGAGCCCGGTCAAGCGCACCGCCACCAAGACCGTCGCGGCCAAGACGACCGTGACGCGGACCGTCGCGGCCACTGCGGCCCCGTCGGCCGAGACCGTCGACGCGGTGGCCGATGACGCCGCCGCGGCCGCCCCCGCGAAGAAGGCGGCGGCCAAGAAGACGGCTGCCAAGAAGACCGCCGTGAAGAAGACGGCGGCGAAGAAGACCGCGTCGAAGAAGGCCGGCAAGCAGGACGACGAGATCCTCGACGGTGAGGACGCCGCCGAGGAAGTCAAGGCCGGCAAGGGTGAGGAAGAGGAGGGCGAGGGCGAGAACAAGGGCTTCGTCCTCTCCGATGACGACGAGGACGACGCACCTGCGCAGCAGGTCGCCGTCGCCGGCGCCACGGCCGACCCGGTCAAGGACTACCTGAAGCAGATCGGCAAGGTCCCGCTCCTCAACGCGGAGCAGGAGGTCGAGCTCGCCAAGCGCATCGAGGCGGGTCTGTTCGCCGAGGACAAGCTGGCGAACTCGGACAAGCTCGCTCCCAAGCTCAAGCGCGAGCTGGAGATCATCGCCGAGGACGGCCGCCGCGCCAAGAACCACCTGCTGGAGGCCAACCTCCGTCTCGTGGTCTCGCTGGCCAAGCGGTACACCGGCCGCGGCATGCTCTTCCTGGACCTGATCCAGGAGGGCAACCTCGGTCTGATCCGTGCCGTCGAGAAGTTCGACTACACCAAGGGCTACAAGTTCTCCACGTACGCCACTTGGTGGATCCGGCAGGCGATCACCCGCGCCATGGCCGACCAGGCCCGCACCATTCGTATCCCGGTGCACATGGTCGAGGTCATCAACAAGCTCGCGCGTGTGCAGCGCCAGATGCTCCAGGACCTGGGCCGTGAGCCCACCCCGGAGGAGCTGGCCAAGGAACTCGACATGACCCCTGAGAAGGTCATCGAGGTTCAGAAGTACGGCCGCGAGCCGATCTCCCTCCACACCCCGCTGGGTGAGGACGGGGACAGCGAGTTCGGTGACCTGATCGAGGACTCCGAGGCGGTCGTTCCGGCCGACGCGGTCAGCTTCACGCTCCTCCAGGAGCAGCTGCACTCGGTGCTCGACACCCTGTCCGAGCGTGAGGCGGGCGTGGTCTCCATGCGCTTCGGCCTCACCGACGGACAGCCGAAGACGCTGGACGAGATCGGCAAGGTCTACGGCGTGACGCGTGAGCGCATCCGTCAGATCGAGTCCAAGACGATGTCCAAGCTGCGTCACCCGTCGCGCTCGCAGGTCCTGCGCGACTATCTCGACTAGGTCGTTTCAGCGCATAGGCCGAGGGCCCGGATCCATGGGATCCGGGCCCTCGCTTCTGTAGGGGCGCAGGTGCGGATCGGGATCGACGGAATGACTCTGGGTAGGCATGGTTCATCACAGAGTCAGGAGAAGGTATGTCCCGTACCGTCGTCCGCACCATGACCGGGGCGCTTGCCCTCACGGCCGCAATGGCTGTGATACCGCTCGCGTCGCCCGCCCCGGCAGTCGCGGACAGCATCGTCATCGGCGGTCAGCCCGCTCACGTCAAGGACAGTCCATGGGTGGTGGCAATCGCCAGCCGTGACCGGTTCGGAGGTACCCGGGCCGGCCAGTTCTGCGGTGCCGTCGTGGTGGGGCCGAAGAAGGCTCTGACAGCCGCGCACTGTCTGAGCCGGGAGGCGCTGGGCGTCGATGTCGGCCAAGTGCGCGACCTGCGGATCATCTCGGGCCGCGACGAGCTGACCGGCACCGGGGGCAAGGAGGTCGCGGTGAGCGGGACCTGGGTCAATCCCGGTTTCGACGCCGCCACCAACAGCGGTGACGTCGCCGTGCTCACCCTCGCCGAGGCGCTGCCCGAGCAGAGCGTGATCCCCATGGCGAAGGCCGGTGACTCCGCGTACACCTCCGGGACACCCGCCGTCGTCTACGGATGGGGTGACACGACCGGCGACGGCGACTACGCGACATCGCTCCGCTCCGCGAACGTGACCGTGCTGCCGGACAGCTCGTGCGAGCAGGCCTACCCAGGAGGCAGGGGCGGCACGTACGACGCCTCGGCGATGCTCTGCGCGGGCGAACCCCAGGGCGGCTATGACGCCTGCCAGGGGGACAGCGGAGGGCCTCTGGTGGCCCAGGGGAAGCTCGTCGGCCTCGTGTCCTGGGGGAACGGGTGCGGCCTCGCGGGCAGTCCTGGCGTCTACACGCGGATCTCCGCCGCCATCGAGTGGATGGACGGGGCCGCCTGACCCGCACGGGTCGGCGGGTACGAGAACGGGCGGCTCCCCTTGTGATGGGGAGCCGCCCGTCGGCCGGTGCGGGACCGGGCCCTGGCTCGTCGTGGATGCGAGGTGTCAGTGTTGTTCCTCTTCGGCGGCTTGGGCCTGCACGGCCGTCAGTCGATCCGTCTCATCCTGTATTTCCGCGGCGATCTTCTTGAGTTCCGGCTCGAACTTGCGACCATGGTGGGCGCAGAAGAGCAGTTCACCGCCACTGATCAGGACGACGCGCAGGTATGCCTGGGCGCCGCAACGGTCACAGCGGTCTGCTGCGGTCAGCGGGCTCGCGGGGGTCAGAACAGTAGTCACGTCGCCTCTTCTCTAGCTCGACGAGCTGTCGTACCAGGGTCAACATCCAACCAGGCCGAAAACGTTCCCGCTCGTGGCATTTCTTCGAAACTTCTTCTCAGGATGGCTGTCTGTTGCCGGTTCGCGGCGAATGTGCCGTATTGCGTGGCGCTACGGTTTCGCGTTGCTTGTCTTGGTCGGTCCCGCCGGCTGGCTTGCCGGTTGTTTATGAGGACGTGCCCGGAGCCTAAATGGTTCATGCCTGGAAGGGAACGTGATGTGCGCGTCACTCCAAGGAGGGATCGAACGTGTATGCGAAGCTGGACTAGTGTGAGGGTTCTCCGAGGGTGGCGTTACACCCGCTCTACCAGGCCTCGGTACCCTCTCAGCGGCGACCGAAGCCGAGCCCGTTACCCACTGGGCCCCAAATGAAATTCAGCGAGGAGCGAACCGCGTGACCGCCGATACGTCCGTGCCGTCCACTGCGCTGCTGACCGGAGCAGACCAAGACGGTTCCAACTACACCGCGCGGCACCTGCTCGTACTCGAGGGGCTCGAAGCGGTTCGCAAGCGCCCCGGGATGTACATCGGGTCCACCGACAGCCGCGGCCTCATGCACTGCCTCTGGGAGATCATCGACAACTCCGTCGACGAGGCTCTCGGCGGATACTGCGACCACATCGAGGTCATCCTCCACGACGACTCCTCCGTGGAGGTCCGCGACAACGGCCGTGGCATCCCCGTCGATGTGGAGCCGAAGACCGGGCTGTCCGGCGTCGAGGTCGTGATGACCAAGCTGCATGCCGGAGGCAAGTTCGGCGGCGGGGCCTACGCCGCCTCCGGCGGTCTGCACGGCGTCGGCGCTTCCGTCGTCAACGCGCTCTCCGCCCGCCTCGACGTCGAGGTCGACCTCCACGGCGCCACGCATTCGATCAGTTTCCGGCGCGGCGTCCCCGGCATGTTCACGGAGCAGGGGCCGGACAGCCCCTTCGACCCGGCCAACGGGCTGCTCAAGGGCAAGCGGATCCCGAAGGGCCGCACCGGCACCCGGGTGCGCTACTGGGCCGACCGGCAGATCTTCCTGAAGGACGCCAAGCTCAACCTGGAGACGCTTCACCAGCGGGCCCGCCAGACGGCCTTCCTCGTTCCCGGCCTCACCCTCGTCGTCCGCGACGAGCGCGGTCTGGAAGGGCAGGGCAAGACGGAGGAGACCTTCCGCTTCGACGGCGGGATCAGCGAGTTCTGCGAGTACCTAGCCCAGGACAAGGCCGTCTGCGACGTTCTGCGCCTGACCGGGCAGGGCACGTTCAAGGAGACCGTGCCCGTACTCGACGAGGTCGGCCACATGACGGCGACCGAGGTCACCCGGGAACTGGCTGTCGACATCGCCATGCGGTGGGGCACCGGGTACGACACCAACCTGAAGTCCTTCGTCAACATCATCGCCACCCCCAAGGGCGGCACGCATGTGACCGGTTTCGAGCGTTCCGTGGCCAAGACGGTCAACGAGGTGCTCCGTTCCGCGAAGATGCTGCGCGTAGCCGAGGACGACATCGTCAAGGACGACGCGCTCGAGGGCCTCACCGCGGTCGTGACCGTACGGCTGGCGGAGCCGCAGTTCGAGGGACAGACCAAGGAGGTGCTGGGCACCTCGGCGGCCAACCGGATCGTCGCCAACGTGGTGGCCAAGGAGCTGAAGGCGTTCCTGACCTCCACCAAACGGGACGCGAAGGCCCAGGCCAGGGCGGTCCTGGAGAAGGCGGTGGCAGCGGCCAGGACCCGGATCGCCGCCCGTCAGCACAAGGACGCGCAGCGTCGCAAGACGGCTCTGGAGTCCTCCTCCCTGCCGGCGAAGCTCGCCGACTGCCGCAGCGACGACGTGGAGCGCAGCGAGCTGTTCATCGTGGAGGGCGACTCCGCGCTCGGCACCGCCAAGCTGGCACGGAACAGCGAGTTCCAGGCGCTGCTGCCGATCCGCGGCAAGATCCTCAACGTTCAGAAGGCATCCGTCTCCGACATGCTGAAGAACGCCGAGTGCGGGGCGATCATCCAGGTCATAGGAGCCGGGTCCGGCCGGACGTTCGACATCGACGCCGCCCGTTACGGCAAGATCGTGCTGCTGGTCGACGCCGATGTGGACGGCGCGCACATCCGGGTCCTGCTGCTGACGCTCTTCCAGCGGTACATGCGGCCCATGGTCGAGGCGGGGCGGGTCTTCGCCGCCGTGCCCCCGCTGCACCGGATCGAGCTGGTCCAGCCGAAGAAGGGGCAGGACAAGTACATCTACACGTACTCGGACAACGAGCTGCGCCAGCGGCTGCTGGAGCTCCAGCGGAAGAACGTCCGGTACAAGGACTCGATCCAGCGCTACAAGGGTCTGGGTGAGATGGACGCCGACCAGCTGGCCGAGACGACGATGGATCCACGCCACCGCACGCTGCGGCGGATCAACATCGGCGATCTGGAGTCGTCCGAGAAGGTCTTCGATCTGCTGATGGGCAACGAGGTGGCTCCCCGCAAGGAATTCATCACCAGCTCGGCGGCCACGCTGGACCGCTCGCGCATCGACGTCTGAGGCCACATCCTTCCCGGCATCCCGCCGGACCGAGCCGTGGTGGCCCCCCCGCCCGGGGGGGGGCACCCGCGGCGTTTTGGGCCCGCCCGGGGGCCGGGCCCCCCGCGGGGGGGGGCCCCCCGCGCCCCAAAGGCTCAGCGGCCTTCAGCGAACTCCCTGAGGTCCGCGGTCAGTTGCTCGCGGTGTGTGGCGAACAGCCCGTGGCCCGCGTTCTCGTAGACCTTGAAGGTGCTGTCGGGCGCGAGTTCCGCCGCACGACGGCCGGTCAGCTCGATGGGGGCCGACGCGTCGTGGGTGCCGTGGACGACGAGGACGGGTAGATCGAGCTTGGCGATCTCGGGCGCCACGTTCAGGGTGACGACGAGGTCGC